>CAMDUB010000162.1 GCA_945878575.1 Phycisphaera mikurensis NBRC 102666 | reverse complement strand
CACGCTCGAAGGCGTGGCTGTTGAGGAAAGTCGGCGCGAAGCGGCAGCCGAATCGCTGCGCTCGTACTCCAAAGCATTCCTATTTGGCGCGCCGCTCGGCCTCTTTATGGTCTCGTGCGTGGGCCCGCCACTGGCCCTCATGGCACTGGTCGGCAGCGTGCAACGCCTGATCGCCTTGCGAAATGCGGAGAAGTCACTCCCTTCCAAGGTGGTGAGTGCCGGGGCACAAGACTTCAAGCGCGCCCAAACCCTGCTGTTTGTTGAATTGGGGAGCGGCGTGATCGCGCTGATCTTCCTGAACTTCGGACTTGCCTCCGCGGTTGGCCCAACGATTGATGGCGTCATTCGCCTGTCCGTGGGAGGACTGTGGTTCGGCGCGATGGCGCTCGGACTGATCACCGGGTCAATACTGATTGACGGCGTGATTGGACGCCTCGCACTTGAAGTCGCGCGTCCGAAGTACCTGATGCCGATGATCTTTACCGCGGTGGGTGTAGTGATGTTCGCAGAAATTGTTAGCGCCGCCAACGCGCCGATAGCAGTCGTGATCTTGCTACGCCTGATTGGGGCAGCAGCATGGGGCGCAGCGAGTGGGCTGCTTGCATATCAAGGATCGTCGGCAGGCGACGAACTGGCAGCGCCACCATTGAAGCGAAAGTTGGCAGCACCGAGCGATAGCCCAAGCGCGGTCGCCGAAGTTGAGCGAGACCCTCGCCGAGTGGCAGCGCAGCGGGCCGCGCAAAAAGCCGCGCAACGGGCGACTGATGATGATTCACCTATACCGCTTGAGTAGCGGCGCTGCGTCCTCACTTACCGCCGAACGCACGCTCTGCAAGATCGATCGCGCGACCAAGACCCGCGCACTTGGCGATCGTCTCTTCAAATTCAGCGGCTGGCACTGAGTCCAGAACCACGCCGGCACCGGCTTGCAAATGCACATCCCATGGTGCGCCCTCGGTATGGCCGGCGGTCGGAATCACCATGGTGCGCAGCGCCAAAGCGATGTCCATATCGCCGTCCCATCCAACTGCACCAATGCCGCCCGAATACGGTCCACGGCGCACCGGTTCGAGTTCGTCAATGATCTGAATAGCGCGAACCTTCGGCGCACCGCTCACCGTTCCAACGGGCAACGTGGCACGCAGCGCGTCCCAACAATCGAGCCCGGGACTCAGTTCGCCAGTCACGGTTGAACTGATGTGCATCACATGACTGTAGCGCTCCACTTCCATGCAACGATCGACGCTCACGGTGCCCTGCCGACACACGCGGCCAACATCATTGCGCCCAAGGTCAACCAGCATGACATGCTCGGCACGTTCCTTTTCATCCGCGAGCAATTCAACTTCCAGCGCACGATCCTCCGCCTCCGTACCACCCCGGCGCCGAGTACCCGCCAGTGGTCGATTGACCACGGTTCGTCCACGAACACGGCAGAGAATTTCCGGGCTCGAAGCGACCAAGATGCACCCTTCCGCCTGCAAGTAGATCTGATACGGACTGGGGTTCACAACCCGCAGCGCGCGATAAATATCAAACGGATCGGCAGGTGTGCTGCGATCTTGGCGTCGGCTGAGCACCACCTGAAATGCATCGCCGGCACGAATGTAATCCTGCGCGCGCAACACCGCGTTCTCAAACTCCGCGCGCGACATCGAAGCGCGTTCACCGGGTACCGGTCGTGCAGCAATATCAAGGTCTACAGCGCCAGGAGCCAACGGCGGCGCGCCCGCGAGTAACCGCGCGCAGAATGCATCGAGCGCGTTGCGGCCGTGTTTCAGTGCACTTGCCTCATCGGCGTGCTCATCCGCCGGAACGGAAATCACCGCGTGCACCACCTTGGCAACATGATCAAAGACAGCTACTTCTCTGTACATCCCGAAATGCATATCCGGAAGTTGTCGATCATCACGCGGCGCGGCGGCAAACGGAAGCTTGCCGGGTTCAAGCCAGCGAACAGCATCAAAGGCACAGAAGCCCACCCAGCCACCGTGGAATGCATCGGGCATGGCATCAATCGGATGCGGCGTGAACCGCGCACCAAGAAGACGCACCGTTTCAAGCGGATTGACTGCCGTGCTCTGTTCTTCCGTCCCGCGCCTTCGGTCCCGCACAGTCACTGCATTGGCGCGTGCCAGCACTTCCAGCATCGGCTGCGCACCCAACATGGACCAACGACCGACCGATGAACCATTCTCCACGCTCTCAAAGAGGAAACTCGGCGCGGCACGATCGTCCGCGGACACCAGCCGCCGATATGCCAATACCGGCGTGAGTTGATCGCTCATCAAGCGCCGCGAAATCAGGAACATGGGAACGGATGCAGTCATTGCGCAGTGGAGCCTCGTCGCGCGCCGGTGAATCGACGCGCTGCGCATGCGGCAATCGCAATGGCATCGGCAACGTCCGGTGGTTCCGGGAGTGTGCGCAGCGAGAACTGCTGCATGACAGCGCGCTGCATCTGTTCTTTACTTGCTTGCCCACGTCCGGTGAGTGCCTTCTTGATCTCAGCGGGGGCAAACTCGTCAATCGGCAGATCGCGCAGAGCGGCGGCAAGCAGCACCACCCCGCGGCCGTGCCCCATCACCACCGCCGTACTGACGTGCGCGCTATGAACAAAGACCTCTTCAACCGCCATGCGCGCCGGGCCAAGTTCATCGATCAGCGCACCAAGTTCTTCATGCAATGCTCGAAGCCGCGCGGAAATGGAGTCCTTGGCATTGAGGCGCACCACGCCCGCTTCCACCAGCGCTGGCTCCGCGGCGCCCGGTCGAAGTTCCACGCAGGCGTAGCCGGTGATGCGTAATCCAGGATCGATGCCAAGGAATCTCATGGCGCACGCCCTGCGGGAATGGCGGGTCTTGCGGGCGTTCCAGCACCGGTGCGCCGAATCAGCAGTTCAACGCGCGTTCCGGGCTCGGGCATTCGTTCCGAATTCGCCTGCCATTCAGGCGCGTCAAGTTCGGCCTGATCCGAGAGGACGGAGGTGCACGCGATCGTCTCGTCACCAAAGGTCACGATGCCCACGACGCTGCCGGTTCGATCTGCCACGTAGTGCTCGCCGGGTCCCATGCTCTTGGTATTTGATCGTACGCGTGAACCAGCGAATACCCATGGCTGAACGGGGAACGAATGTCCATGAACTGGGTCATGAATCCACGATGAGAGCGGCACTACACCGGCACTGGTGCGTACCCACAATTCCAGCGGTGATCCGCGGGGCGAGATGCGTTGCACTGCGCCGGATCCATCGGGGGCAGCGCGCCACTCACCGGGCGCGCCGGGTTCAAGCCCAATCAAGAGGAGCGCGGCATGAATGCTGCTTGGTACCACAGACACAGCCAGCAGTGATTCGTGTTCCCGTGTCCCCGCCTTGCACACAGCCTGTTCAAGCCAGCCTCGATCAGCAGCAACCTCTGCTTCCACGCGGACCTCACCGGCGGAGCGGTCGACCACGATGCCAGGTCCAAGTTGGATGGTGGGAAGCGGCTCCGTGGCGGTGACCAACGGTTGTTCCTGCGGAGCAGGCAACGCCCCGCTCCCCGGATGCCCCGCGCATGAAACAAGGGCGCTTGTGGCCACCGAAAGCACCGATATGCCGGTGATGCGAGTCACTGCACCCAGCGATCTCAGCCACCGAGCGACGCGCGGTGTTGACGTGGTGAGTTGAACCCGGATGGGTGCATGCATCGAACCTCAATCATCGGCGAGGAGCGGGTTTGGTTAGCAAGTGAAATGGCAGAAATGAACCCGAAAAATTAAAAAGGCCCGGCGGAGACAAGCTCACGCCGAGCCCTTCCGGGGGCTCACTAAGATGTTTGATTATAGAGATGTTGGCAACCTATGCTAATGAATGTCTAACTAATTGCGTTCGTTTATGAAGAAATATTTATCCAAAACCATCGCCCTGCGGCGCACCGTTCGAATCGGGATTCCCGCGTCGGCAGCAGTGCTGCAGGGAAAGATTGCTCCCACGGACCCGCATCGGAACGGATTCGCGGGGATCCCGCCTTCTGATGGATTCACGGCGCATCATGAAGTCACGGTGGAATGCATAGGCGTTCCCGACGCCCGCACGGGGTATCTAATCGGCATCCAGGAGATTGATGCGGTGGTGCGAGCCCACCTCGCCCCGCTGCTGGAGTCCTTCTTTCGCACTACAAACATCATTCATCCCGCTGACGCTGTGACCCAGATGGCGGATATTTTGCAGCGGAGTTTCCCACAAGGAATTCCGATTTCCGCCATTCGATGGGCACCCGGCCCTTTCGTCAACTTTCTCTGGAGCACATCCATGCGCGATCACGCCATCATGACCGAGCAGTTTGAATTCAGCGCCGCGCACCGACTGCATTGCCCGGAACTGTCAGACGACGAGAACCGACGCACCTTTGGTAAATGCAATCACCCGAGCGGGCACGGTCACAACTACCGAATCGCGGTGGCCGTGCGCGTACGTACTGGTGCGGGTGCGCCTGCCCTCACAACCGGAGCGCTTGAGGGAATTGTCGGACGCACGGTGCTTGATCGATTTGACCATCGGCACCTGAATGTGGACTGCCCGGAATTTGCGGAGCTGAACCCGTCCGTGGAAAATATTGCACAGGTCTGTCACCACCTGCTCAGCGATGAGATCGCCGCCGCTGGCGCAGCCTTGGACCATGTCACAGTGTGGGAGACCGAGAAGACCTCAGCAACCTACCCAGCGCGTTCGCTAGCGGATTAAGTTAAGCGCAAGTGCTGCCGGTGAAATCATCAGCGCCATGCGACTTGGCCTGGCGGTCGTCCCCGTACACATAGAGCTGACCAGCTTCTTCAGTGCGAGACACTTTGTGGGAGCCGTCGCACATTGGGAAGTTCTTGGTGAGACCGCAGGCGCACACAAAGATTGGCTTCTCAGAAGGCTCAATCTTGACGGGGGCAGTAGCGACGTGACGAATGATGCGGGCCATGGGTTTCTTTCAAATGTGCTCTTAGGGAGCCAAGTCTTCCTCTGCAAGCAAACGGAACCGTTTACGGAGGAGGATCTGCCCCGCAAGGTGGTTGTCATCAACGCAAATGGCAACCGCTGGATGTTCACCGCGCAACATTATTGGATACGCGAAGCGAATGTTGAGTTCTGCGCCCAAAAGATACAGGCACGCGCCGCTCAGACACTGCTGCTCGCCGAGCTCCATGATGATCAGGTCTGTCTCAGCGAAGGTGTACTGGCTACGCCGAAGAATGTGCCGAGCTGCATCCGCGTTCGTGAAGATCATCCGAACGACGGCGTAGTCGCTGGAATCAACAATTGAAAATGCGGCAAGGCGGGTGGATGGCGCTTCATCAAAGGTGCGCAGCAGTTCCAACAGCTTGCCAACCTTGTTGTTCAAGAACACACTGAACTGCCGCACCGTTGGGGGCGCGTATCCGTATTCAGTCTCAGCGGCAGGTGGAAGCGATGCACTCATTGCGGTTCAATCTCAGGACGATGAGCGGGTGAGCATATCGAACGGGCTCACTGCGCGCCGCCCACAAACTCCGGCGCCTCAACACGCGGCAAAAGTCCGGCGTCCGCTGCCCGATCCAGCAGCGTTCGAACCGCCAGCCGCCCGGTGGGACCGTAGTCAAGGGTCCAGGAATTCACATACATCCCGATGAATTCATCAGCGAGGGCCTCGGTCATGCCTTCGGCAAAGGTGAGTGCGTAGCGAATCGATTCCTCGCGATGACTCAGCGCATACCGAACGCTTTGCTCAAGGAGGCCGGCCACTTCCGCCATGGTTCCAGCCCCATGGCGATCATCAAGCGCACGCAACACCCCGTTGGCCCCCAGCGGCAGTGGCAGTCCAACCTGCGAGTGCCACCAACGTCCCAGGTCTTCGACGAGTACCAGTCCTTCATCAGCGAAGGTGAGTTGTCCTTCATGGATGACCACGCCCGCATCAAAGTCCCCGGCCGCAACCCGTGCGGGAATCTCCTTAAACGGAACCACCGTCGCACGAAACGCGCCCGGCCCAAGCAACAAACTAGTGACCACAAACGCAGTCGTCCCCTGCCCTGGAATGGCAATGTGCGCACCGCGCAACGATGCAACCGTTCGCGGCTCACGCGCCACCACCTTGGGACCATATCCATCACCAACAGAACTGCCGCACGCAGTCAACGCGTAGCGAGCGGCAATACGCGAATAGGTTGCACAACTAAACGCCGATATCTCCAAGAGATCATCCCCACGCATAGCGCGTTGATTGAGATCCTCAATATCAGCTGGCACGGCGACGATACGAAATCGACTGGAAGCAACCCGCGGCGCTTGACCATTCAACTCCAGTAACGGCCACCACATAAAAGCATCATCTGGATCCGGAGAATGACCAATACGAAGTACAGCGCGCGTGTCCATGGAACCATCAGCGTAGACGGTGAACGGGGGCGGTTCATGGCTGTCCCCAACTTTGCAGGTTTCCCCTGCCTACCAACGGCGTGAATTCCACGTAGTTCTCAACACCGCCACCTGGCCGCAGGCGCCGGAGAGGACAGGGCCGCGCTCAGCGGCCGTCCTCGTAAGGCGAATGCGGGCCCGTACGCAGGCGCGCAGGTGAAGTGAGTTGAGTCGCCCCCCGCCCCCTCCGTTGCGCGCGGGACCCTCGGACGCGGACGGCTGCGCTCCACAAGGTTCCGCTTAGCCTCGGGCGAAACTGTTCGTCCGGTTGGCACCCACGGGGCGTACGTCCAACTGCCGGACT
>CAMDUB010000161.1 GCA_945878575.1 Phycisphaera mikurensis NBRC 102666 | reverse complement strand
AGTTGGCAACAGTCGAACCCGTGATACTCTGCATTGAGGCTTGACCGCTGTTGATTTTCGCCGCGATGCCAACTATTTGGGGACCAGCATATTGGTTCACGTTAAAAGTGAATGAGACCACTTCCGCCTGTGCGGCGCTCGCAATCACTGCCGCAAGCAATCCACACGAAGTAACGATCGAATACGTACGCATTGCAGAAACCCCTGGGGCATCGCCCCTGTGAACTGGCCCACACTCCCGTGCAGGCGTGACTTCGCCGAAACCGTCGGCGCGGTTGTTACACACGTTTGCCCCAACGGGGCAATTGCTTCTTGGATGGCGTTGATCATTTGCAGGCTCGACCTACAGATGATGTCGCTCTCCATCTGAACAAACGTAATACCCCCCCCACCCATCATGCATTTTTTGAGATTTTCATCGTGAGCGAAAAATCGCGGTTCTAACCGCGCTGAGCCCGAAAATTGTCCCTGGCCGCATGCGACCACAGGAAGAGGTTCCAGCCCCTAGCCTCCAAGTGCCCTCCGTGTGCGAGCCCCGCAGTGAGCACGGGATCCTCGGTAAGCGGCGTGTGAAACTGAGAAGTCCGGCAGCTGGACGTGCGAGTCGTGGGTGCCAACCGGACGAACAGATTCGCCCGAGGCTAAGCGGAACCTTGTGGAGCGCAGCCGTCCGCGTCCGAGGGTCCCGCGCGCAACGGAGGGGGCGGTTTGACAACGGCACTCACTTCACCCGCGCGCAACCGCGAAATGGGGACAGGGGTGAACGGCACCTATTTATCGCGTCACGCCGCAGCCGACCCAGCGACCGGCATCGCGCAAGAGATCCGCGCGAGTGCGCAACCCCGGCGGGCACATTCAGTGGTCAGCGCGTCAGACATTCCGCGGATCACCGAGGCTGTTTCGTCGTTGTCAGTGGACAGCACAATGGATGCCGTCGCGCGCGCACCTGTGCACTCGATGCGCACTGTTGACTCCACGCCCCATGTTCGCATTAACAGCACCCCGCCACGTTGGTCAATCAGCGCGCGTACTGCCCGACGCAGCTGCGCCTGCAACAGCGCTTCAGCCGCGGCGCCCTGCAACGGTGACTGCAACGGCACCTGAAAGCGCGGTCCTGCAACGAATGGATTGATGACAGATGATCCCATGGGACGAACCTCGAGCGCGGCCGAGAGGCGAGTGGCCGCACCAAGTTCATCGGCGCAAATGCGCGGGAATCCTCAATTTGGCGGCAGGCGATTGGGCTCGCGCGGCTTCTCAGCCAACTTCTCGGCAGAGCCAGTTCCGGGAACCACATCACGGACCGCATCAATCATGTCACGAGCTGCGACATGCGCAGTTCGCACGGCGTCTCCAACAGCGCCGTCCTGCTTCATGGCGCGCTCCGCCATCTTGCGTGCCACCACAAATCGGCGACTCAGACCAGCAATAACGGTGGCCATCACTTCCATTTGGGAAGCTGGCGGCTGATCGGATTCGGGTTCAGTGTGTTGTGAATTCATGCGGCCTCGTGGGCATCACGATAGCCGCCTTCGGGCGCCATCTCCAAATCCTCAAAGAATGAGCGCACCGCTTCTGCCAATTCCTCGTGCCCCGGGGCGTCCAGCGCCCCCAGCGCGTTGGTGGCTCGCTGCACGTGCGTCACCGGCAATGCCTGCAAGATGGTGGCAGCCGCGCCCGCGTCCAGTGCCACTAGTAGTCGAGCCGCGCGATCGGTATCGCCCGTATCAATCCAACCCCGCACTACAAATGCCGACTGCTCCGGCGCAGATCGAACCGCCTCCGAAGCGTCCGCACCAGGAAGCGGCTCCTCGTCGAAGGCCGGCATGGCGGTCTCGTTGTCATCATCATTCGTCGCAATCGCCGCGCCACGCGGCCGCGCCCATGTCCACCACGCAAATCCCGCGAGACCGCCGAGTGCTAACAGCGCCCATCCATACGGAAATCCGTTCGCCGCGTTCGTGGATCCAAGTGGCGTTGCCCGCTCACGCGCAGCAGACGCTTCCACCTGCGTGCGCACTTGGCTCTGTAATGAATATGGCTCCGCAGGCTGAGTGACCGCCACGCGATCCCACTCCGGCTCCGCGGCGATCGAAAGCGCCACTGCAGATACACGTGATCCCGGCGCAGTCAGGAATGGCTCCACACGATCAGCAATGCGCGAACGCTCTAAGTCCATGTACTGCGTCATATCGCCGCCTGCTTCGGCCTCGGCGCGCGCCACTGCAACACTCCGCGGCACTTCCACTGTGGCAACCACCGCCCCACCCTCCGACTCACGAACACGCACCGATACACCGGGAATATCGGCGAGCAACGCAGTCACTAGTTCCGCTGCATGCTCTTCACGTGCATGAACGATGTCCGCCATCATGCGCGCATTCACATCGCGCACCGTGCGCACTCGTCCGGATACTGCATCAATGATCGCCACTGATTCAGGCTTCACGCCTTGGCACGCGCCGGCCACCATCACCGCCACTGCATCGACCAAATCCTGCGGCATGGCACCCGAACGCATGCCCACCGTGACAGCTGCCGTCGCTCCCGACGCAGCACCCGGAGCAAACGAACGCGGCGCATCGCCAACCACCACGCTGGCGCGTTCAACGCCCGGCTGCATGATGATGGTCGCTTCCAATGTCTTGATGGTTGCCGCTAATCGACGTGCCCGCGAGCTCTCGCCGCTGGCAAATATTGATTCATCTTCAAGCGCACTTGCGACGGCATTTGCCGATGATTTCGGCGCAGCGGCCTCTGCAGCGCGACGAGCGTCTTGCGCATCAACCCACAGTGCCCCATCTTCAAATTGCGCAGAAATTCCTGCACGCGCAAGCGCGCCACGCGCCATCTCACTGCCGCCCGCGGGAACCGCTAACGCCACACGTGCCGGCGGCTCGCCAGATCGCCATGCAACAAACGCAGCGCCAACCAGTGCAACCCCGGCAACCGCCACCGCCAACGCGGCGCTTCGACTGCTGATCTCCGGAAACGCACGCTGCATACGCGCAAGACCCGGTACGCGGGTCATCCCGGACCTACCAAGTCCGTCTGACGCATCGCCTGCTTCCACAATCTCATGGCGTCCGGCGTCATAGGCGTCGTCATCAATCGAGTCCATTGTTTCTCCGTTGCGCATCAGCCGCGCATATCTCGCACTTGGGCATAGGCCTCAAGCATGGCATTTCGAACCGCTTGCAACATCTGGAACGCCGCGTCCGCTTTGCGAGTGGCCAGGAGCACGCCTTCAACATCGCATGAAGCGCCACTCCGTACCAACG
>CAMDUB010000160.1 GCA_945878575.1 Phycisphaera mikurensis NBRC 102666 | reverse complement strand
CTGGATCCATACGCGCACTTCTTGCAGCCATACTGCTTTGCATTGCTGTGCCAACTCAGCAGGCCGCTGCGCAGTTCTGGTTTGGCGGAGGGCCAGCCCGCAATCCGGTATTGGCCAGCAAAGACCTTGAGGAAATCCTCGACTCTGCTAGCCTTGATGATGGGCAACGGCAGTTGGCCGCGTCCATGTTTGATGATGCGCAATTACCCATGTTTGCTGCCAAGCGTCGCTTCGATGATGAGATGGACCGCATCGGCACGGCAAACAATGACGAGAAGACCACCGCAGCCCAGCAGCAAGCGCGCCGCGTACTGGCGCAATCGATCATGGAGTCGATGGACAGTTTCTTCCAGTCGCTTGCCGCGGTGGCGCGACCGGAGCAACAGAATGAGCTGCAACGCGAACACTTGGCAGCCAAACGCCGCGCCCTGCGGGCAATGTTCGGTGGCGCGCTGAGTGACGGAGCCATCCAGTGGGACGTGGAGCGATGCATTGCAGACGCGAAACTTCCGCCCGAAGCGCGCAGCGCTGCATACGGCGCACTTGGTGACTATCGACAGCGACTTGATGCAGTGTTTCCAAAGTTGCTCGAAGCCGTGCCTGCTGCACTGCGGTCCAATAGTCGCATGGAGGCGGTCACTGATGACGATGGCATGACGCGACTTGAACTCGGAAGCGACGCAACTTCAGAAGCGTCCGCGCGGGAATTCCGCGAGTTACTTGATCAACTCTGTGGCGCACATCGCGATGCACTGCTCGCGCTTGAACAGGCGCTGCCTCCGGACCAACTCGCAGCACTGCGAATCAAGTGTTTGAGTCGCTTGTGGCGTCGGACCGGAATGGATCCAGACTCGCCGGCACGCGTCATGGAGCAACTCATGACCGCAGCCACTGAACCGGAAGCGCGCGCGGCCATTGAGGCAGTGCGCAGCACTTGGATGGCGCGATGGTGGGTTGCCAGTATGCGCATGGCGGCCGCGGAATCAGGCATGCCACGAGGAGTATTTGGCTACTTCAACGTCACTGCGAAGGACCCAGCAACCGCCAAAGCGCAAGCGGAATTCAACGAAGCAAGCGAGGAACGGCGTGGTATTGACCGGGACGCATGGAAGGCGCTGACCGGCGTTGACCCCGCGCGACGTGAGTTCTATGAGACGCAGGCAAGCGATGCGGCGAACAAGAGTGGCCATCGATTGATGCCTCGCTCACTGCCAAAGGAGGGAGAGCCGACGGATGCTGTTCAAATGGCGAGCGCCGTCACTGTCGGAGCGGTTTCGATTGTCGGATCAGGGGGTGACGTGCCCATCGACCTCAGTTCCATCTCGGAAATTGCGGAGGGTGCACAATCAGTGACTGTTTCGATGACTGTCAGTAGCGATGTCGATACATCGGGACCGGTGGTGATTTCGATGGGAGACGATGGCGGAGCGCTGTTCGGCGATGCGTTCGGTGATGGGATGAACCCTGGATTTGAGTTTTCACAGGCGTCGTTTAACAGTGATTCCTTCGCTGGCGCGGGCATGTCATTGGCGCAGGCGGCAAACGCTGAGCGCGTGCGTGCACTAGCTCAAACACTTGGGTTGGCTGCTGACCACGCGGCGCTTACCCAAATGATTGATGACTATCAAGCAAAGTGCAACGCCTTGAAGGACCAATACAGTGCGCGCCTCGGTACTGCGGTTCCAGGGGCGGCTATGGCATTTGGGCCACAGATGTCGGAGGCGCCCATCGATCAGATTCGTACTGGCATCGGCATTGTGGATGCGCATGCCGGGCAATTGGCTTTGGAAGATGACGCACTGCTTGACGGGATTGCCTCGCTCGGCGGTGCAAACGAAGTCCTGACGCAAGCGGTTCGAGCGGAGCGCGCACGCGAGCGGGTGCGGAGCATCAACTATCCGGCGATGCCCGGAACGACGTGGCCTGCATCACCGGTTGTCAGCCTCGACCTAGCGGGTTGTGTACGGACATCGGGGATTGTTGACCCACAACGGGCGGCCGCCATGCAGGCGTGGATGACTTGGTCGCCCGCGGCGCTTGCGTTGCAGGAACAGGTGCGTGCTGAGACACGGTCCACGGCAGCAGAGGAGATTGAAGTACTGCGCACACAGTGGAGTAGCGCGACCCCAATGAACGCAGGGGCAACCATGACGACGGATGGTCCGGCTGCTGAAGTCCTTCGTCAAGGGAAACGTGCTGTGGAGCTGATGGCGCAGCGTGAACGCCGACGGCAACTGCTGTTCGATCAGGCGCTTGCTGGACGCGATGCGATGGAAGCGGCACTGTCACCTGAGGCACGCGCTTCCTTCCACGACGCGTGGTTGCGGGCTGCGGCACCGCAGGCGTACCGCGATGGACGTGATGCCATGACCACCTTGGACGCTGCGCGCGCACTCCCCGACGTGACGGATGCACAACGAGCACAAATTGACGCCTTGCGAGGCGAGCAAGCGGCGCGGCACCGCGAACTCTGCGATCGGCTCGCGGGTATCGCAGTCACGGAATTGGTTGGGCCGTCGATGGCATCCGGTAACGACCGGAAAGCAAAGAAGAAGGAGCCGCGCGCTTCGATGCAGGACACACGATTTGAGCGATCAGAACTCAACGCGCGTTCGCTCCGACGATTGAAGTCGATTCTGACGGACGCACAGGCGCGGGAAATCCCGGCGCTCGCCAAGACTTCGTCAAAGCAGATGCAAGTAACCGCACCGGGCGCCAATGGCGCGAACATCACCAACTACGGAATAAGCACCAACGGCGCAGGACTCAGCCCCGCGCCCACTCCGCCGGCACCGGCCCCGAAGTAGCGGTAATGCGGCTGTGGATGCCACCGCGGCCCTTCCACTCGGTGATCACCTGCATCCATACTGGCTTCATCGCTACGGCCAGATCGTCACGCATGCGATTGGTGACGGCTTCGTAGAAGATCCCATCGTTACGGAAGCTCTGGTGATAGAGCTTCAGGCTCTTGAGTTCAACGCACACCTTCGCTGGCTGATAGCGCAGGATGATTCGCCCAAAGTCCGGATGCCCAGTCTTTGGGCATGTTGAGGTAAACTCCTCGTTCACGTGCTCAATGATGAACGGCGTATCGGATGGCGCTGGGAAGCACTCAAGTAGTTTCGGGTCTGGCATGCGGGAAGCGTATGCGCTCAGGGGCAGCGCGTCCTGCGCCGCCCACCCAAGTGCTTCACGGGGAGTAGGTTCGTAGCAACTTTTCCACCTGGGGCTGCGCTGGCTCCACGGCCAAACTTTGCTCAAACGCACGGCGAGCCTCTTCACGGGCGCCGCCATCGAGACGGTCGCTTAATAGCCAGGAATTGAGCGCGCAGACGCCAACGCCATTCCATGCCTTGATACTGCGTGGATCTTGCTCCGCCGCAGCGCGGTACGCCACGATGGCGCGGTCATAGTCCGCAGCGCGAAATGCCAGCCAGGCAGCCCGCTCGCTCGCCACTGCGGATGG
>CAMDUB010000159.1 GCA_945878575.1 Phycisphaera mikurensis NBRC 102666 | reverse complement strand
GGCGTAAGCCCCGGCCTGGCGCACAACTCCTCCGATGCGCATAGGCGTAGACGTGATGGGGGGCGACAATGCCCCCGACCAAATCCTCAAGGGATGCGTTCAGGCGCTCCCGGCTTTGTTGCATGATGATCGCTTGGTCCTCTTCGGCGACGAAGCTGTGATCCGTGATGCACTTGAAGAGCGCGGCTTTCTCAACGATGAACGCGTTGAGATTGTCGCTACCACTGAAGTGATCGGAATGGACGAGTCGCCTGTTGAGGCGATGAAGGCCAAGAAGAATTCCTCCATCGTGGTGATGAACCAGATGGCGTCACCGAAGGCTGAAAATCGCCTCGATGTAGTCATCAGTGCTGGCAACACCGGCGCGTGCGTCGCTGCAAGCCAGTACTTCATGCGCCGCCTGCCCGGCGTGGTTCGCCCCGGCATCTGCGTCACCATTCCGACATTCAGCGGCCCGATCATCTTGATTGATGTCGGCGCCAACATTGAGCCAAAGGCCACGCATCTCGCCCAATACGGCGTGATGGGCGATATTTATGCGCGTGAAATCATGGGCATGAAGAACCCACGCGTGGCGCTGATGAATGTTGGTGGTGAAGAGCAAAAGGGCACGGATCTGATCCGAAACGCCCGCGACCTGATCCGCCAATTTGATCACTTGAATTTCACGGGCTTTGTGGAAGGACGCGGCGTATTCAACGGCGAAGCTGATGTCATCATCACTGACGGCGTTGTTGGAAACGTCATGCTCAAGCTCGCTGAAGGTCTGTCCGCCGGCATCTTCCGCGCCATCGCGCATGAAGTGATCGCCACTGATCCAGAACTCGCCATGCGCTTTGAGCCAGTGGTGAAGAGCATCTATTCCAAGCACGATTATCACGAGTACGGCGGCGCACCTCTCTTGGGCGTCAACGGTGTCTCGCTGATCAGTCACGGTTCCAGCAAAGACAAGACCATTCGCAACGCAATCTTGCGCGGCAAAGCCTTCGCTGAGGCGCGCATCAACGAGAAGATCGTTGCGCGCCTTGCCACCGTCAAGATGGAGCAGGTCGAGGCATGACTGCTGTGCCCTTTGGGCGTGGCGTGCGGATCGCGGGCACGGGGCGCGCGGTTCCGGCTGAGGAGCTCACCAACAAAGAACTTGAGAAGATCGTCGACACCAGCGACGAGTGGATTCAGCAGCGCACCGGCATCAAGGCTCGCCGCCGCGCCAATGAATCGGAGACCGTCTTCTCGCTCGGGCGTGATGCGCTGCTGAAAGCACTCGCTCAATCCGGCATAAATGCTGCAGATCTTGACATGATCATCGTGGCCAGCGTCAGCGGCGAGATGATTTGCCCTTCTACAGCCGCGCGCATTAGCGAAGCAGTCGGAGCCGATGAAGCCGCTGTGTTCGATCTTGCTGCAGCATGCAGTGGATTTCTGTACGGCATGAATCTGGCCGACACCATGATCCGCTGCGGCAGGGCAAAGAACATCGCTGTCATTGGCGTTGAAGTGCTGACCCGCCTGGTTGACTGGTCCGACCGTTCGGTCTCGATCATCTTTGGCGACGGCGCCGGCGCGGCGATCTTTACTGCGGATCCCGACCCATCCAAGGGCTGCATCCACCAGACCATGCGTGGCGACGGTCGTTTGTGGCGCACGCTCTACCACCCCAAGCTTGATCGGGATGTCCCTGCGGGCGATGAAGCGAACCCGATTCGCCTTGGTCACCTCCGCATGCACGGGCGCGAAATCTACAAATTTGCGGTGACGCGCTTTCAAGAAGCGATCCGCGAAGCACTTGATGCCACTGGCATGAAGGTTGACGATGTGCAGCAGTACATCTGTCACCAATCCAATGTTCGGATCATTGAGAGTGCCATTGAGAAACTGCAGTTGCCGGCCGATCGCGTGTACATCAATATCGATCGCTACGGAAATACCAGTGCAGCAAGCATTCCCATCTGCCTCGACGAGTTACTTGAAGCGAAGACAATCGGTCCCGGAAAGCCCATCATTCTTGTGGCCTTTGGCGCAGGAGTGACGTGGGCCTCGTGTGTTTGGAATATGTGAGTACGCACCGGATTGCCGCGTACGCACTTCACGCAAGAAGGAAATAATCGATGAGCGCGATCAGCAATGGCTTCGTCTTCCTCTGCCCCGGACAAGGTGCGCAAACGGTTGGCATGGGGCAAACATGGGCTGAATTTAGTCCTGCAGCAGCAAGTGTCTTCCAAGCAGCCGATGAAATCGCCAGCGTCGGCTCCCGCCGCCTCAGCGAATTCTGTTTCGCGGGTCCACAAGAAGAACTGAATCGAACCGACATCAGTCAGCCAGCATTGTTCACGTGCGGCATGGCATGTCACTCCGCGCTCTTTGAGAAGCACCCTGCCATCTTCAATGTTGCTGCCAACGGACTGTCGCTCGGGGAATACACGGCGCTGTGCATCGCTGGTGCATTCTCGTTTGCAGACGGCCTGCGCTTGGTAGCAACGCGCGGACGACTCATGCAACAAGCTGCGGAAGCGTCGCGCGGCGGAATGGTGGCCTTGATCGGTGCCGACGAAACCCAAGCCAACGAAGTGTGCGCTGCTGCCCTTCACGGCACAGTGGGCGAAGTGCTGGTGCCCGCCAACTTCAACGCGCCCGGGCAAATTGTGGTCTCCGGATCAGTGGCCGCCTGCGACCGCGCGGTGGAAGTTGCCGGCACCATGGGCCTGCGCGCCGCCAAACTGGCTGTCGCCGGTGCCTTCCACAGTCCGCTCATGGCCTCGGCCGCCGAGGGCATGGCTCGGGCCTTGGAACACGTGGAATTGAAGCCACTTTTGGTGGATGTATGGAGCAATGTGACCGGCGTTCGGCACCACCGAAACGATCCCGCACGCCTCCGAAAGTTGCTGGTGGAACAAATCGTCTCCCCGGTACGATGGAGTCAGTCCTGCACCGACATGATCGGCGCACTCAAGGGCGGAGAGATCGCAGGCGGCAGCGATGCAACCTTCCATGAGCTTGCTCCGAACACCGTCCTGAAGGGCTTGATGAGACGGATCGATCGTTCGACAGAGGTACACACCCATGACCAACATGACCAACCCCAACGAGACCATGCAGTCCAAGCTAACGCCTGAAGGTGATGCATTCCGAGCCATTGCGCGCGTCGCAACGGCTGCTGGACTTGCCGCCGCTCTTGTGCTTGCACCGCTCACACTGAGTGGATGCGGCGAAGAAGAGGAGGCTCCTGTGGTCGTGGCGCCACCGCCGCCGCCGCCACCACCACCGCCGGCGGCACCGACCGTCACGCCGATTGCCCAGCTCATGAAGGAACTGGGAATCAGTGACAAGATCCGCCTTCCGGAAGACAAGGCTCCAGGGACCGACCCCGAGCGCGTTGCCGTCCTGAAGTTCTTCGACGGATTTGCAAAGTCGAAGCCCGAAGCGATCCGCGCTGCCATGGGGCCGCAAGATGTTGCAGTGCTCGACGCCATGAAGAGTGGCGGCGGATTTGAGAAGGCCTGCGCGCCGGTGACTCGCATTGACCTGACCACTACCAATCGCGAAGGCAAGGCCTACGTGATGGCCGTCTACCGCGCCGGCAGCGATATCGAGGCGCAATTGTGGGCATTCAAGGCAACTGGCGAAGGCAAGAAGGTCGAGACACAACTCTTTGAGAGTTACGTTCAACCCGTTGACATCATGAGCAAGATCAGTGGTTCGAACCTGATCGGCGAGTGGGTCAAAGTGGTCGATGCGGATCGAAAGGTTGCATTGGAGCCGGACGAGACCGTCAAGCCGACCGCGCGCGTTCAGGAGCAGGAGAAGCCTGAGGCTTCCGGTTCCGGCGAGGAATCTGGGCCAATTGGAGCTCCTCCAATGCGCAACAAGCCGCCACCGGGAGGCATTGATCGCCCGGGTCGCGGCCCTGGCAAGTGAATTGACGCGCCACGCCTTCCGCGAAGGCATGCGCGAACAGCGGGACTGGCACACGCCGGTCCCGCTGTCATGTTCATGGTCTTTGCTGCGCAGTTACACTTCGTCGCCTAACAATAGAGGAGCTTCTGCATGGATAAGCGCGTAGCAATCGTCACTGGAGCAAGCCGTGGAATCGGCCGCGGAATCGCCAAGCGCCTGGCAAAGGATGGCCGCCATGTAGTAGCCGTTGCGCGCAACGCCGAGCAATTGCAGTCGCTGGAAGCAGAGATCATCGCCGCCGGTGGCAGCTGCGAACACCGCACCTGTGACATCGCCGACGGACTTGCCGTCCAGCGTATGGTGGAGGAAGTATCCGAGAAACACGGGCGTCTTGACATTCTTGTGAACAACGCCGGCATCACCAAGGACGGCTTGATCATGCGCATGTCCGACGCAGACTTTGATGAAGTCATCAACGTCAACCTGCGTTCGGTGTTCATCGCATGCCGCGCTGCGTCGCGACCCATGCTCCGTGGCAAGTTTGGACGCGTGGTCAACATCGGTAGCGTCAGTGGCGTTGAGGGCAACAAGGGGCAGGCCAACTACGCGTCCGCCAAGGCGGGCGTCATTGGCCTCACCAAGAGCATTGCCAAAGAACTTGGAGCCAAGGGCATCACTGCCAATGTGGTTGCTCCGGGGTTCGTGGAGACGGACATGACCGCGTTTCTTGGGCCCGATGACAAGAAAAAGGTCGCGGAGCACATTACTGTCGGCAGACTGGGAATTCCTGAGGATATTGCCGCCGCCGTGGCCTACCTGACTGCCGACGACGCCGGGTACATCACCGGTCAAGTTCTTGTTGTAGACGGCGGTCTGCCGATGTGACCGATGCTGGAAATGTGACCAGCCGGCTCGGTGCCAAACCGCACCTCCATGGGCCGATGAAATGCGCTATATTCCCCCCTTCGCCTAAGGGGCCGGAAACCTCCGGCCGCCCGTAACCCTCTCAAAGGAGAGCGACGTGACCGTGACCAAGGATGAGATTGAACCGCAGGTGATCATTGTTGTTGCTGAGAAACTCTCGGCTGATAAAGACAAGATCAACCGTAACACTAACTTCACAAGCGACCTCAACGCTGACAGCCTTGACCTCGTCGAGCTGGTGATGGAACTCGAAGAACGCTTCGATATCCAGATCCCAGACGACCAGACCAGCAAGATTCTCACCGTCGGGAACGCTGTGGACTTCATTCACGACCAGATGCAGGCCAAGGGACAGAAGTGACCCTTGATTTGAGTCTGGGTCGCACCCGCTGACCGAAATTGCGCCCCGGCCCCATCCCGGGTCGGGGCGCATTCCTTCCACGGACCCAATCCCGACATGCGGACGATCACACTTCGACGAGTTGTCATCACCGGGCTTGGAACCGTGACAGACGTCGGCAACACCGTGCCAGAATTCTGGAATGCTCTCATTGAGGGCAAGTCCGGAATCGGTCCCATCACGCTGTTCACTCCCACACCGGAGTGGAGCGTGACATTTGCCGGTGAAGTGCGAAATCTGCAGCCAGAAAAGCGCATTGATCCGAAGTCCATCCAGCGTATGGACCGCTTCTCTGTGTTCGGAATGTGCGCAGCGGAAGAAGCGGTCGCTGACAGCGGCATGGACTTCTCGCAGGGCGATCCGTACCGCTACGGCGTGGCGATTGGCTCTGGCATCGGCGGCATTGACACCATTGAAGTTGGCCTACGAAAGCTCTTTGATCGCGGTCCGCGGTCAGTCAGCCCGTTTGTTGTGCCCAAGCTCATGGTGAATGCATTGGCTGGAAATGTCAGCATTCGATTTGGCCTGAAGGGCGCAAACATCGCCACCGCGACTGCCTGCGCCACCGGAAGCCACGCGATCGGCGCGGCATTCCACATCATTCAACGCGGAGACGCGGATGTGATGGT
>CAMDUB010000158.1 GCA_945878575.1 Phycisphaera mikurensis NBRC 102666 | reverse complement strand
AGTAACGGCGACATCGCGTTGATCGGGAAAATCCACGTTCCGGAGGCCAGTATTGAGCACCAGAGTCCAAGTGCCCTGCAGATTGATCGATTCCTCATTCGTTGTCTCCTAGTGTTTGGTGCATCGCTGACTTTCGCTCGAATGTCTGGCACCCCTATCACCGTCTGACCCGCCCCGCTGTGACAGGCCAATCTGCCAGATTTCGAAAATTCTTTTTACCTCCCCCGAATGCGCTCTTTAGTTCATGGCGATCCGAGCGTTTGTGGGGCAGGGCGCTGCCTCCGGCGCTGTCCGACCCGCTCCCTCAATCCGCCTCTACAAACGCGGGGATTCCCCGCGTTCGAGCGCAGCGGTCGTAATCGGACAATTGCATGCCATAATTATCAGAATCACGCACCCTAAACCACTAGCCGCAAAGATAAGTACGGACCTGCGTGAGGCTCGACACGATTGTCCGACACTTTCCCAGCCTCCCACGGCCGCCACGGTCACGCATGCACGCGATCTCAGCCGGCCTTGAGGACCGGGCTCCGGGGGCAGCACTGGCAATGCTCGCGATTCTCCTGCCGTGGGTGATCGGTATCCGCGATCGGTCGCTCATGCTGCTCATTGTGTACGCGCTACTCTCCTTCGCCACCATTACGACGGCGGCCGCGCTCTGGTCCCGCATGCGGTCCTACGAGCGAATGCGCACCACATGCCAGGCCGACTCGGCGCACCGGCTGCGCGCGTGGGGTGGTGTGCGCGTGCATCGCCGAGGAGTAATAGTCGAGGCCGTGTCCGGGATAACTCGACGCGGGCGTGGCTCAGGAATCAGGGGGAAGACCACCAGCATGACTGGGTGACGCGGGAAGGCAGCGCCAGTGGAAGCGATCGACCGATAGTCCGATCGATAGAACTTCGCCTCCTCGGTCCCGTCGTCTCGGTAGAAGCGGATGACGAGCCCATCGGACTCCGCCCCGGAGCCCGGCGCACGGAGATCCGCGGAAGCAGTTCCGGAACGGCTATCGCTACAGCCGGCTGCAACGGCGAGGAACGCGACAACGCACAGCACGAGACTCGGACGCGCATGGCGTTGCTCTCCAGGCTTGTGGAACATCCTTACCTCAGCTTGCGGAGGCTGCATTGAGCTCTGCGGGTCCGCTTTGCACAAGCACGGTGTCGCATCCAAGTCTGCCGCACTCTTCAGAAAGTCGCCTCGGCGCGCTCGATGTCGCCGACAGCAACGATGCCGTCGCCATCGAGGTCATACTCGGGATCCGTTGAGCCCCAATTGTCCAGGATTCGCGAGAGTGCCACCGCTAGACGGCTCTCTGCGGACGCTGAGCGCAACGCAGAGGGCATCTCGCGCGCGATCATGAGTGAACCGTCCTGAGTCTCGGTCACCTCATTGCGCAACGCGGGGAGTCGCAGCTGAGGCACCAAAACGGCGTCGCCGACCTTGCAGCTCTTGAACACGAAGAGTTCGACGGTCACCATGGGCTCCGGATCGCGATTCTGCATCAGACGATTGAGAACCGCGGCCGGAAATGCCCCCGTCTCGGCAGTGGAGTAGAGGAAATCGACCGCCCTCATGAGAACCCCATCTGTGACCTGGCGGACAGACATCGGCCTGAATCCGTGATTCATGTCCACCGTGCACACGATGTCATCGGTTTTGCCGTTGTTCGTCCGAGAGAAGACCATCGTTCCAACACCCGGAACGGGGGTAGCTGGCGCGAAGGAGCGAGTGAGGCCCCCGGTATGGAGCGCGTCGTCCAGCACCGGCGAAACGTCCACAAGGGTGAAGTCGAGGCGGTTGAGGATGCGATCGCGTGTGAAGTGCTCGACTCTCGTCACAGTCTCAGAGTCACGGATACCGATCGTCTGCCCCGCCTCAGTGACGAACATTCGCTCCGTCCTGAGTGCCTCGTGGGGCTTCGGATCACGACCCAGAGAGCGGAGGTAGGCGATCATGTTGTCCCGCAGGTCGTCTCGGACGCGATCGACGACGACGCGCGGCCCGCTGGTCCAGATCGAGTAGTCGTAGCACTCACGATGCGCAGTTTGCGCGACGAACGCGTCGACAAGCGAGTCAAGTGACGCCGAGTCGACTTCGCTGCCGCCCGAAACGAGTGTTCCGATGGCGTTCGCGACCCCGTCCGAGGTGATGGCCCGAAGGGCCTTCCCGTTCGCGTGGAAACTGCTGAGCTCGGCCTGGCGAGCCTGGCATCCGCGGACAAAGGTCTCAAGATTCGTGCGCGCAGACTCTCCGGCCGGGTTCAGCGCCAGTCCGCTCGCCAAAGCGGCGGTGATCATGAGGGTGTGCATCATGGTTGTGCTCCAGAGTGGGTCAGGGAGTTAAAACTCCGGTGATGGCTGATGATTCACGGCGGGACTTAGGGTTTGGGGCGCTTCACAGTATTGCAGTATGTCTCGAAACCAGCCTCGAATCCGCCTGTAAGGTCGGCGCACGAGCATGCACATTGGTTGTAGAAGAGCCACTCGCAGGAAGGACTGCAGTTGGTCGAGAAGTATCCCGCAGTGAAGACCTGGCAGAGATTGAGCGTCGGCCCATCGCAGTAGTAAACCCATTCCCACTTGCAGCCGTCGGGAGATCCATCCTTGGTGGGCTTGCAGCTGTTGTCATCGTTACAGAAAAACCCCTGCCCAAGGCAATGCCGATCGATTGCCGCGCCACGGCAAATTCTCGCCTTGATGCAATCGAAGTACTCGGCGGTCGGAACTTGCGCATAACAGGTACCTGCGATTAGCAGCGCGACGAGCACCGCCGCCATTTCGCCCAGACGCTTGCACGCGACTTCGTTCATTTCGTCGACTCCCTAGTGAGAATTCGCTTCAATCCGAACTTCGGCGCAACCTCGCGCCGCTGACAGGGGTGCGCTGAACAGGCCCACCCGCTATGAGAGACTTTCGCGGCCCACGGGGCCGAGAGGAGTTTCCGCTTGATGCGTTTGAACAGGAAGCGGCACCGTCCCGAGGAGGTGGTTGCGAAGCGCCTTCCGTCACGGGCAGAGTGCCAGCCATGTGCCCGGTACGGAGTGTCACATGTGTGACTCGATGTACGGTGTTCCATCACCCCTAACACCGTCTGACCCGCCCCGCTGTGACAGGCCAATCTGCCAGATTTTGAACATTCTTTTTAACGCCCCTGATCGCGCTCTTCGGTTTGCGACCGAATGAGCGTTTGTAGGGCAGGGCGCCGCATCCGGCGCTGTCCGACCCGCTCCCGCCATCCGCCGCTACAAACGCGGGTTCCTTCGCCGATTCACTGGTTCAACCGTCCAACCTCTCGCGCTTGAACTTCTCCAGCAGTCGCTGCCAACGCTTTCGGGCCGCCTCTTCGGTGATCTCGAGG
The DNA here is from genome assembly GCA_945878575.1 of Phycisphaera mikurensis NBRC 102666. Classification (GTDB taxonomy): domain Bacteria; phylum Planctomycetota; class Phycisphaerae; order Phycisphaerales; family SM1A02; genus UBA966. The sequence continues at coordinate 12,537 of CAMDUB010000158.1, read as the reverse complement.
CTGGCTGCGACGTGTTCCCAGCCCGTGCCACGAAGGCACATGATGAGAAGCCAGTAGTCGGGTGGCTTCAGCGACTGCACGGCGCGGATGAGTGCATCCCGCACCTGCGGCTCGAGCGGGGGCTGCTCGGATGGCGCGGCTTCCGGCTCCGGAACCAAGTGGAGCAGTTTCGTTCGCCGCTTTGCCCGGGAGATCGCGCGAACGGCGTCGACCACGACATCGTGGGCGACCTTGTACGCAAGTTTCCGAAAGTCCTGATACTCCAAGGACTTTCCCGACGTGTCTCCTTTCACCAGCAACTTCAGGACGGTGGCAGAGACCATCTCGCTCGTGTGCAAGCCAGCGATCCGCGGACCCCGGCGTTCCGATCGGACATAGGCCTCGAGCTGGCGGATCAGCTCCGGGTCGATGTTCTCAGGGGTCGGTGTGGTGGGTGTTTGTTTCTGCGGCATGACTCGCCCCGGGGCCGCTTGCTTGCCCGGATGCCCCAAGATACATGAGCACCGCCAACAACAGACCCATCAGCAGCGTCGTCACCGTGTTTCGTTGAATGCGCGCTCGTCGCATTCGGTCGCGCAGCCTCCGTGCGAATTCGCCTGCTGTCCGCGGGTTGTTCAGCGCATCGACCGCGGACTCGACAACCGCCGCCCGCATCGGCGACCATTGCCAAGGGACGGTGGTGCCGGGCGGAGGCAGGTAGCCAAGTGTCATCCACAGACTGAGGGCACAGAGGGACCGTACGTCTTCGTTGGTCGACGCGCCTGGTCCCTTCCCGTAGTCCAACAGCCGGAGGTGTCCGACCCGATCCATCATCACATTCGCGGGATGGATATCCCCATGACCAAGTCCCTGTCCGTGAATGGTTGCAAGCGCGTCCGCAAGGTAGGCAAGTTCGAAACCTGCGTGCCTGGCTGGCGTCATCTGCTCGGAAGCAGCGAGCGCAATCAAGGTGAGGCCGTCAACGCGTTCCATCACGATGTAGCCGTGGCCTGTCGGTGCGATGCCGGAGTCGATGATTCGGATCCCGCACGGGCTTCCGACGGTCGCGGCGAGATGTGCCTCGTGTCGCCACGAATCGTCTTCGCCAGCGTGGTTGGGCAGCAGCTTGATGATGATTTGATGAGCCGATTCGCGTTGAGCGAGATCGCCACGGCGGTCCTCACCCCGATGAACAACCCCGCTCGAGCCCGCTGCAATACGTGGCCCGATCGTAAATCGGTGGCCGCCATCAGGCATCATCGGACCGCATGACTCGGGGAGCAGCGGGGAGCAATCCGCCGCGACGGATGTGACGGCACGGGTCTGCGCGTTCCCGAGTGCCGCTGACCACGCCGGGTACATTTCGGAGAGCACTGCGGACACCTCGCCGATTTCTGATTCGCACGATTCAAGCACCTGCCAGCTCACCTCCCGCGCTGCTAAGGGTTGCATCAACGGATTGACCGCCTTGGCGTACCGTCCGATTGTGGGAACGAGGAGGAAGTCGCGGAAGCAACGGATCGCGTCATCTCGCATGCGGTCGATCAGTTCCGATTCCGCTAATGGCACTCCGCCCCGCACGGACGGTAGAAACGAGGACGGCGCGCTCGGTGTTGGGTCGGGGTGTCGGTTCAAGTATTCCTCGTGCCGAGCCATGCGTAGAGGTGTTCGCACTCTCGCCGTGCCGCTCGAAATGCGATGAACCAGAGGAGTGCCCCCACTGCTAGCGCCGCGTCCGCCGCGCGATCGATCAGCGCGTTGCGACCAGCGCCGAACGCGTCTGACATGGCGCATCCGCCGATGACGGCCACTGCCCACACCAGTACTACGACAAGTGACCGCTTGGTCGGAGAGACGCGTGCCCAGATGGCAGCGCGATCGCTGCTTTCGCTTTGGCAGGTCATCCGCATCCGTGCGAGCAGCTGCGACCGGTAGACGATGACGGTCGCGGCGGTCAGTGTTGCGAGTGCGAGCACCAGGTCGGCGCCGGCCAGGAGCATCGAGTGACCGTTGCCCCTGAGTGCCCAGGGGAGCAGCAGTGCAAGGACAGCCGGTGCCGCACCTGGAACGAAATCCTCGACCGCTGCCGCAGGCCCAGACGCAAGATCGGCGCCGATGCGTGGTGCCCGCGGAAGCGCGCGTGCCGATGCATCGGCACGCAGGCAGGTCGCGACGCCGAACACCATCAGCACGATTTGAGTTGCCCGCATCAAGACTGCAACGGGCGTCGGGACGGCTCCTCGGTAGTGCGACACAAGCACCGTGACGGCAACCATGATCGCCGCCAATCCGAGCACAAAGGCGAGGAGCATCCGACTCTCCCTTGCCATGCGAGTCCCGAGTACCCCTGGCGTCTCTGCACCGATGGTGAGCCGCTGCCGGAATTCGCCGCAGCAGCGGTCACATGGTGCGCCATCCGATCCGAGCGATGCTGGTGCGCCGCATATGGGGCAGGCGGAGGCGCGAGTGCGGTCGCCGGTCTTGTTGGGTTCGTGGATGTTCATCACTGAGGCACGAGGTACTGGTAGGAGCAGGCCACGAATTCAGCCAAGTGCCTGGTCGACGCGATGGTCCTGCAGGCCGCAGGGGCGAGCGACAGATTGCAATCACACAGCGCTTGGCACGCCATCTGCACTCCCGCGTTCGTCACAAAGAACGAACGAGACTCGAGCAGCATCACCGTTACCTCCGATCCCGCGATGGACGGCTTGCCCACCACCTGGCAGATCCAGTAATTGTCATCGGTAATCAGCTCCGTCTCTGTGGAGACTTCGTATGACTTGACGCCGACCTCGGCTTCGACGGCCCCGGCGGCCACGGTGACCGACGTGTCGGCGGACGCTGGCAGGACGATCAGCGCGGCGGCAATTGCGGTAACGGCGCTTAGGAGGTGATGGGGCGTGACGAGTCGGCTAAGTGGGTTCCAATTCAGGTGCATTGCGATTCCTCTTTGGTTAGGTGACAGGCCTTCCCGCATCGGTCGACCCGGTACGAGCGTTGGTTCTTGTGAATTCCCCGCGGCCTGACGCGGGATGGACGTACACGTTTCACCGTTTGACTCGCCCCGTTGTGACAGGCCAATCCGCCCGATTTTGAATTTTTTTAACGGCCCCTGATCGCGCTCTGTAGTTCATGGCGATCCGGGCGTTTGTGGGCCGATCGATCCACCCGGTCCATCAACGAAATGAGCCGCCTCGACTTAGTCGAGGCGGCTTATGAATTCACTGATTCACCGATTCACCGATTCATCCTCGGCATCGCCGGCGACGACTTCCACATGCAGCAATTCCAACCATTGCTAAGACACTTGGGGCAGGAACAGGAAGTGTGTAAGACATATGGACTGCCACTCGAATCACGGACACCCCCATCACCGTTTGACCCGCCCCGACGTGACCGACCAATCCGCCAGATTTTGAAATTTTTAACGCCCCCGAATGCGATCCCTGGTTCATGCCCGACCGATTCATTACCCGCGATTGATGCGCCGCTTGAGATCAACGATTCGATTTCCAGCCCGACGCTGGGACCCAAAGACCCGGTGATTGACCCGCTCCCTCCGCGGCATGCAGCGCGGGCAGGGCGAATCGCGCGACGATCGTGATCGCGTCGGAGAGCGGTGCGGGAATTTCATTGATCCTCATCCGCCCCAGAAACGCCCGCCACTGCCGCTGCTTCTCATCGTCGGCGGCAAACTCTCGGGAGAGGCCGATCGGCACACCCGTCGGCAGCCGCGTTCCTCTTCGCTCGAAGGTGGCGCGAAACGCTTGGGCGAGCACGTCGCCCTCGATCTCGAAGCGTTGGCTGATCGCAATCACGTCTGCGTAGTCCTTCATGCGGCTGTTGATGAGGCCGAGCTTGCACATTGCCTCAACCTTCTCGGCGACGGCCGACTCCGGTGGATAGGCGAGGATCGTCGCGGTGGGATGTCCGAGCAGGGTGGGAAAGGCTTGCCTCGATGCTTCCGGCGTGATTGCATCGCCGAAGCCAACGTCAATGCGGACCGTGATCGGTACATGCGCGAGGTATGCAACGACGGTGACTCGGACGCCGCCATAGTCCTGATCCTCGCGGATCTCCTCCGCCGCGATGCTGCCAGGATCGAATCGGAGGCCGTCTTCGCCCGTGACTGAGACGATGCGCCGAAGCGCCTCCGCGACGGCGGCCGGCGATGCCTCGCCATGGCCAAGAAAGTCGACATCCTTTGTCGACCGACGCAGGTCGCCCGTCCACATACGGAAGAGCATGGCGCCCTTGAGCACGAAACGCTGAGCCTCAGCAGACCTGGAGAGACGATCGATCAGGCGTTCGATCGCGTACTGCACGAGGATCGCGTTGAAGTCAGCCTTCCGGTCGCGCGCTATGGCGAGTAGGCCGCGGTGCACGGCGACAGGATCTTGCGGGGGCGTGCCTCGGGTCACACCAGCGACTCCAGATAGGGGCGCATCACGGTGGCGACGCGATCGGTTTTCGCAGCCGCGATAAGTTCGTCCATGCTGGCCGCCTTGCGGCGCCACGCGTCCCTCAACGCCTCAAGCGCGACGTCGGTGCCAACGGTGGTTCGGTAGCGGAAGCAGTCGGCGACGGTCTTCGCGACCGTCGTGACACGGACGTCGACGCTGTCGATGCGCATCGTCTGCACGCCTTTCGTTAGGCACGGCCCCGACGCCCGGACCACCCGCACGGCGGGAGTATCGATCGACGGCTTCCGAGCCTTGCGATCGATCATGATCCAGATTTCGAACGGGTTCTGGGTCGTGAGCCGATGGAGCCGCAGGGCGGTGAGTAGGCAGAGCGTCGCCTTGGGGGCGCGGGTCACAATCTCGATGATGCTGCCGTGCTCGGTCATCCGTGGCGCGGCGGCCTCGTAGATGCCGTGGGACCGTTGAACGAGCAGCCCGCGGTCGACGAGCCGCTTGAGGTTCATTCGGTGGATGCCAAGGCGGTCCAACTCAACGCCGCGGACGATCCCCTTGCGGCGGACCAAGTCGAGCACTCGTTCGGATTGGGTTCTTGCGGCCATGGGTGTGATGGATTGTCGACTATGAAACGTACGGACCGACAAAATATCACATTCAATCTACCCGCCGCCGTTACGTCCGGGATAACTCACAGGAAGACCACGGGCACCTCGTCCAAGCGATCGAGGATCGCGGCGATCCCCGCATCATCAGTTCGGCAAACAGAACCAAGCTTCGGCGTTCGGGGTCTGAGGCGCAGGACTTGACCGAACCTGACCATCCAGGATTGGCCCCACCCGCACGACACTGCAGTGAGCGTTGCCGGAGATAGCGTCTCTTCGCTTCGCCGCAACGAGTAGTCCCGACGGCGAGACCGCGTATGGGTCGGCTCCTGGTTCAAGTCCAAGGCTAGTCCATGGCACTAGGTCCGTCGCACCAGTGGCGCTTACTCGTAATCGGTGGTAGATCAGAGGGAAAGGTGGTGGAGGGGCCATTGAATTCGCGAGGCAGATACTCACTCCACAGTTCATGAACACACCATTTTCATACATGCGAATGCTGCCGGGAGTATCGGTCGGGTACCACCATCCCTGTACTTCGGAGACCTTCGTCCAGTCAGCGTCAACCAGACGGTACGTTCGGATGTAGCGAGGGCCGTCGACCGACGACTCTTGTGTAACAACGACGCTGCCGCCACCAACGAACGTTGCGTCACACACGACGGACCCCGACCCGAGGGGGAGGTAACGGACTGATGCATACCAGGCGGGGTCGCCATAATCGAGTTTTCCGATTCCAACCGTTCCAGAAGGGTCGATGACGAGCCACTGTCCATCGCTTGATGCTCGGACGTTGCGTGCGGATGCGCCCTTGAACACGAACCGCTGTAAGGGAGCGCGCACATCGATTACGGTCGCACTGTCGCCACACAACACTATGTGGTGCTGCGACAGCCACTTGCCTGGCGCATCAAACAATAGAGGCGCGGTCGCAGTTCCGAGAGTCGGCCAGACCACGAGCCGGCCGGAGTTTGACGATCCGCCGGACGACATCACCGTAAGAGCAGCGCCAGTGCCGCTGGAATTCGGAAGGATGTTGTAGTAGGGATTACTTCCTGTGACTGCGACGCCGCGCAGTGACGCAGGAATGCTCGCTGTCAGTCGACTTGCGCACGCGCGTGCTGCATCGGAGGCATCCGATGCGGCTGCAATCCTGAATTCCATCACCCCGTCAGAGGCTTTCAACCACTCTGCCCAGAGAAGCGCCTCCTCGCCAGCCGTAGCCGTCGACGAGCTGTGACACACCCACATGGCTGGCGCTGCAAGGGACACCGGTCCCGACAACGCGATTAGGCAGATCGAGGTAGCAGCGGCATTAGTGACCGTACTGGCCGTTCGCCCTCGGGACAAACAACGTTTGAAAATCGCCAGATCATGAAATCGATTGAGCATTGGTTTCCTTTCATTCCTTGCGGGGCTTGTGAGTAGAGTTTGATTGTCAGAAGTCCTTGTTACCTACCTGCAACTAATTGCATCCGGACGTGGGGGCAGGTACCGGCGACAAGTTACAAGGACAGCTTGCATGGTCCGACATTTGTGTCCAGCCAATTGGGTCGATCGGCAGCGGCAAGGATGCAAGGTTTAGAAGGCTGGTGCACCTCTGCAGTGCAGTGAACACCACGGAGTTTGAGTTGTACCCGCCGAATAGAAGCAATGGTTCGTATCGGAAGCAGCAGCAATTGATATGTTCCATTGTGCGCTCGATGCATGCACACGCATCGCAATCCACCACGAAGTGATTGCACTTCGTGAACCAACGGCTCTTGTCAGGGTGCTTGCCCTCAAAGCGGCCGCATCCCGCAGCGATCGAGCCCCAAATCCCCGTGCCGCTCGCGCTTGAACACGGATCTCCATTCGCGGGCGGTGCCGGTATGGAGGGATTAGCCGACACAGGGCAGCCCGAGTAGGTCAATGCTTGGCTACGCTCATTGTTGAACAGGCCTGCTGGTCCGCCGCGACACCCTCTTGGAGCAGCTTCGGAACCTTCCTGCGTGCAAACCGTGTAGCAGTGAGCGATCGGTCCGACCTCCGGAAGGAGTACCGTCCAGCAGCAGAGACTCAATATGCAACGCGGCGCAGGTGCCGCGGGCTCTTCTTCCAATACGAGTTCCACTCGATATAGCTGCGGCGGTGCAGCAGCTATCGATTTGCTACACAGTACGAGTGCTCCCGCTGCTGCACAAATTAGTGCGGCGATCAAACGCGTTGCGGATTTCATGGGTGGATAGCAAAGCAGGGATCTGTTCAACATCAAGCTCCGGTTTGGGGTCGTTGACGGTTCTAGCAGCGATGAGTGGTATTCCGATGGTTCCGCGTAGGACGCTGGCTGCGATTATCGCAAGCCGAGAAGTGAACAGGTCATATTCGTTGTTTCCCTAAAGGGTTGGGTGCGGTGAATTACGGACAGCGATCAGGACTTTGGCTCGATTCTGATTCGGTCAGTCCGGTGACAGGGGTTCGATACATTCCGTCACCCCTATCACCGTCTGACCCGCCCCGCTGTGACAGGGCAATCCGCCTGATTTTGAAAATTCTTTTTAACGGCCCCTGATCGCGTTCTCCGTTTCACGGTCGACCGAGCGTTTGTGGGGCGGGGCGCCGCTTTCGGCGCTGTCTGAGTTCTTCGGTTCGGTCCAACCAGTCAATCCGAGTGGCTGCGTATTCGAGCTTCTCCGCACTCCGGGCACACTGGCGACGACACGCCAAGTTGCGGATACCCGCAGTGTCGGCACTTGCCTCGATTCAGCCGGGTGTGAGCCGCGTGCAATCCGTGGCATGCCACCAACCCCACGAAGGCAAATATAAATGAAGAGCCCACGAGTCCACCAACATCCAAGCGTGAAAGGGCAATGGTTTCCCACAGCCAGCTCGGCACGCTCGCTATGCCATGCTGCCGGATGACAGGCCAGACGTCGGGGGCGGCCAAGTTTCCATGATGACTGGTGATCACTCGCATCGGCCAGCCGAACGTCTCGTAGACGGGGCAACCGAGCGAGCCTGGCTCGCAATCAACGTTTATCGAGTAAGCGTCCGTCATCCACGAACTCCCCTGGTAGACGACGACGCTCCGGGCGACGTCGACAAACTCCGCCTGTTCAACTGAGCCGGGCTCCGCATCGCAACTCCGAAGCAAACGATGTAGCCGATCGACCTCGCTTACTGACTCGTTACTCAAAGGATCTGGATCCTGCGCGCTTCCCCACAATTCAGCGGCCGTACGTAGCACAGCCACGGCCTGGGTGGACGGAACTTGGTGTCGCTCGTTCGATCGGTCAACGAGGCGCAGGGCGCATGACGTGACGAGCACGCATGCGATCGCCACGGCCGCTCGTTGCGCGGCGACCGCCGCCATGTCCCACGGGCTCGCGAAAGCTGCACCACCAAGCATCCTGCGCGCCAACTTCTCCACAATGATCAGCGCCATCGAAAGAACGAGCCACGCTGCCAGGAGCGATACGGTGTTGCGAATGCCAGGAAGCGGCGCCCAGCCTGCCCGCACCACCGGTGGGTTGGCGTGAAGCCACAGCCAGATACATGGCAGTGGTATGACCACGCATGCCGCTATTCCCCATCGCATCGAGTTCCGTGAAATGAGGCCAACGGAATTCACTGAAGTGCCTTAAGTAGGAGTTCGAACAGCGAGAGGAACTAAGGTTGCATTCACTCCCCCAGTCGCTTTAGTGCCTTCCCGTGCTTGTCGTTGACTCGCTTGAGCGATCGTGCGACGCGTGCGCCCTTGGTGCCTTCAGTCATCGGGCGGATGGTGAGTGCGTTTCCGTCCGTCGTCAGTTCGACGGGGCGTTTCGGATCCATCTGGAGGAGTTCCAGGATGGCCCGGTCGATGACTAGCGCGTAACTATTACCGTGCTTGGTGAGGGTCTTGACCATGATGGTGATGATACGATGTATATACGGTGTGTCAACACATGATTCGCGGGATTTCTGTGTTTCCTGGGGGTACGCCCCGAGCCCGTCACGCACTCCGCCACTGCGGAAGTAGCCCAAACGGTCTGATACCTGCCAATTCTTCCTGTAGCCTTGAACAACGTGTGGCGTTTTGCCGTACAGCGCGGTATACTTCACCGTCGGTCACGAGGTACCACCATGAGCGCTATTCCCAACTCCCCATCCGCCCGGCTCGATTTCCGACTCTCACCCGAGCACAAGTCGCTTATCGAGCGCGCTGCGAGCGCTCAAGGTCAGACGGTGTCAAGCTTTGCCATCGCCACGCTGCTCAAGGCTTCGGAGGCGGCGATTGAAAGTGAGACGACGCGAACGCTCTCTGCCCGCGACTCGCAGATGTTCCTGGCCATGCTCGATACGCCCGGCGAACCCAACACCGCGCTGAAGGCGGCGGCTAAGAGTTACAAGGGGCGGCGTGGGCGCTGAACCCGCGAACTGGTCAATCGAAGAACTCGGCTCCGACCACGATCGGGCCGATTTTTCATGTGGCCACGAGTCGCTTGATACGTTCCTCAAGGAGTTTGCCAGCCAGAACCAGAAGACGGGCGTCAGCCGCACCTTCGTCGCGCTCACGCCCGGCGAGAAGATCGTTCGTGGCTACTACTCGCTGGCCGCGGGATCGGTGCAGTTCCAGAACCTGACCGAAGCACAGCGCAAGCGTCTGCCGAAGTACCCGGTCCCCGTCGCACACCTCGGCCGTCTCGCCGTCGACAAGCGCGTGCAAGGGCAGGGGCTCGGCGCGTACTTGTTGGTGGACGCGATCGCTCGCGTCGATCGAGCTGACCGCGACCTGGGCATCCACGCAATCGAGGTCATCGCCATCGACAACGCGGCGAAGGGCTTCTATCTGAAGTACGGCTTCACCAAGCTCGCTGACGATCCGCACCATCTCTTCATCTCGATGAAGACCATCCGCAAGCTCGGGCTGGGAAAGCGAAAAGGGCCGCCTCGGCTTCGAGGCGGCCCTTAAACTCCCTGATCGAAACGGCTTCGAACTTTAGATGGCGTTCTGAGCGCGCCAGAGGGGGTGACGGGCGATTTCTTCGATACCTCGGCGCGGGGTACTGATCGGAACGACCGGCAACGCGAGCTGGCTTCGTACGGACCATCGGAATCTCCAGAAGTCGACGCCGCCCGACCGAAGGGCGCGCTTGCAATTGTCGCAGCGTCTGATACAATTGTGATCGTGATCTCGATCTCGCTCGCCAGCCCCGTGCCGATCCACGACCAGCTCGTGTCCGGGCTGCGGGGGCTGATCGCCGCGCGAAAGCTCGTCGAGGGCGACGAGCTGCCCCCGGTGCGGCAGCTCGCCGCCGACCTCGGGATCAACCTGAACACCGTCGCCCGCGCCTACCGCGAGCTCACCGACGCGGGGCTCCTCGCCTCCATGCGCGGCCGCGGCACCGTGGTCATCGCCACCGTCGAGCGGCCGTCCGGTCCCAAGGCGGATGAACGCCGGCGCATCGAGGCCGGCCTTGCCGCGGCATTCGAGGACGCCAAGATCGCGGGGCTCCCGCGGGAGGCGGTCGAGGCGATCGTCCATCGCCAGATCGCCCGCCTCTGGAGCGGGGCGTAGCCAGCTCGAGACCTTCGAACAGGGGAATCCAATGTCAGACCCGACCATCGTCATCGGCCGCATCCTCATGCTCGTGTTTCCGCCGATCATGCTCATCCTCCCGCTCGCGCTCGTGCTGCTCGTCCCGCGTCGGCAGCCCGATGATGCCGAGCGCACGCGGCAGCGAGGCATGCTTGCGTCACTTTTGATCGCGACGATCGTCGCCATCGCGGTCTGGGCGGGTTTCGTCCTGACAGGAATCCGCGTCTCGTGGGCGTCCTGGGTCGCGAACTTCTCGTGGGTGCTGTTCTTCCCGCTTTGGTTCGGACTCGCGTGGCCGCTGATCCGCGCGCGGAACCCAGGCGGGCAAGGCGCGATGCATGGCTCGGAGGGTGCGTCCGGAACGCTGCGCACCGCCTCGCTCGTCAACCGTGAGCGCAGGAACCCGGTGACCCGTGGCATGTGGGCGATTGCCGCGGTCGCCAGCGTCGTCGGTGCCGCAGCCATCGCGGCGCGCGGACTGATGCCGTTCCCGCTCGAATCGGCCGGTCCGGGCGACGAGGCGTCTGCCGCCGCGCAGCGCATCCAGTGGATGGTCTTCCTGGGCGTCTCGTGCATGGCCCCGCTCGGCCTCCTCTGGCTGCCCGTCGTGCTGCGCTTGATGCTGCGCGAGCCCGAGCCGATGGACGCCGCCGGGTCCGCCGAGCTTGCGGCCCTCTACGATCGGCAGCGCCGCCGACGCATCCTCGGGATGTTCTGGCTCAACGGCGTCGTCGCGCCGCTCGTACTCGGCGGCATCTTCGCGCTGGCGACGTGGTTTCCGAATGTCGGCGGATTCTGGGGAATCGTGGGCGGGGTCGGCGGCTCGGCCCTCGGCATCGTCGGGGCCGTCTATGGCTTCATGATGACGGCCGAGCGCGCGAGGATCGCGGAGGTCCGGGCGCGGCTCGACAATGCGACCTCCTCGGCATCAATGTGAGTTGGATCGGCCGGATAGACACAATCATTGATGCCCCTGGAGCCATGAAGATGGGACTGCGCGGTCGAGTCCGAAGAACAGGTACCCGTTCCAGTGCTTCCCGGTGATCGCCTTCGCGACCGCGCTCAGCGAGCGGTAGCGGTGCCTGCCGAGCATGAACCCGTCTTCCGTCACCGTCACGCGGTAGTCGCGATCGCCGAAGTGCCGCACGAGCACCGTGCCAGGCGGTGGGATGCGTCGGTCCCGGCCCTCGGCGGCGCGCGGTCGCTCGAACGCATCTTCGGCCGGTCGGGGAATCGGAGCGCAGGGCGGCAGGGTCTCGAGGTAGCTCGCGAAGCTCGCCTCGCAGCCGAAGTCCTTCGCCAACTCCCGAGCGACCGCCAGCGCCACCGGCATTTGGTGGCTCCTGTCGATCTCTCGGAGGCGGGTCGTGATGGCACGGACCAGCCAGGCTCGGTTCCCCGAAGCCGTGTCTCGGCCGAAGGTGTGGCGGTAGACCTCGCGCAGCTCGTGCGGCCGCATTTGCTCAACGCGGGAGACACGGGCGGCCAGGGCAGGGTCAACGATGATGGGTGGTGTTGGAGCGGTGGGCATGGGGCAGGGATCGAAAGTTCCCCTACCTATTTCATTTGCCGCTGCGCCGCCGCCGTCATCCAGATCGTTCGAAGGTGCCATTTTCGGCCCGGTGCTGTGAACCGAGAGCAGAGAGCGAGAGAGAGCAAGCCCGCCCGGACGCGGCTCGATCCCCCGTCTGGAGCGATCCAAACGCGGTTGATGCGAGAACCCGAGAGAGCGCCAGAGAGCGCGAAGATGCCCTCAGCGGGTCAGGATCGATGTTCCGGCACCCCGGACCAATGAACAAGCGGGTTGGCCGTTCTCGGCCAACCCGCTTGGGTAACTCCCCGGTCGAAACGGCTTCAAACAGCGGTCGAATCGGGCGTCCCGCTCCAAGTCATAACCCGCCATCACCTCCACGGCCCGCCGGCCGGCCATCGATCGTGAGCGGCCTTCCCGGTGCGGGCAGCGCCGACGAGCGGCATC
>CAMDUB010000157.1 GCA_945878575.1 Phycisphaera mikurensis NBRC 102666 | reverse complement strand
TCAGCACTCTTTGAAGTGAAGAACCACACCAGCCCAGCCACCATCAGCACTACCGGAACGTAATAATTTGAAAGCTTCTCAATGAGTTCCTGCCGCGCGGTCTTGGACTTCTCCGCCTCGCGAATCAGATTCTCAACCTTGCCGATGGTGGTCTCGCCAGCAACAGCAGTCACATTGATATCAATCTGGCCAGTGATGTTCGTGGTACCGGCATACACCTGCGTTCCAGGCAGCGCCTCCACCGGCACACTTTCACCAGTCAGCGAAGCCTGATTGATCGAAGTACTACCAACCGTCACCACACCGTCAGCCGGCAGATTCTCGCCGGGGCGCACGCGCACCGTCATGCCAACGCGCACCTGCGCGAGCGGCATCTGTCGCTCCGTGCCATCAGCACCCACTGCGCGCGCCTCACCAGGAGTGAGTTCCACCAGTTCGCGAATCGCCCGTTGTGCACCCCACGCAGTGCGGCTCAGAATCAGTTCTGCAAGCCACAAGAAGAACGCAAGGAATCCGGCTTGCAGGAAGAAGTTGTTTGCCATGGCGGCCAGCACGGCCAAACTTGCCAACGCGTTGCCACTGGGGCGGCCTTCGCGCAGTTCGCGCACCGCGCCAGTGAAGAGCGGGGTGGCAACAATGATCGCGCCAATAGCGGCCGGGATCTGCGTGACATTCTCAGCAAAGTCAAAGAGCGAACGCCCAAGCCATGAGACCAACAGCAACATGCCACCCGAAAGTGCCACTACCAATCGTCGTTCAAGTTGGCTGCCACCAGAGGCAAGCGCCTCAGCGGCGGAGGGGCGTCGGGGCTGCTGGTCAGCGGAATTCAGGCCAGCAAGAGGCGCAGGTGCAGTGCTCATGGATGGAATAGTACGCCGTCACCGCCCGGTTGGGTCAATGCTGCAGCCGGCCCATCACGCCATACATTTCAGGCTGAAATCGCGCTTATCCCACCCGCTCGGCGCCTGCTTCGCGCCCCATCAGGTCGCGAATGGCACCCGCGGGCGTCTTGCCGTGGAACAGGATTGACTCCACCGCACGCACAATCGGCATCTCGACGCCGTGGCGCTCAGCCAGCGCAAGTAACGCGTGCGATGTGGCAACACCCTCGACAACTGAATCCGTGCGAGCCAAGTACATGGCCAACGGTTCCCCACGCCCAATCGCTTCGCCACATGATCGGTTCCGACCTTCAGGGCTAAAGCAGGTGGTGGCCAAATCGCCAACGCCCGCAATTCCAAAGAATGTCTCTGGCCGTGCGCCGAGTGCCGATCCAAGCCGAACGATTTCCGCGAGTCCACGTGCGAGCAGGGCGCTCTTTGCATTCGAGCCGAGCCCCAACCCATCCACCATGCCTGCCGCAATCGCCACCACATTCTTCGCGGCGCCAGCAATCTCTACGCCAACCACGTCAGAGTTCGTATAGATACGAAGCCACGGCAAAGAAAAGGTTCGCTGCACGCGTTCAGCAAGCGCGGCGTCACTGCTGGCACTCACCATGGTGGCCGGCAATCGCAACGCGAGTTCGGCTGCGATCGTTGGTCCACTCAGAACAGCCACTGCGCGCGCACTCTCACTGCCGCGCGCGGCCTCGGCAATCACTTGGCTCGGTCGCAGAAGTGTTTCATCTTCAATGCCCTTTGTGACGCTCACCACGGGCACGCCAACTGCAAGATGCGCAGCGAGCGGCTTCCACGCCGCGCGCACAAACTGCGTTGGAATGGCGTTCACCACCAGTGTTGCGCCGTCTAGCGCCCGTGCGCCGTCGTGCTCAAATCGCACCGCGTCCGGAATCACTAGCCCCGGCAAGCGCGGCGAACGTCGCGCCGCTGCAAGTTCTTGAATCACGCTCGGAAATGGCCCCCAAACACACACCGGTACGCCGCGCTCAGCAAGCATTGCGGCCATCACGATGCCCATTTGCCCTTCACCAATGATCGTTACGCGTTCGCCATGCGGTGTTGCAGCGACATCATCCGCATGCGCGCTCCGGCGAATACTGGTGTCACTCTTCATCAAACTTTGCCTCCACTAACCGCAGCAGGGCAGACAGCGCCTTACTTGCGTCGGAACCATCGCAGGTGATCTCCAGCTCCGTGCCTTGCGTTGCAGCCAAGAGCAGCATTTGCATGATGCTCTTGCCGTCCACCGTTTCATCGCCATCCGTGCGACGCACGCGAACATCACACGCGAACCCGTTCGCCGCATCAACAAATGCCATCGCCGGCCGCGCATGCAGCCCGAGGGAGTTCTGAATAGTGGTCAGTGCAGAGTTCAACATTCAACGCGACTGCGAAGCGGAGTCGGCCTCCTCAAGGAGACCCCACACTTCCGCCGGGGTCTTCGCCTGGCGCAGGAAGCGTCGGAACTTGTCTTGGGTGAGGACGCCGAAGATGCACTCCATGGCGTCAATATGTTCTTCGGGGCGATCTTCTGGTGACAAGAGCAGGAACACCACGTGCACCAGCTGCTTGTCGAGCGCCTGAAATTCAAGCCCGCCCGGAGCAATGCCCACGGCCACAAAGACGCGCTGCACTTCAGTGGTCTTCACGTGTGGCGCCGCCACTCCATGACCAAATCCGGTGGAGCCACGCTTCTCGCGCTTGATGACTGCCTTGGAAAGTTCGTCAACCAGCGCCGGCTTCACGGCGCCCTGGGTTGCCAGCACCTCTACCAATTCGCGGATCGCATCGTCGCGCTTGGTCGACTTGAGCGGTGCGATGATGGCTTTCTCGACGACGATGTCGCGGAGCTTCATGGTGGGGGTTTCCTTGGAACTGCTCGTGCACTGACTGCGCGATCGGCCAGAGTGCAGACTCAAGCCAAAGGCGGTCGCCGGAGTGTCCGGCGACCGCACAGAGTACAGAATTCAGTGGCTGCGCGCGATAACGCGTTAGTCAAGCCGTCGGCGCGTCCCCATGTGCTTCTTGGCGCCACGAATGCGGTCTTTCCATTCATGCAATTGCCGTACCGCCCGGTCGGAAACCACATCAACGCAGGCATACAAGTCACGATGCTCACTGTTGGCCACAAAGTCTTTGTGGTGCTCGACGTCACTCACCACTTCCACGTGGTACCCGTGAGGCACACGTTCAATGATGACTCGGATTTCTTGTAGCCGATTGAAGAAGTGCGGCAACCTCGACATCTTGAGTTCGATGTACTCACGAATGGGTTGCGTCAGTTCCATATGTTTCGCGCTGATGGTGATATGCATGGCTTATCAACTTTCTGATGCGAACTGGGCCGTGTAAAGAAATCCGACCGGAATTTCGGCCCATTGAAATTTGGTAGGAGTGACGATTGCATGTCCGCCCGCGCCGCGCAGCATCGCGCTGGCTTGGGCGTCAAATATCAAAGTAATTTCACTGCGTTTCCCAGCGCGGCGAATGGTGATCGCCAATTCTGGCACACGGATTGCCGCGGTCGCTTCGGTCCATTCACGGGGTGAACGAACGGGGGCGCCGTCAATTGCAACGATGACATCACCAGCAACAATTCCCGCGCGTTGTGCCGCCGATCCGCGCGCCACCCGCGTCACTTCCACACCGTCCGTAGCCGCTTTGATATCTACGCCAACGTTGCGATCCCCGCGCCCCACGGCAACATCAACAGCGGGGCGCGCTAAGACCCACGCGCGCCAACTTGTTTCAAACTCATCAATGGTGGTGCCAAAGATGTCCTCAATCGCGCGGCGCCCGGTGCGATCCTGCGCAAAGGTGTCCACGTACCGCTTGTACCAAGCGCGCAACTTCCCTTGATCGGCCATGTATTCAAAGACCGAACGCACCACCGGATAGAGCATCTGGCTCTTCGCCATGAATTCATCCGGATTCATGGTGACCACCTGGGCCAATGAGATGGCGCGCTTGTTGGCCGCAGCCTTTCGCGCATGGTTATGCCGCTCCGTCGGTACAAATCGGATGGAAGTGTCGGGTGCAAGTTCGTACACCTCATACAGCGCAGCAAGGCCCTCCTGCACCCACATCACATGCGGTTGACCGAGCCGTTCCATGTGCCCAAAGTGCATGGCATGCGTGTATTCATGGCGGAGAACCGTTCCGATGTCGCCTGTGACAATGCGCCGCCGCGGATGTTCGTACATACCGGCGCTGGTAGGGCTATCAGCGAATATCTTTTGGATATCTGCCGGCGTGGCAATCGCAACAAATATCTCCGTGTCCGGCGGTGCCTCAAAGAGCGTGGCCGCTTGTTGATCAATTTGCGCAGCAAGCATTTTCTGCATGTCTGCTTGGCTTGCATCATCAAGGCAACTGGCAAACACCATGCGATGCACTTCGTCGATTGAGTAGTGGTAAGTGTCGCCCGGATGATCGCGCCGCCACTCGTCTTGTTGGCGTCGAGCGCGCGGGTCGCTGCGTGGCTTTGGAGCGGTGACAACGGGGGGCAGGGTGGGCGAAGATCCACCGGAGGGCGTACCTGCTAATCCCTTCCGCCCCGGTCCCGCGGGTGCGGTGGCGGGCGGTCGATCCGAGATGCCTGGCGCTACCTGCGAAGAGCTCTGTGCAGACGCTCGACCAGTGAGCACCACGATCGCAATGGCGGCAATGAAGCGGCGCATTCCTATGAAAAGAGTAAGGGCAGACCGGGTGGATGCCCAGTCTTGATTGCCAAGTTTCATAAACTTCCAGTCAGTTCCGCAGTATTTCTGCCCGCACGCCCGCAGCCCTCGGCCGTCACCCGCCGCCGAGAACCTGCCGGAGCGCCTCTGGATATGCCAGGCATTCCTCCTGGAACACCCGCGCCGCCAAGGCTTCCGCGCTGTCGCCCGGCAGCACCGCGCAACGTCGCTGTACCACGTGCTTGCCGGTGTCGTACGCCCCGTCCACCCAGTGCACGGTGCAGCCGGATTCCGTGCTCCCCGCCTCAAGTACCGCGCGATGCACTCGATCGCCGTACATCCCTTGACCGCCAAAGTCTGGCAGCAGCGCCGGGTGAATATTGAGCGCGCGACCCCTCCACGCGTCCGCCCCGCCCACGCGGAATCGCCGCAGGTACCCAGCAAGGCACACGAAATTCACGTCGTACGCGCGCAGTGCCGCATCCACTCGATCATCAAATGTCTCGGCTGGTTCCGGCGCCACCACTACTACCGGAATGCCGTGCGATTGGCAGCGCGCCACAGCGCCAGCATCAGCACGCGTGACGACACACACAGCAACCATCGCCGGAATCTCGCCACGCGCGCACGCATGCGCAATATTGATAACGGTGCGCCCGCCCCCCGAGGCGAGCGCACCGATTCGAACAGTTTCGGCAGGCGTCAGTTGCACGCGCCGGTCTGCCACATCAGGAACGACCACTGATCAACAGCTTCACGAACGCGGGCCTCCAGCGGCTTGCCTGCGCCGTGTCCAGCGTCGCGATCGATGTATAGAAGGATCGGCTCCGCAGCGGAATCACTACCGGTATTCGCTTGCAGCAGCGCGGCCATCTTGCGCGCGTGCAGCGGGTGAACGCGGCTGTCATTCTCACCAGCCGTAAACAGCACGGCTGGATACTTGGTGCCCTTCTTTGCATTCTGGTACGGCGAATACGCATTCAGCCACTTGAACGCATTGGCATCACTGCTTGCGCCGTATTCAGGAACCCAGTACTTGGCAAGCAGAAAGTCCTGGTAGCGCAGCATGTCGCAGAGTGGAACTGCACTGATCGCTGCGGTCCAAAGTTCTGGTCGCTGTGTCACGGCCGTGGCGGTGAGCAATCCACCGTTCGAGCCACCCATGACTGCCAAGTGCGAAGCCGAGGTGTACTTATCCGTGGTCAGTTTCTCAGCCACTGCATACAGGTCATCAAACACATTCTGCTTGTTCTGCAGCATGCCGGCCTTGTGCCACGCGTCACCAAACTCGCCGCCGCCGCGCAGATTGGCCACCACGTAAATACCGCCGCGCTGCACAAACGGAACAATGGTCGGAATGAATTCGGGAGTCAATGAGACATCAAATCCACCGTAGCCATACAGCACGGCGGGGTTGTTGCCATCCATCTTGGTTCCCTTCTTCATCACAACAAACGCAGGAATCTCTGTGCCATCTTTACTCTTGGCGCGGATTTGCGTGACGTCAATATCGTTCATCTTCACGTCAAGTTCCGGCGTTGCCCAGATCTCTGGCTTGTATGGCTTCCAGAAGATGTCGCAACGGTAAATGGTGCGCGGGCTGTTGTAACTCGCAAACGAGAAGAACATCTCCGTGTGCTTGCGGTCGCAGGCCACGGTCACGCTGCCGACTCCAGGAACTGGAATCTCAGCAACTGGCTTACCGTCGAACTTGTAGGTGCTCACGGTGTCGTGTGCATCCTTTTGCCACACCACCACAATCTCATCCTTGCCGAAATCAACCTGACTCATCACCGCATCCTTCTGCTCAGCAATGATGGTCTTCCAGTTGGATTCCGCGGGATTTTTAATGTCAACCGCTACCAAACGCACGTTGGGTGAGCCAAGCGTGGTGGTCATGTACAGCGTGTCGTCAACAATCTCTACCGGGCTGAACTGCGCACCGCGACCAACCGCGATGGCAATCTTGGTGTCCTTGCCCTGCTTCAGTTCGTCAAATTTGCCAACCCACAGATCATTCTCCGTCCAACCACGGCTCATGCCCAGCACCATCCAACGGTCTTCGCTCATGAGTTGCCCAAACGGCACCTCTGACGGGTTGGTCTGCTTCATGAGCACCGGATCCTTATCCACTGGCTCGCCCAGCTTGTGATAAGAAATCACGCGGCTGTAGGGATCCTTTGGGTCAGTCAGTTTGCTGTAGATGAACGCATCGCCCCAGTTGTTCCAGCCACCGAAGGACACCTTGCCGGGAATCTCGTCAGGAAAGTGCTCCTTGGTATCGGTGCGCATCACCTTGAGGACGCTCATTTCATCGCCAGCCTTGCTGGAGCCGTATGCAAACTTGGAGCCTTGCCAAGAAGGCATCCACCAATCGATGGACGTCAGGCCCGATGGATCGATCACATTCATGTCGATCACCTTCGCGCCGCCCAAGTTGGCGCCGCCGTTGCGGACATAGATCGCGGGCTGGTTCATTCGGCCATCGCGCTGCGCATAGAAGTAGCCGGGCCCGCGAATGATCGGAACGCTCCACGAGGTGATCTGCATCAGCGGCGTGAGTTCCGTGGTCAACATATCGCGGCAGCGCAGCGGATCCAGTGTGGAGCGCAGATTCTGCAACTGCGCATCTGTCCAAGTCTTGACTTCGGGCGAGTCCTTCTCCAAGGTCTCAAGCCAACGGTAGTCATCAGTGACTTTGGTACCACCGTAGTCGTCGGTGGTGGGCGAAGTCCGGGTTGCGGGTGGGGCGGCAAGCGCGACTGTGGCGAGGAGTGCAATGAGCATCGTCGCAGGATAAGTCTCCGCGATGGTTTATGCCCGCCGAGCACGGTGACGCCGCTCGCCACGCAGCACGCTGGTTACAACCTCCGGAACGGCCGTTCTTTACGCAGTAATGACGTCGGGCATCTCAAACAAACCCTCAGTCAGGTTGCGCGGGCCCTTGGCAGTGATGAGGACGTCCGCCTCATAATGGACCGCCAGCGATCCATCGCCGGTCCAAATGGGCCACTCGCGACCCTTAGTTCGTGTTTCGGTGGTGCCGATCGCAATCATCGGTTCCACCGCCACCAACATGCCAGGAACCCATGGCTTCCACGCCTCGCCCCATTCGCCGGGGTAGGTGGGGATCACGTTGGAGATGAATGGAGGCCCATGCAGTTCGCGGCCAATGCCGTGCCCGCCGAGACCGCGTACGAGATGGAAACCACATTCCTTCTCAACGTGTTTCTGTACCGCCTTGGCCCAGTCAATCAGTGGTCGCTGCGGCTGCATCGCGGCAATGCCACGGCGCAAACTTTCCTTGCCGCTCTCCATGAGGGCGCGCGTGAGTTTGTCCGGCTCGCCAAACGAGTAGGTCCACGCGGCGTCACCGATCCAGCCCTTGTTACGCACGCCAATATCAATGGAGAGGATGTCGCCCGTGCGCACCGGGTCGCGGGTCATGGTGTGCGTTCCATGGACCACGCACGCGTTGGGGCTGAGGCATGCCTGACTTGGGTAGGGCGGATGGCCGCGCACTGCATAATCAAGGAAGCAGCTTGAGCAGCCGAGGTCCTTGAGTGTTGTTCCAACAAAGGAGTCAATCTCAGGAAGTGTCAGCCCGACTCGCAGAAATTTCACCAGTCGGCGGTGTACTTCAACCACGCGTTCTGCTGCGGCTTCCGCATGAAGGATGTCCTTGGGGTCGGTGACGAGCACGGGTTGCAAAGGGTACGGGAAATGGCCAGCGGGTTTACAACCGAACGATTCGGAAGA
>CAMDUB010000156.1 GCA_945878575.1 Phycisphaera mikurensis NBRC 102666 | reverse complement strand
ACGCGAAGGTCTGATTCGGCCCGCGCTCACTCTGCCGTTCGCGCGCGAATGCTGTCGTAGATACTGGCGAGCAGGCCAACCATTGGAAATTTGCCGCCCATCGGGCTTGGACCCATGCGTCGTAACAAGGCGTGCGGGACATGCTCTGGTGTCGGTGCCGACTCGGCATCTTCAAGTGCAGCAGTGGGGCGCCAGAAGTCCGCGATGCACTGCTCAAGCGGCGGCAGCCCTCCGTTGTCTTCTTCCACCGTCGAGGCGGTGGCATGCGCTTGCGAGATACCCGACGTCTGCAGGGTGCGTTGCTCTTGGAGTCGCTCCAATAGCAATTCGCCATCAAGGCCGCGCAGCGCAAAGAGCACGACCGGGTCAACTTCAATGCGCTCGCCCATCAGGTACGCGGCCGCGGCCACATGCTTGCAGGGTTGCTCAAGTCCGCAATCGCACTCGGTATGCAGTTCATCTCCGGGCGCCGGCAACAAATGCCGGCCAACCACCGCGAAGCACTCCTCGATCGATTCCGGAATTTCTCCGGTGAGTAGTCGCGCCGCGTACACCGCTTCGCCGGCCATGCGCTCAATGACCTTGTCCCACTCTTCACGGGAGAGCGGTCGAACGGTGATCTTCGCCACATACGGTTTGACGCCGCGCCCCTGCACGGCGGTCTCCACGAGCCCGGGCGTGACGGTGTAGTTCGCCACCTGGCCAGCGAGTGCATATTCCATCCCGAGCATGCGAACATCCGGCGGCATGCCCACCTCGGCGGCTTGCACAAACGCAGCGGCGTGCCACGGAAGACCTTCTAAGCCAAGTTTCCTGCGGAATCGGATGCCATGGCGCACGCGGCGCGGCTGCTCCAATTTCTTCTGGGATGGTCGAATGCTGAAACCTTCGCTACTCATGCGCCGTCCTCCAGTGTGCTGCCGCGGAGCGAGAGCAGGTCACGCAACTGCGAGGTGTTGAGCTCAGTGAGCCATTGCTCACCACTGCCGATGATCTGGCTGGCAAGCTCGGTCTTCTGTTCGATCATCTGGTCGATGCGCTCCTCAAGTGTGCCGACAGTGATCATTTTATGAACATTCACGGTACGCATCTGACCAATGCGGAATGCACGATCGGTTGCCTGATTCTCAACGGCAGGATTCCACCACCGGTCGTAGTGGAACACATGGTTGGCAGCGGTCAGGTTGAGTCCCACGCCGCCGGCCTTAAGACTCAGGACGAAGAGTGGGCACGCTGGATCTTCGCTTTGGAACTTCTGCACCAACTGGTCGCGCTTGGCTTGGGGCGTACCACCGTGCAAGAACAATGCCTCGATGTCCAACTCTTGCCGAATCATCTGCACTAGCAAGTGACCCATCTGCCGGTACTGCGTGAAGATCAACGCGCGATCGCCGGCCGCTGTCAACTCTTCCAGCATTTCCATGACGCGCAGACTCTTGCCACTGCGGGCGCTGAGCCGTGTGGCGCGCACCACATTGGCAGGCACCACAATCTTCTTCGCTGGCGGCTCGGCAGCTTGTGCGCCTTCTGCCATATCTTCCTCGGACGCCTCGGCCACCGGAGCATTGGATGGCATGCCCTCGCGCAGGAAGTGCGCAGGATGATTGCAGATCTGCTTGAGCTTGACCAATGCACTGAGCACCAGTCCGCGACGGCGAATACCTTCGGCCTGATCGACACGCTTGAGCATGTCGTTGACCACTTGCTCGTAGAGCGAGGCCTGTTCTGGCGTGAGCGGAATCTGCTGCCGCGTTTCCACCAACGGCGGAAGATCGCTGATGACTTTGGGATCAGTCTTGAGGCGGCGAAGAATGAAAGGTCGAACCAGCAGCCTGAGCCGCTCGGCTTGCCGCTTGTCGCGATGGCGTTCCACGGGCAACGCAAAGCGTTTGCGGAAATCGTTCTGTGTGCCCAGGTATCCCGGGCAGCAGAATTCCATGATCGACCACAGTTCGCTGAGTCGATTCTCCACCGGCGTACCGGTGAGGGCCACGCGGAACTTGGTACGCAGCGCGCGAATGGCGGCGGTCTGTTTGGTGGGCGGGTTCTTGATGTGCTGCGCTTCATCGAGCACCACACGGCGCCACTCCACCTCATTGAGGAGGTCCTTGTCACGCGTCACCAGGGCATAGGTGCTGACCACCACATCAACGCGTTGCGTCAGTTGCACAAAGCGCTCGCCCTGTGGGCGTTCCAAGCCGTGATGCACATGCACCACCAACTCTGGCGCAAAGCGGGTGAGTTCACGGTGCCAGTTGCCCAGCACGCTCATCGGGGCCACCAACAGTGTTGGCCCGACGCGTTCGCCCTCAGGAGCTACTTGTCGTTCTGCTTGCAACAGGGCGATCAATTGGATGGTCTTACCGAGACCCATGTCGTCGGCGAGGCATGCGCCCATTCCATAGCGCTCCAAGAACGCCAGCCAACTGACGCCGGCGCGCTGGTACGGACGGAGGGTGCCTTGGAATCGTTCCGGCTGCTCCAGGAGCGGCATCTTCTCAATCGAGTCATCGGGCCCGAAGATTTCCGCCACCCATCCCTTGGTATCGACGCCAATCACTGGCAGTCCACCATCGGAAGCATCAAGATGCGCCATGCGCAGCGCTTCCACAAGGGTTGCTTGGCCGTTGGCGTTCTGCTTCAAGAACTTGACGCCGCGCTCCAGATCTTCCGGACGGATTTCCACCCAGCGACCGTTGATGCGCACCAGCGGCACGCCCTTCTTGGCGAGCGCCTGGAATTCCTCAAGGGTGAGTGGCGTATCTCCAAGCGCAATCTGCCAACTGTAACTGACCAAACTGTGCAGGCCGACTCCGCCGTTCGACTTACCGCCTTCGCCACCCTCGCTCGGGGACGGTTCGCTGTCGATGAGCAGTCGTGCGCCCACGCGATTGGCGGTCTGGCCCCACCAATCCGGCGCTAACACTTCAAAGCCAGCCTCTTGCAGCACCGGCTTAAAGTCACGGAGGAATTGATAGGCCTCGGTGGTCTTGAGCTCCATACCCGTGGGGGCGCCTTCGTCAAGACTCTCTTCAATCTTTGGATACAGGCGACTGGCTCGGCCAAGTTCGCCCAAGAGCATGTCGCAGAGTTGTTGTGTCTCTTGCGGTGAATGTCCGCGACCGTTGCGACCGCCCACTGCGCGGCTCCACAGCGACTCAGCATCGACCACAATCGGCGGGCTATCGTTGGATACCAGCGAGAACATCAATTGCCACGGGTGATCATCTTCGTGACCATCGGGTCCAGCCAAGAGTTCTGCTGGCGGCTCCAGAAGTTGCAGGAGCAGGCGCATCTCGCGGCCCTCGCCAATGTCTTCCAGGTTGGCAATCCACTGCCGAGCCGTGCGCACAATGCTTGACTCCACAGCGGAAGGCTGGCGCACCGCAACTTCGGCGCTCAAGAGTCCGGTGAGCCAGGCAACATGCGGGTCGCGGTCTGGGTCGCGGCCGTCGAGCGCCTCGGAGTAATTCTCCAACTCCATGATGTCGCGCACGCTGGAGTCAACGAACGCACCCATGGATTGCTCGAGCAGCGTCGTCGCTGCTCCGGCTCCTTCGGCAGCACGCACCAATGCTGGGGCGCCGCGAACCAATGCGGTGAATTTGCTGTGGTTTGGCGCATCCTGCAACCATGGACGCCACGCGGCAAACATCGAGCCGTTGCGCTCCTGCACCACGGTTGGAATGACACGTTGATCGTTGATCAGGTGCTGCGTGAACTGCGAAACAGCGTTCCACCATCGGGCGTCATGTCCCCAGGCAATGGTGTCATCAGTGGATTCAGTGTCGAGTATCCGCAGCAGGGCGAATGCAGTGCGCGGATCAAGCGCCACGGCCGGAACTTCGATGGGCGCAAGCGTCTCCTCTGGTTCAGCTGAAAACCCAGCAACTTCATCGCAGGCACTCAGGCGATCACTCGGAAGTGGTAGTTGCCCAATCTCCGTGTCGGAGTGCGGCAAGAGCAGCATGAGCGAACTGTCGGTGAGTGAACCTTCCGCTGCGATGCGAGCGTCTTCGCCACTGGCGGCGCGCGCATGTTCAAGTGCGGGTGCGAGCACTGCGCGCAATTCCGCAACGGTGGCGGCGTACGGGTGCGACCCGGTTGCGATGGTGGCGTCACGCGCAGTGATGAATCGTTGGGAATGCTCGCCCCAGACGCGCAACGATCCGTGAGACCAGTTCAGGTGAAGTACAAACATCCGTGTTCCGATCGGCCCGTAGGTGGCGGGGCGCAAGGCGTGAGCGTGTGGCGTGGGGGGTGACGGTGCTGGCGAAGTGCAGTGATTGCGCTGGGATTCGAACCCAGGACCTAGCGGTTAAAAGCCGCTTGCTCTACCAACTGAGCTACGCAACCATGGTGGTGAAATTGGGTAAGAAAGGGTCGCTCAGGAAGGGGAGCGATTGTAGGGAAGTTCGGCCAACACTGATGCGGCGCCAATTTGAGTCCAATAACCAATTGGGCAACCCCGTGGAATCGGCGATTTTTGCCGGAAATGATATTTGGTCATCCACTTGCACAAGGTCTGCGTAACACAATCTGGACAACAGGTTTCCGGAATCGCACAATCGATCTGAGGAACGTCCGGATTTCGGTGTCTTTAACACGGGTTGGCTTCAGATTGCAGCGGCGTGTCTCCGATAAGAAGAGTGGACAACAGATTCCGAATTGAGCAACACAGCACCGCGCAACAGACCGCGCGATTATGGAGGCGAAGGGCCATGAACGACACAACAACACTTGCACTTATCCAAAACTTCCTCAGTTACCTCACCGACGAGCGTCACTTCAGCCCGTACACGGGTCGTTGTTACGGGCTCGACCTTCGTCAGTTCGTCGACTTCATTGAGACGAAGGCTGGCGTAAAGGTGGACCTCGAGAAGGAGCGTAAAGCGCTCGACGCCAAGAGCACTTCATCAGACACGATTACTGGTCGTGTGCTGAAGTGTGAAGTGGAGTTGATCCGCGAGTTCCTCTCCAAGCTCGGCGAGCAGAAGTATTCCGCGGCCACCATGGCTCGCAAGATTGCCACGCTGCGCAGTTTCCACAAGTGGATGGAACGCAAGGGTCTTGCTCCAACCAATCCGATGGTATTGATTCGTACGCCCAAGCAGGCCAAGCGGCTTCCGAAGGCCATCTCCGTGGAGCAGATTGAGCGATTGCTTTCGGCGCCCGATGACACCGATATTCTTGGAGCGCGCGACCGCGCGATTCTCGAGACCTTGTATTCCACTGGTATCCGAGTTTCCGAGGTTGTTGCAATCAACCGTGGCGACCTGAATGACACCGGCGAAGAAATCATCATTCGCGGTAAGGGTCGGCGCGAGCGACGTGTTCCGCTGGGAAGTCATGCGCTGAAGGCGTTGCGCCATTACTTGGCGATGGTCGATGCCGACCTGCAGAGTCGTGGAAAGCGCATGAATCCTGAAGAATCGCTGTTTGTCAACAAGAACGGCGGGCGCCTTTCAAGCCGCTCGGTACGTCGTAAGGTTGCCAAGTACTTGGTGGAAGCGAATCTTGATCCGGATATCTCACCGCACACCATTCGCCACAGTTTCGCCACGCATCTCTTGGACAACGGTGCCGACTTGCGCGCAGTTCAGGAGTTACTGGGCCATCAGTCGCTGAGTTCAACGCAGGTGTACACCCACTTGACCAGCGGTCGCATGCGCGACGGATATGACAAGGCGCACCCACGCGCCGAAGCAAGCTGACCTTCAAAATCACATCACCACCAATCGCACGTGACGCGGTGCTCTCCGAAGTGTGAGTGCCGCGTTCGTCGTTTTTAGAGTTGGAAGTTGGATCCGCGCGAGGGGTTCCGGAACCCGAACCCCCGAATCGTGAACTCTTAAAAATGAACTCGGGGACGCGGCTCCCACGCCTGAGGCCGCATCCCCGAGATTCTCCGTTGCGGAAACCGCAACGGTTTGGGCGTCAGTGTCCGAAGCCGACGCCCACCCTTTTCTGAACTCTGAGCAAAGAGCGGCAAAGCCGCTCCAGCACTCCGCCCCGAGTGTTTCGGTACACGAACACATGTCCGTTCGTGCACCTCGAGGCGTGGTCGAGTCGCGGCCAAAGGGTTTGAGGCCGCGGAATTCCGGATTGTCACCTTTTCATACGGCACCGGTTTGCGATCAGATCGCTCCCATGTGCAAGTTCAGAGAGTATGCCACGCTTCGGGAGTTCTGCAAGGAAGTGGGTGCCATACGGCGCAATTGTGTTGGATTATCGGGGCTGCCCTCCGTGTCGGGAGATTCAGGGGGCGAATTGGAAGAAACCACCTGAATATTGCAGGTTCCGCTGAAAAATTCCCCGTGTTCGGGCTTCCCAGGGCGCCTCAGACGCGTCCGAGCAACACATCGGGCTCGTAGTATTCGGACATGGATCCAGTTGGAGACGTGATTTCGCCCGCCGGGGAGCCGCTCATTGGGGTGATCATGGGCAGCCAGTCTGACTGGGACACCATGCAGCACGCCGCTCGCACGCTCACCGCCATGGGGATTGCGCATGAGTGCCGCGTGGTCAGCGCTCATCGAACCCCTGATCAACTCTTTGAATACGCCCAAGCCGCTCGCGCGCGTGGTCTGCGTGCCATCATCGCTGGTGCAGGCGGCGCGGCGCACTTGCCGGGCATGTGTGCCAGCAAGACGGCAGTGCCCGTACTCGGCGTACCGGTTTCCACCAAGACACTGAATGGCCTCGACAGTTTGCTTTCGATCGTGCAGATGCCCGCTGGTATTCCCGTGGCGACCTTTGCGATCGGCCAAGCAGGAGCAACCAACGCCGCGCTCTTTGCGGCATCGATCATCGCTGCGCATGACCCAGCGGTGCGTGAACAACTGGACGCATTTCGTGCAGCGCAAACCGCCAAAGTCATGGCGCAACCTGATCCGCGTATTGGCTTGATGCCGGGCGGGCATAGCTGATGTTGGTGGGCATTGTTGGCGGTGGTCAACTGGGCAGGATGCTGGCGCTCGCTGGCATTCCGCTGGGGCATTCGTTTCGCTTTCTTGACCCAGATCCGCAGTGCCCAGCGTCCGCGGTAGGTGAATTGATCGTTGGTGCATATGACAATCACGCTGCGGTGGCGCGCTTTGTTGCGGGGCTTGATGTTGCTACCTTTGAGTTTGAGAATGTGCCCGTCAGCACCATGAGTGCGATTGCGGAGCGCGTTCCAACTGCGCCTGGGGTGCGGAGTTTGGCAATTGCGCAAGACCGCATTTCTGAGAAGGAGTTCTTTCAATCGTGCGGCATTGCCGTGCAGCCGTTTGCAGCCGTGAACACGGAAGCGGAATTGGCGGCCGCGTGCGGGCGGATTGGTGTGCCGGCAGTGCTGAAATCGCGGCGCCTTGGGTATGACGGCAAGGGTCAATACGTGGTGCGTTCGCCGCGTGACTTTGCCGCCGCGTGGGCCGCGGTGGGTGGAGCGCCGGCAATCTATGAGGCGTTCGTTGA
>CAMDUB010000155.1 GCA_945878575.1 Phycisphaera mikurensis NBRC 102666 | reverse complement strand
GGCGCTCCGCGACTTCGCCCGCCGCTTCAACAACCACTGGATCATCGGGCGGATCGGCTACCGAACGCCCGCAGCGCACCGACGCATCCTCCTCGGGGAGGCCGCGTGAATACCAACTTCAACTTGTCTCAGAAACTGGATGCGGTACATTCCATGCGTTAGCTGACGCCATTGATACGGCCTGGCCAGCATCGGAGAGTGCACCGTTCATTGGGCTCGTGACGGATTTCGGGCTCGTGCCCGAGGCGGTGCGCGACGGATTTGTCCGCGATCATGCCGATCTGATCGACCAGTGCTTTCTCGGTCCTTTCGGAGCATCCCTCGCCTACTACTCCGAGTCCCCGGCTGCGTGGCTTGTGAAGCCCGCAATTGACGCAGGACGATTGCGACTCGACCTCTCGACCGACATCTCTCGACTGCGAGCGATCACGGCGCCGCTGCTCCCCGGCAAGGACTCCTATTGCGGACGAGTGCGCGCGCTTTCTGTCGCGCGCATGCTCAAGCATCGCCGAATCAGGATCCCCGCTGGGGGGTTCGCAGGAGGTGAACTCTTCGAGCGATATCCGACGGGCTGCAACGATTCTGAGCGAGCAAGCGTTGAACAGCAGTGCCGAATGTTCGGCAACATGTACTGCCAGGCGCAGGCTAGATACACACCCGCAGCCTGGCCAAAGTACTTCTGGCGGCACAACACGAATCTCGCGCTCTGCCAGCCGCTCTTCCTCTCGCTGGCCGGCGGCACACCAGCGACAGAGGCGGATGGCCCTGCGATCGCTTCTGCCCTCGAGTCTGCTGCAAAGGATGCTCGCGAGTACGTTTTGCTGCTCAATCGGCGCGCGAAGATCGATCTCTACGATCCGACGCTTGACGAGGTCCGGCTCGGCCTGCTTGCTCGTTCCCTTCGGCTCTTCGTCCTACTTTGCGAGGACTGCAACCTGTGGGCTCGCGACACTTCAGGCATCATGCTCAGGTGTCTCGCGGACACGGTGATCACGTTCGTCTATCTCGTGCGCTGCGGCACGCCTGCTGACTACAAGGCATTTCGTGACTACGGCGATGGACAAGACAAGCTGCTGATGTTGCATCTCCAAGACACGCACGAGGGCGATACCAGCGTGGAGGGACGCTCGGCCACCGACATCGCTGATTCCCTCGGCGGGTTCGCGGTCGAACTCACGAACATCGAGCTCGGAGCATGGTCGAAGTCGGATACCCGCACGCTTGCCACCAAGGCAGGCCTCGAGAAGCTCTACCGGCTCGTGTTCACACCCTCCAGCGGCGATGTTCACGGGACCTGGGCAAGCCTCAAGTCCGCCAACCTGTGCTACTGCAAGGAGCCGCTTCATCGGTTCCATCGGCTCCCTGCACTCGCCGAACCACCGCTCTACCTCGGAGTGTTGCTGGCGGCGCTTGAGGCGTTGCAGGCAGCCATCGACGTGGGCGTTGCATCACTTGGGCTGCCTCAGTCCGCGCGTCCCATCGGCGCGGCGTTGCGAGACCTTGGCAACGCACCTTCAGCGTCTGACGAGGACGAGCCAACGGCGTGAGCTGTGGGGTCAAAGTCGCTGCGACAAATCTGCCCTACCTGCTGATGTAGAAAGATGCCACCCGCCCGTTGATAGCGGGTGAGAAAGCACATCCCCATGCACGGACGCAGCGGCCTGACCAGAGTGCAGATGAGTGATACTTGCGAGTTAGATCGCCCCAAGCCTGGTCCCGCCCGCCCCGATCCGCCTCGAGGTCGTCCCCTGGCGCCCGACCCCAGTGGCTTGACATGCGCTGCCTGGTCCCCACACCAGGAATTTCGCACATTCCCGCCACTTGCCCGGTCACATCTCCGCCAGCCAGACGGTGACGGGGTGGAGGCTCATCGGGCCGCGAGGGCACCTCGCGTTCCCCGGGGGGCCCGTCGGTCTCGCGGTTGGCGGAATCCTCGTACCGGGCGCCGTGCCCGGCACGTCCGTCCTGCGGCGCCGCCGGGTCACCATGACCTCCATGCATGGAGGCTTCGACGATGGACCACTCCGGAAACGTGCGCCCTGGCCAGAGCTCCGTTCCTGCTGGGGCACGCCTCGCGGCGTGCGTCGCGCTGCTGAACGCCTGTTCCGCACTCGCGATCGCGGCGATGGACCCGCGTCCAGCGCGCCAGCCGAGCCCGCTTCCATTCGGTCCGGTTCTGCTGCTGCCCGCGCCGGAGTTCACCGAACAGCCTGCGACCACGCCAACCGCTCCGCTTGCTTACTGCGCGGGGCTGAACTGCGCACCGCCGATCAACTACCCGCCGATGGAGCCGGTGAAGCCGGCGGTCCACTGCGCGGGCCTCGGCTGCGGCGACCTGACGCCGGCGATCACGCCCGCGCCGAGCGCGCCCGCGGGACCGCCGATGTGTGCGGGGTTGAGCTGCGGACTCCTGCTCGACCCGATCGCGCCCTCGGGAGCAGGAACCTCTCCGGGCACGCCTTGCATGGGGCTCTTCTGCGGGGGAAGCCCGAGCTTCCCGCCGAGCCCGCCGGGACCCGTGCCGAGCGACCCCATCTGTGCCGGGATGGGATGCGGACTGTCCTCGGACCTGCCGGTCGGCGGAATGCCGCCATCCAATCCGGGACCGCCGCCGTGCATGGGGCTCAATTGCCCCGGCTACTCCTCCGGCGCCGGGAACTGGTCGATGCTTCCTGGGGCCGGCGGCGCGGGCCAGGGATCCTGCGGCGCCTCCGGATACAAGGACATCACCTGCGGCCCCGGCGTCCCGACCACGACCAGCCACCCGGTGGACCTGTCGACGGGATACAAGCTCGAGTCCGCAACCGACCTCGTGGTGCCGCTGCCCGGTCCCGACTTCATGCTGAGCCGGAGCTACTCGAGCCAGGTCTCGACCTCCTCGGCCGGCACTGACACAAACCTGGGGCTTCCCCGGTTCTCCGGCTGGCACTGGGCCCTCAACGTCACGCAGTGCCTCTACATCGACGGATACCAGGACCAGGGCACGACACCACCGCCATTCATCGCGCTCAGCACCCCGGCCGGCACGACCCGATTCGACTACGACAACGCGGGCACGTGGAAGCCGAGCGGGGGCACCGCGCAGTTCATCACGAGCACCACGCTCCAGATCGGCGGGGACAGCATCGACGTCTGGCGCCTGACGGATCCCGGGATCGGCTCGACGGACTACGACCGACGCATGAGCAACCAGCTCGGCACCATGGGCCTTCCGCTTGAGCAGCGCGATCTCTACGGACACATCCGGCACTTCGTCTGGCAGGTGGACACGGCGCTTCAGCGACCGAAACTCACGAAGATCCTCGTCGACTCGCAGAGCGAGTCCACCGCCGCGACCGTCATCGACTTTGCGTGGACCAGTGCCGGCCAGGTCGCAACGGTCGACGTGAAGCGCAGGGGCTCCGGCGGGACGCTGCAGACCGTCTCGCGCGTCTCCTACACCTACTTCACCCCCGGTGCGGGCCACTCCTCGGACGTGGGCACGGACGGTGACCTGATCCAGGTGCAGGTCTGGCAACCCGTCGACCGGAGCGAGGACCAGTCCGCGACCAACCAGCTCTGGCACATCGTCGCAACGCAGTACCGCTACCACAGCGGCGAATCAGGATCCCTCGGCAAGGCGCACCAGCTGAAGGCCGTGATTGCCCCGCAGCAGATCGAATTCGCGGCGCAGCGGAACAACTCCACCGGCACGCCCGCCTGGAACAGGGTCAAGAACTACGCGGACAGCCTGCTGTCGATGGCCGATGCGGCCGTCTGCTTCACAGACGGCGGGACCAACGTCACGGTCCGAGACCTTGCGAGCAAATTCATCGCGTCATACGACGCATCCGACCGCGTGACGGCCCAGGAACTGCTCACGGGCTGCGGTTGCTCCGGCGGCGGCGCGACGCTCGGGATGCGCGAGACCTACGAGTACCTGCAGTGGCCGTCTGGACCGACCGCGACCGGCCGCACCATGGTGGTACGCGAGGAGGTCAAGGACTCATCGGGAACGTGGTCGCCGGTCCGCACCCGCTTCCATGACCTGAAGCCGTTCCAGATCTCCCAGACCGTCCGCGTCTACAAGCAGGTCCACGACGCGATTGGCCTCGGCAACGGAGCCTCGGGGCCGTACTGGGTCACTCGCTACGACTACAGCACCACGAACACCCCGCCCCGCGCGATGACGGCGACGTACGGGCCCGATGCGATCAGTGCCTACACCCCGGCGGCGGGCGGATCGACGCCCACGCCACCCACCTCGACCATCTCGACCAGCGGCGGCGCGCACTTCGAATACACGTACACGCCGGACGGACGGCTCGCAACCGTATCGATCGTCCGGCAGGGGACGACGCCTGCCACGAGCATCCTCCTTCGCAACACCTACGACGGCACGCGGCCGTGGCTGGCGACGCGGAGCGAACTCGCGACCGCCGAGGGAATGACCGCGGCCGACATGAGCAGCACGGCGTTCGCCGACCGCGTGCAGAAGACGGAATTCTCGTACGGCTTCCGCACGACTGGCAACCCGGATGCGGTCGCATGGATGCAGGCCCGCTTCGAGGCCGAGACCACGGCCGAGAACGGTCCGGGGGGCGACTACTTCTCGCACACGCTGTTCGATGCGAGCGGCTTTCCCGTCTTCCAGCGGCTCGCGGACGACTCTCTCGTCAAGCGCACGTTCGACCCCGCCACCGGTGCGACACGGAGCATCCAGTCGAACGCGCCGAGCACCGGCATCTCGTCCATGGAGCGCCCCATCCCCTCGGGCGGCGAATTCTCCTGGAGCGGCCGCAACGCCAGCGGCGGCTCCATGACCTGGACGATGACCCACGACGCGGCGGGCCGGGTTCGCACCCTCACCATGCCCGGCGGCGCGGTCAACCGTTACACCCGCGAGCTGCGGGCGTTCAACAGCCACCTGTCCTCGGGCGACGGGCGCCCGGGCATCCTGTACTTCACGCTCGTCGGGCTGCCGTACGAATTCCTGGACAAGGGCGACGTCCAGGTCTTCGTGAGCCCCGCGAGCGTGACGTGGTCGGACGCGGCAGGCGTTCTCGTCGGCGCCTGCGACTACCGAGCGTCGGCCAAGGAGGACCAGTACGGGCAGATCTTCAAGGGCTGGCCATATGGGATGGCCTCGACACCCGTCGCCCGCCGCGCCGTCGAGACCGCCGTCACGGGCCAGGTGAAGTCCACCACGGTGTGGCACGACATGGCCGGCAATGGCGACGGTGCCGGCCGCTACACGACGACCTACGCCTATGACTCCGAGGGACGCCTGCGGCAGACGGTCGCACCCAACCGGACGATCCGCCGGACCACCTACGACGCGCTTGGAAGGGTCAGCGAGACGAGCCAGGGCTCGTTCGCCCTCGGCGGCGATCCCGACGCCGCGACCACGTACACCACGTCGCTGGTCCGCTACGACGGCGCCACCGGTTCCACGCTCACGGTCGGCAACGGACTCGTCACGACGACCATCGCGTACACGGGCGAGACCTCCCCGGCGTCGCGCACGACCAACTACCTCTACGACTGGCGTGGCAGGCTTGCAGCCGTCAACGGCCCCGTCGCGCCCTACGCGGTCGTGGGATACGACAACCTCGGCCGGGTCACCGAGGCGGCATCCCTGAACGCGCCGATCTCGGCGCCAGTCGCCCCGAGCGCGGACAGCGTCGCGGCCACCCGCCTCTCGTTCGCGTCCAGCGCCTACAGCCAGCGCGGCATGCGATACCGCACGCGGATCGCCCTCGTGCCGACCTCGACCGATCTCGACAGCCCAACCTACAACGACTTCGTCGAGTCGCACGAGTGGTACGACCCCGCCGGGCGCATCGTCGGGTCCTGGAGCCCCAGTGGCCCCATGGTGAAGAACTCGATCGACGGGCTTGGTCGTGCCAGTGCCACGTACGTCGTCGACCGCGGGACCGACCCGCTTCCCGGCGCACCCGGCAACTACGCGGCGGTCTTCGACCGGGCCACGTTCACTGCGGTCCTCACGAACCACGTGGTGCTCGAGCAGACGTTCCCGCAGTTCCGCTCCGGCAGTGGTTTCCTCGACCTCGTGAAGCACCAGGCCCGCGTCCACACGCTGGCCGATACCGTCACGGGGAGCATCGACGGCGCCACGAAGTCGGTCACGACCTGGACGGCTGTCGAGTACGACACGGCGGGCCGCACGGTCCGCCACCTCGACTTTGGCACCAACCTCACCGCCGGCTTCAACGGCGGAGGCCTGGCACCGACCGCGAGCGGCACGCCGCTCACCTGGTCGGGCAACGTGGTACCGCTCGTCGAGGGCGTGGAATACGACGAGCTGGGCCGCGCCTACCTCACGGTGGTGCCGCGCGACTCTGGAACCCCGCTCCGAACCCGGAACTACTTCGACGCCACCGGCGCCATCGTCGGCACGATCGCAAACTGGGACGGGACAGCTTCGCTGCAGTGGAACGCATCGACCGGTCGGCTCGAGTTGCAGGGGGCCGACCCGAAGATGCCCGACCAGAACCAGGCCGAAAGCGTACGGGCCCGGATCACCGAAGCGACGCCCGCGATCGACCAGATCGCCTACACGTTCGCGCAGGTCGGGGGAGTGTGGACGCAGAAGTTCCAGACCACGCGCACCCTGTTCGGCGTCTCCAACGGGACCGGCAGCGGCGACTCGCGCATTTCATCCAACGACCTCGTTGCGGCACTCGCCTACCCGGATGCGACGACCGGTGCGCCAAGCGCGACGGACCGGCACATCTTCGCATACGACCGCCAGGGCATGATGCGCTGGAAGAAAGACCAGCGCGGCGTCGAGCACACGTTCACCTTCGACGCAGGCGGCAGGATCGTCAACGACGAAGCGACCGGAGGGGACACCGCGACCGACGACTGGGCGGATGCCGTGGCGATCGCCTACGACGCCAACGGACGCCTTGCGACGATCAAGACCATCAAGCGCGGGATCACGGCGATACCGGACGAGATCGGTACCGAGGCCGGGATCCCCCGCTCCACGGTCACGCCTCCGGCGACGACGGACACCATCCTGAACGCGGTCGGGCTTCGCTACTCGGCGATTGGACTGCCCGAGGCCTTCGACCAGAATCCACTCGGCGAGCTCACGTACAGCGGCACCACGCCGGTCGGCACGACCAAGCGCGTCGGCTCAGGCTACGAGCTGGCCAAGCTCGCCGACGGCAATTGGATCCGCAGCACGGGGACCACGTACCCCGGGGGCCAGGCGCTCAACGTGGGCTACGGCACCACAGGCGTCGGCAACCGGATCAGCCGCCCCCAGAGCCTTGGCTTCGCCGGGGCGACCGCCGCCGTCGAGTACCAGTTCCTCGGGGTCGCGACCCCGGTGGTCACGTCGTACCCCGTGCCGGGCGTGCGCCTGGACCGCTCCATGGCCGAGGCCGGGACGCAGGCGGATGGCCAGTACCCGAGCATGGACGCGTTCGGGCGGGTGACCCGCCAGCTGTGGGTCGATTCGGGCTACGCGCCCGGCTCGGTGAGCGGCTTCGCGAACAAGCCTGCCATCGTCGACACGACCTACGCCTACACGCGTCTGGGTGGCCTCACCGGCAAGCTGGACGCCCGGCCCGGTGCGACGATGCTCGCCCAGCACGCGTACACCCTCGACGGACTGCTTCGCCTGCTCGGCGACCAGCGCGGTTCAGCAGCCTTCCCCAGCACGCAGGCGAAGCCCGGATCGGAGGACTTCACCTACGACTTCATCGGGAACATCCCGTCGACCCGCACCGATACGTCCACGGCCGGGACCTTTGCCACGGGATCGACAGACGCAAGCACCTCCACCTTCGACCTGGTGAACCAGGTCACCGGCGGCTCCTTCATCCCGCTCGGCGGCACGCCGCAGTCGATCGGGTTCACCTGGGATGCGGGCGGGAATCTCCGTGAGCGCGGCATCGCGGGCGCGCCCGGCACCACGTGGCGCTACAAGCACGACCGCTGGGGACGCCTGACGCAGGTCGACCTGGTCAACGGCACGACCGCACAGCCCGCGCTTCGGGCGCAGTACTCGGGGCTCGGCATGCGCTGCGTGGTCGACCGAGCACCCGACAGCTGGGTGCCGCCGGCGGCGCCGACGATCAGCCAGCGACGGCTCGGATACTTCAACCAGAATTGGCAGCTGCTCGAGGAGTACATCGACAACGACCTGCCGCTGGCGACGTCGATCACGGACATCGACCAGGTGGAGCAGCTCGTCTGGGGGATGCGCTACGTCGACGACCTGGTGCTACGGCGCGTGACCGCGAACTTCGCCGGAGGCACCGATACGGACTTCACCGACGCGGGTGACCGCGCCGGCGACCAGTTCCTGAACGACACGCAGTTCAGCGTGGTGGCGGTCATCGACAACGCCGGTGCGCTCCTCGAGCGCGTGGAATACGACCCATACGGCCAAGCGCAGCACCACTGGCCCGAGGGGATCACCGGTGCCGTGGGCGGCGGCGTGACGAGCGCGGACGCCACGGCGGCCTCCGGCGCGGTGGGCAAGTCCATCGGCCAGACGGGCTATCTCGCAGACGCGGATCTCGACCGCGACGGGACCGTGACGCTACCGGAGGCGAACGCCATCGGCGCGAAGGTTGGCACCGCGGGAATTCCTGCGGGACGGATCAGCGCCTATGGCAACACGGTCGGATGGTGCGGGTACCGGTTCAACGCGGGTCCGAACCTCGGCACGGTGAGGTTCCGGCACTTCGACCCGACGCCCGGGGTGCAACGCTGGCTCGAGCGGGATCCGGCGGGGTACATGGATGGGGCGAGCTTGTACTCCTATCTGGAACAGCGTCCGACGATGGGCGCCGACCCACGTGGATTGTTCGGCAATGTGGCTGCAGGAGCCCTCGTCGGCGGACTGATTGGGGGAATCGCTGCCGCGATCAATGGCGAAGACATCCTGGTCGGCGCTGCGCGCGGCGGCGTCGTCGGCGCAATTGCCGGAGCGACCTTCGGGGCTTCGATCGCGATTGCCGGAGGTGTCGAGTCGACTTCAGCCTTGATCGCTGCGGGGGTGATTTCCGGCATGGCTGGTACGGGAGCCGACACCTTGGTGACTGAAGGGCGGGTTCCAACAGCGAGGGAACTTGCGGTAGGTGGAGCAGTCGGCGGCGTTCTCGGCGGCGCCTTCGGCGTGGCTTCAAAGTTGGTCGGGCGAATTGGGCGAAACTCGGGTGGCGCACGGGGCGGAGCCGCCTGTTTCCTCGCCGGCACTCTCGTACTTACCGCGTCGCCCGAGATCGCGGTTCCGATTGAGTCGCTCCGAGCGGGTGACGTCGTTGCGAGCGTCGACCCGGTGACCGGCGAAGCTACGACAGCAGTCATCGACGCGACATGCGTGCATCCGTTCGAGGGCACGGTCTACGACATCACCGTAGCGACCGGAGAAGCCGCTGGAGCCGACGAGACCAGACTTTCGGTCACGGGCGAGCACCCGTTCCTCGTCGCACGGGCGGGAGCGCACGCGCCGAGCCTGGACTCCCGCGCAGCCCCAGAGGCCGTGTCGCGCGCCGAACGGCTCGAGACAATTGACGATTGCTGGGTCGCAGCACGCGACCTCGCCGAGGGGGACGCCGTCCGCACGATGTCCTCTCAAGGCGTCGCCGGCACGGCCACGATTACGAAGATCGGTAGCCGCCACGCGGTCATCCCCGTATACAACCTCACAGTCCGAGGCACGAGCCGCTACCTCGTCGGCGGGTGCGGGGTGGTGGTGCACAACAAGGGTGGCGAGGGGGCGGTCACGGCGTGGCCGCCGAACAACGGCTTCCACTACGGAATCGCATCAAGACGGTCGCTTCCCTCAGGGCACCTCATCGATCGATTCGGCCCGGAAAGCGGTCGATTTGCGTCGCCGGTTGGCACACCGTATGCCGCACGGTCGCTTCGCCCAGGTGTCGTGCCGCCATACCATCGCTACGAGGTCTTGAGGCCGATCGAGGTGTGGGAGGGAACCGCAACTCCCTGGTTCAATCAACCAGGTGGTGGTATTCAGTACGAGTTGCCGATGTCCGTCAGGCAGCTCGTCGAACGTGGCTGCCTGCGGGAGATCATCCCTTGAACACGACCGTGCTGGCTCAATTCCTCGACCGCCTCGGCGTCAACCCCGCGACCTACAGCCTTTCTCCAAGCGCTACGAGCGAAGGTATCGTCCTAAAGAGAACACCCCAGGGCTGGGAAGTTTCAGAGATAGAGCGTGGAGAGTCGCGACGGATTCGGCTTTGCAACGACGAGCGAGACGCATGCTGGACAGTCTTCAAGGCTTGCGTCGACTCACTCCTCTTCTGCGGGCGCCTCCGCCAGGGCGACGACCGCGGGGACCGGGATCCAAGCCCGCAGTTGGCGGCATCCACGAGTAGACCCCATCTTTACGTGACGCCAGAAAGGCTCCATCACGAGAATCTTGTGGTCCTACTCGATCGTCTGGGCATCCCGCATGACGATCTCCGCTTCGGGGACGAGCGTCCAACCTCGCGCTACTCAGCCTGCCAGTCCGCAAGGGGATGGAGAGTTCAGGCACGCGACGCACGGCGGCCAGGCCTTGTCGCGACCCGAGTTCTTCCGAGCGAGGAGGAAGCGTGCTGGACCTTGGCGCGATGGATGATCGAGGACGTCACGGAGCAGGCCGCTCGTTGATTTACTAGAGCGTCGCCGCCGTCGGCCGCACCGGCACCCTCGCCTTCCGCGTCGCATACGACGCCTACGGCGAGGCGCGGCACCTGCCCGCCAAGGACATCAACGGCGACGGCAGGGTCGACAAGACCGACACCACCCTCGCCCAGGGCGCCGTCGGCACGACGCTCGGCCAGCTCGGCTACAACCCTGACGCGGACTGGGACCGCGACGGCACCATCAGCACGCGCGACGTCGCGCAGTTCGGGGGGGACCGCGTATGTCGCCGCGCTGCCGCAAGGCCAGCTCGCGCAGACGGGCAGCGCGACGCAGCCCGCCGCGGGAGACACCACGGCGGCGGCGAACCTTGCCCGCGCCGCGAACGCCCGCTCCGACTTCAACATCGGATTCTGCGGCTACCGCTTCAACGGCGACATCGGCGCGTACACCGTGCGCTTCCGCCACTACGACCCGACGCCGGGGATGTGCAGGTGGCTCGAGCGAGATCTCGCGGGGTATCAGGATGGACCGAGCCTCTACTCGTCCCTCGGGCGAAACCCGATGGCGGGGACGGATCCGACCGGGCAGTTCGCGAACATCCTCGGCAGAGCAGTCGTCGGCGCATTCATCGGAGGAGTGGCCGCCGCCATCAACGGCGAGGACGTGCTCGCGGGCGCCGCGAAGGGAGCGGTCGTGGGCGCCGTGGCGGGCGCCACGTTCGGGGCCGGCCTTGCTGCAGCCGGCGCAGTCACCGCGTCGAGCGTCGTGGCTGCGGGCACCGTATCAGGCATGGCGGGCGCCAGGGCGGCGGCTGTGGTGTACGAGGGCCGCGCGCCGGCGGGGCAGGATCTTGCCTGGGGTGGGATCCTCGGCGGCGTGGCGGCCGGCATCCTACCCGCCGCGAGCCGCTTCGGCAGATTTCTGGGCCACAGCGCGATCGCCGGCAGGCGCGCACCGCTGGCCCGACCCATCACGCGGCCGGGCACCGCCTGCTTCCTCGCCGGCACCCTCGTCCTCAACACCACCCCCGACCTCGCCGTTCCGATCGAGTCGATCGCGGAAGGCGCGGTCGTTGCGAGCATCTACCCGGCCGGCACTACATGCGCCCGTATCGACGGCAACACCTACACCTCAACTCGGCGGAGAATCGCCAGCGAACGGAAGATTCCAAAACCAGACGATGCAGTCCAGCAGCATTCGGCGGATTACCGTCTGCCGACCCAACCGCGATTCCGACTCATGCCCTCTCCGAAGAGCTCTCAGGCACGACGAAGATCATCAGCCACGCCTTCGCGGGAATGATCCCGTTTGACTCACGGTTCACTGTCTGCCCACCCTCTGGCCTCCATGGCTCAGTCCAAGACGATGTCTCATTGCGACGTTCCACTACGTAGCTGCTCAAGCGGCGCTCAATGCCGTTCGGGTCGTCTACGCGACTTGGCTTTCCAATCTGGCACGCCAGCCACTTGCAAATCCACTCGCCCAGCGTGTCCCAATCGTGGCAAGTCTGCGATGAGTTCGCTGCGCCGGACTTGAAGTTCGCAAGCACGGCATCAGCTTGCTTGACACGCGTTCGCAGGCGACCCCGATCAAAAACACAGACAAAGGCGCGCTCGCGGACCTGCTGGTCCGAGGTCGCGTCCTCGAGTTGCGACCGTGCGAATGAACCCGTGAATGCATCGCCAACCTTCACCTGGAAGAGCGCCGATTTCAGAAATCTCCCGTCGGCAATTGACAGCGTCACCGCAAGATCGGCGCCAAACTTATCAGTGTTGTGGTCGCCTTTCCTATGGAGCAGCGCAACCTGGTTTGCCACCCGATTCGCGGCGGGTCCGCCGACGTCGCAGCCGCGCCGCTTTCGTGAAAGCGCACCTATGAGGTGGTTCAGGAGTGGCTCTTCCGTCTGGAGACCGCCTTCTGACCATGAGCGCATTGCGCTGTGGACGGCGCCGAGAGCCGCCTCCAACACCCGGTCAAGATCCAGTGATGCAGGACTCGTCATCGGTTCGCCTCCGTAGTGGCGGCGGACGCCCCACCACGGTCATCGCGATAATCGGGGTGAATGCGCGCAGCGACGATCCTTTCAAGGTTCTCCTTCGACATGATGTTGAGCGTCGCGCTGCGATCGATACGAACCCTGCGCCAGACCGCGAGCATGCGCTCATACATTTCCAAGCACGGGCGATGGGAGTTCAGGTCCCCCTGGCCGAGCGACTCCGTCCATCGGTCACCGTTTTCCTGTAGCACCTTGGCCACTGCGAGGTGCTCGGTTTCGTTGTTGCCATCGAATCCCTCGAATCGTGCCGACGCGGCGCGCGGTGAATCGATGTCGATCCCGTGATGCGCGGCCGCCGTCCCCAGTGCGCGGTACATGTCGAGCACGTCGAACACGAACTTCACCACGTCCTCCGTGATCAGGGCGTGCGGGAGCTCGATCGCCCCCAATGACTCAAGCGCCCACGTGTGCCCTTCGAGCAGCAGCCGGCCCACGCGCTCGTGGGCAACAGCCTGCTCCGGTTCGAGCTTGGCCAGGATTCGGAACTGGTTGGACAGGATCAGTCGTTCGGTGTCGGTTGGCTGCAATGTCATTTGCTTCCTCGCTCGTGGATTCCTGGGTAGCGGGCGATGGGCCCACGCGCCGGACACCCCTGTCACCGTCTGACGCCGCCCGGGGTGACCGGGAATTCTTGAAGAATTGAAAGATCTCCGCCAAGGCGGCCTGCGCCGTGCACACGCCGTGACGCCGCGGAAAGTCACCACGAATCCCGCAGAAAGCGGAGGACTCTTGTTTCGGCTGCGGAGATACAGGGGTAGAGGAACACACTCTTGCCCACACCGATCGTCCATGCACCGCGCAGCCGTCCACCCCCGGTCTCCCGCCACCGGATCTCGAACTTTCTTCGTGAACTCGCCGGATTTCCCGCCCGCTCGACCCGGACTCGTGTCGGTACAGGGTGAACACCATGCCACACCGACCAACAGGAGGCCCGTAAACGGACAGAACTGAGCGAAATCCGCCACGTGGGCGGAGCACTGCCGCGCAGACGTCATAAGTCATCTCGGAGGGACCGCTCCCTCCAGTCACCGAGGAACACGATGAAGACCCAGCAGCGGGTCGCGGCGATGCCGCGGCCGTGGACATCACTCGCACTCTCCGGCCCCGGATCGAACCGGCGGCGTGAGGTGGTCACGCTGCTCGGGGCCGCCGTGGCGCGGCTCGTCGCATCGCGCATCGGAGCGCACGCTACGCATCGGGAGCCGGGGCGACTTGCCATCTTCGGCGCGAGTGGGCTCACTGTGGCGCCCGGCGACGGTGCCGGCGATGCGCTGCCCGAGGAGACGACCCGATGACGACGACCGCCCGCACCCTGCCCCACGCTTGCGCCCCCCGCGCCCTTGCCGAGGAGCTGCGCACCCTGGCCACGCTCACGCCGACGGAGCTCCGCCAGCGCTACGCGGAGGTCTTCGGGGAAGCCTCGCGCTCGGGGAACCGCCAGTGGCTCCTGCGGCGGATCGCCTGGCGCCTGCAGGCCCTTGCCGAGGGCAGCGCGGCCGAGCGCGCGATCGACGCCGTGCGGCTGCGTGCGCGCGACCTGGCCCGCGAGGCGGACCTGCGGACCCGTGCACCCGCGGCGCCGCCCATGGCTGCGCCCGGCGCACCGATCGCGACCGGCACAATCGCGAGCCCCCGCGACGGGCGCATCCCGCCGCCCGGCAGCGTGATCGTCCGGCGCTTCAAGGGCCACGACTACCGGGTGACGGTGATGCCGGTCGGCTTCGAGTTCGACGGCGGGCACTACCGGTCGCTGAGCGCGGTGGCCCACGCGATCACGGGCGGCCACTGGAACGGCATGCACTTCTTCAGGCTCGGGACCCAGGACGGGGAAAGGA
Source organism: Phycisphaera mikurensis NBRC 102666 (assembly GCA_945878575.1). GTDB lineage: Bacteria > Planctomycetota > Phycisphaerae > Phycisphaerales > SM1A02 > UBA966. The sequence goes on along the minus strand of CAMDUB010000155.1, from coordinate 27,373 downwards.
CGGAAGGATGACGCGCGACACCAAGGAATCGAAGCGGCCGATCCGCTGCGCGATCTACACCAGGAAGTCGAGCGACGAGGGGCTCGACCAGGACTTCAACTCGCTCGACGCGCAGCGCGAGGCGGGCGAGGCGTTCATCGCGAGCCAGCGGGCCGAAGGTTGGATCTGCCTGCCGACGCGGTACGACGACGGGGGGTTCTCGGGCGGGTCGCTCGATCGCCCAGCGGTGAAGCGGCTCCTCGAGGACATCGAGGCGGGCCTGGTCGATTGCGTGGTGGTCTACAAGGTCGACCGCCTCAGCCGGTCGCTCATGGACTTCGCGCGCATGATGCAGACCTTCGAGCGTCGGCGGGTCTCCTTCGTGTCGGTCACGCAGCAGTTCAACACGACCCACTCGATGGGCAGGCTGACGCTGAACATCCTGCTCTCCTTCGCCCAGTTCGAGCGCGAGATCATCAGCGAGCGCACCCGCGACAAGATCGCCGCGGCCCGGCGCAAGGGGCTCTGGGGCGGCGGACGGCCGATCTTCGGCTACGACATCGAGCGCAGGCCCGGCGGCAACCGCCTGGCGGTCAACCCAGACGAGGCCGAGCGCGTGCGGACGATCTTCCGCACCTACCTCGAGTGCGGCTCGCTGCTGCGGCTCGTGGCGCGCCTGCGCGAGCTCGGCTGGGGGACCAAGTCCTGGACCGCCCGGGACGGACGCCCGCGCGGGGGTCGGCCCTTCGACAAGTGCCGCCTCCTCAGCCTCCTCACGAACCACGCCTACCTCGGGAAGGTGCGGCACAAGGACGACCTCCACGACGGCGCGCACGAGGCGATCGTGCCCGAGGACCTCTTCGCCGAGGTGCAGCGCCGGCTGCGCGCCAACCGCAGCGCCGACGGACGCGGGTCGAGCAACAGCCGGGGCGCCCTGCTCCGCGGGCTCGTGCGGTGCACGGCCTGCGGCTGCGCGATGGTGCACCACCACACGACCGGCCGCACGCGGTCGGGGTCGGTGCGCGAGTACCGCTACTACGTCTGCAGCCGCGCCCAGAAGGAGGGATGGTCCGCGTGCCCGGGGCCGTCGGTCCCTGCGCCGGAGCTCGAGCGCTTCGTGGTGGGCCAGCTGCGCGAGGTGGGCCAGGACGGGACCCTCGTCGCCGAGGTGGTGAGCGAGGCGCGGAGGAGGCTCCGCGAGCAGGCCGATGCCCGCCGGGAAGCCAGGGAGCCCGAGCGAGCCGATGCCCTCGAGGCACGGCTCGGCGAGGAAGACGAGCTCTCGGGAGCGGTCGAGGGGTTCGACGCGCTCTGGGACTCGATGCGCGCCGAGGAGCGCGAGCGCCTGGTGCGGCTCCTGGTCGGGACGATCGAGTACGACGGCGCGAACGAGCGCGTGAGCATCGCCTTCCGCACCGATGTGCCGGCCCCCGGCGAGGTGGCGGCATGAGCGGGCAGGAGGTGATGCGCCAGTTCCACTTCGCCGTCCGCGCGCGCGGCCGCCGCGAGGTCGTGCCCGGACCGAAGCCCGTCGAGCCCGTGACGGGCGACGGACGCGTGCCGCGCGTGGTGCGGCTGATGGCGCTTGCCGTCCACTTCGACGGCCTGATCCGCGCGGGCGCGATCAGGGACCAGGCGGGGGCGGCGCGCCTTGGCCACGTGAGCCGGGCGCGCATGACGCAGGTCATGAACCTGCTCCATCTGGCGCCCGACCTGCAGCTGGCGCTCCTGGAGCTGCCTCGCGTCCATGCCGGGCGCGACCCCCTCACCGAGACCGCGCTGCGGCGCATCGTCGCCGAGCCCGACTGGCACATCCAGCGCTCGCTCTGGCGCGACGCCGTGGGAAGCGCGCCCGCCCGCATCGATTCCTGACATCCGCCCTTCGGGCTGCGCCAGGCGCGGTCCGTTCCCGATCTCCCAGCACAGGCACGACCATGGAAGACCAGCCGACTGTCCCCGTCCCCAACCCGCTCCTCGAGGAGGCGCTCGCCTGTGCGGGCACGGGACTGTGCGTCCTTCCCGCCGTGCGAACCGGCGACGAGAAGCGCGTCGCGCTCGCGTCGTGGAAGCCCTTCCAGTCGAGGCGGCCGAGCGAGGACGAGATCCGCTCGTGGTTCGCCTCCGATGGCGGCGCCATGTGCCTCGTCTGCGGCGCGGTCTCGGGCAACCTCGAGATGATCGACTTCGACCTCGGCGGCGAGGCGTTCGACGCATGGCGCCATGCCGTCGAGGCCGCGGCGCCCGGACTCGTCGCGAGGCTCGTCGTCGAGAGCACGCCCTCGGGCGGCAGGCACGTGGTCTACCGCTCCATGTCGGCGGTGTCGGGCAACCTGAAGCTCGCGCAGCGGCGGATCGAGGCCGACGGCCCGGAACCGATCGTGGTCGGCGCCAAGTCCTACGTGCCGCGCCAGGACGCGTCGGGCGCATGGGCGATCACGGTGACAATGATCGAGACGCGCGGCGAGGGCGGGCTCTTCCTCTGCGCACCGAGCGAGGGCTACGTCGTGCTGCAGGGCGACCTGAGGAACCCGCCGGTGGTGACAGCCGACGAGCGCGATCTGCTGCTCGGGTCCGCGTGGGCGCTCAACGAGGTGCCGGAGCCCGTCGTCGGCCGCTCGGAGCCGACGCACGCGTCGGGCGCGGCCGTCCGGCCGGGCGACGACTTCAACCGCCGGGGCGACGTGGGTGAACTGCTCGGCCGCCATGGGTGGTGCCGCGTGCGTGGGGGCGAGAACGAGCACTGGTGCAGGCCGGGCAAGTCCTCGGGGACCAGTGCGACGCTGAAGGACCGGGTCTTCTACGTCTTCAGCTCGAACGCGGCGCCGTTCGAGCCACAGAAGGGCTACTCGCCATTCGCCGTCTACGCGCTGCTCGAGCATGGCGGCGACTTCTCGGCCGCGGCATCCAGGCTTGCCGCCGAGGGCTACGGCACCCCGGCCGAGCGCCGCACCGTGTCGCATGGCGCGTCCCCCACCTCGCCTGCGCTGCGGCTCGTTGGCCACGAGCGGGACCAGCCGATGATCCTCACCGTCCGTCACCTCCGGGATCGCTACCCGAAGATGCGCAATCCCGTCATCCACGGGCTGCTGCGGGAGGGGGAGACCATGAACGTGATCGCGAGCCCGAAGACGGGCAAGAGCTGGCTGACGATCGACCTCGCCATCGCGGTGGCCACCGGGGAGCTCTGGCTCGGCACCTTCGAGACCGTCGCGGGCGACGTGCTCATCATCGACAACGAGTTGCACTGCGAGACGAGCGCGGACCGCATCCCGAGGGTTGCCGAGGCACGCGGGATCCCGCTCGAGCGATTCCAGGACCGGATCGGCATCGACAACCTCCGCGGACGGCTCAAGTCGATCGACGATCTTGTGGAGTACTTCGCCTCGATCGAGCCGGGTCGGTATCGCCTGATCATCCTGGACGCCTTCTACCGATTCATGCCCGCCGGGGGCGACGAGAACGACAACGGCACCATGGCCCGGATCTACAACACGATCGACGCCATCGCCAAGCGGTTGAGGGCGAGCTTCGTCCTGATCCACCATTCGACGAAGGGGAGCCAGTCGGGGAAGTCTGTGACTGACATGGGCGCGGGCGCAGGCGCGCAGAGCCGTGCGACGGATACGCACCTGGTCCTCCGGCCCCACGAGGAGAACGGGGTGGTGGTGCTCGAGGCCGCGGTGCGGAGCTTCCCGCCGCCGGAACCCGTCTGCCTGCGGTGGACGTTCCCCGTCTGGAACGTCGACCGCATGCTCGACCCCGGCTTCCTCAAGAGCGACCGGCGCGGCCAGCGGCGCCTGGCGGCCCCGCGCGAGCGCGAGCCGCGGGAGGTGGAGCCGCCCGAGCCGTGGGACGCCGAACGCTTCGTCGAGGCGTTCATCGGCGACGAGCCGCTCGCACTCCCCGAGCTGCAGGAGATGACGACGGGCGTCTCGGGGCTCTCCTGGCGCCGGGCGAAGGGGTTCATCTGCACTGCGGAGCGGCTGGGTCTGGTCGAGCGCGTCAAGATGCGCGGTCGGGGCGGGCCCGTGGGCTTCCGCCGCACGGCCGAGCCGCAGGCGGGCGCGGCGACGGAACCGGCCCCCATGGGCACCGAGGCCGACGACGCGACGTCCGGGGATGCCGAGGAAGGCACGCAGGTGGAGGACGCCGCGTGAGCGCACCCCGGGCATCACGACCGTCGGGCGGCCAACCAACTGCGCGCACCTGCTCACGGTTCGTCGGTGACGTCGGTTCGTGCCGCGCGGGCCTCGGCCTCAACCTTGATCGCCAACCAACTGCGCGCGCACTCCCCCCACACCCCCCATGCAGGTGTGCCGCCAGTTGGCGGCACCCTGCTGAACTAACTGCGCGCGCGCTCGAGGTTCGTTCGAGTGATCGAGGTTCGCGGCACAGGAGTGTGGGCCAGGAGGAGGGGCGCCGCGGAGATCCTTCAGATCTTTCAATCCTTCAACGGCCTCGTATGCGTGTACACGCGTGCGTACGGGGTGGAGAGGGAGAGAAAGAAGAATTGAAGTATCTCTCTCTTTTCTCAGAAACCCCTACAAACCAAGCCCTTCGCGCGCCCGAGATCCTTCAAGCAGCCGCCTGCAAGATCTCGGAAGTTTCTCGCCGCATGGGTCCTCCCGGGCGCCTGAAAGCCTCGCTTGGCCCGACGGAGGAGCAGGCGATCGCGACTGAGTTTGTTTCGCGTGGATCGCGCCTCTCGCCTCTGGTCCACCGCTCGCGCCACGAGGCCCCAGGACGCGTCCGCCGCGCTCGTGGCGGTCACGGCGCCACCGAGGCGAGGAACGCCGCTGAAGCCAACGTAGCGCCTCCGTGCGCGTCGCCCGTTCACCCTGTCAACCGAGGAGAAGGTCATGTCGCCTGAAGCAACCGCGCCCATGTCGGCGCCCATGTCGGTCGAGCTCCGCCCGCTCGATGCCGTCCGCCCCTATGCCAACAACCCGCGGCAGAACGACGACGCGGTCGACGCAGTCGCTGAGAGCATCCGCCGGTTCGGATTCCGCCAGCCGATCGTCGTCGATGCTGACGGCGTCATCGTCGCCGGGCACACGCGCTTCCGCGCCGCCGAGCGTCTCGGCCTCACGACCGTGCCGGTGCACGTGGCCACCGACCTGACCGCCGACGAGATCCGCGCCTACCGATTGGCCGACAACAAGACCGCCGAGCTCGCCACCTGGGACACATCGATGCTCTCGATCGAGCTCGACGCCCTCCGCGGCGCGAGGATCGACTGGACCCTTCTCGGCTTCGACGAGGAGGAGCTCGCGAAGCTCCTCGCGCCAGCAGGGACCGAAGGCCTCACCGATCCCGATGCCGTCCCCGAGAAGCCGACCGACCCGATCACGAAGCCCGGCGACCTGTGGCTGCTCGGCAAGCACCGCCTGCTCTGCGGCGACTCGACGAGCGCCCCGGACGTCGCCCGGCTCCTCGACGGCGCCGTGCCCACCCTCATGGTCACCGACCCGCCCTACGGCGTGGAGTACGACCCCGAGTGGCGCATGGACGCCGGGCTCACAGGGAACACCGCCCGCATGGGCAAGGTCATGAACGACGACCGCGCCGACTGGACCGAGGCATGGAAGCTCTTCCCCGGCGACGTGGCCTACGTCTACCACGCAGGGGTCTTCGCCTCGACCGTGCAGCAGTCGCTCGAGCGGGCGGGCTTCGCGATCCGCGCGCAGATCATCTGGGCGAAGGACCGCCTCGCCCTGAGCCGCGGCGACTACCACTGGCAGCACGAGCCATGCTGGTACGCCGTGCGCGAGGGCGGCAAGGGCCACCGCACCGACGACCGCACGCAGACGACGCTCTGGTCGATCCCCGCGCGCGACGACGCGGGCCACGGGCACGGCACGCAGAAACCGGTCGAGTGCATGGAGCGCCCCGTGCGCAACCACCTGGCCGACACGGTCTACGAGCCATTCGCGGGGAGCGGCACGACCGTCATCGCCTGCGAGCGCACGGGGCGCGCGTGCATCGCGATGGAGCTCGACCCCGGCTACTGCGATGTCGTCGTGCGGCGCTGGGAGGAGTTCACCGGCAAGAAGGCAGAGCGCGTCCAGGCGGAGGGCGGCGCGTGATGTCACTCGCCGTCATCGCGACCCTCGATGCGCACCGAGCGCAGCATGGCGTCGGGCTCGGGATTGACGCCCATGTGGTCGAGCGTCGCCAGCAGCGCACGCTCGAGGCGCGCACGCAGGCCATGCACCGACGGCAGGGATGCGACCTCCCACACGATGATCCCCTCGTCACGACCGCGCGGGAACGAGACGCCGCTCCGGCGGTAGCCGACGATGACGTCGAGGTGGTCGAGCTTGTGCTGGTCGCGCGCGAGCCCCGCCTGGACAGCGGCCGTGATCCGAAACCGCATGGGTCACTGTCCCCCGAAGGTGCAGCCGAGCCGCGCCCCAAGGCGCGCAAGGTGCCCGGCATGGTGCTCGCTCTCGGCAAGCGCACGTGCGCGGTCGCTGCCGGACCAGCGTTCCGCGAGGAGCGCCCAACGCAGGCGCTCGACCGCCGCGGACTGCGCCGCATCAGCCTGCGCCAGCGTAGCCCCGCATGCAGCCGCCACCAAGCGCGCCGCGCGGCCTGCCTCCACGAGCCGGGAATCGATGGGGTCGTCGGCCATGGCCTACCGGCTCCTCACGATCTGCATCTGGAACTCGCGCCCGCCCTCGACCGCGTCAATCACGAGGCCGCGGTTCATCGAGAGGACGCCCTCGTCCTCGAAGGTGCGCACGCCGCCGATGCGGTCGGCCACCTCCGATGCGGCCTCCTCGAGCGCGTCCTGGTCGCCGGTCGCTGCCGCCTCGATGAGGCGGCGCAAGAGGTCCTCGATCTCGGTGTCGCGCATGGCTCAGGCACCTCCCTTCTTGGTGGAGGCGAACTCGCCCTTGCCAGCGCGGGCGAAGCGGGCGGCCGCGCCCTTGGCGCCGATCTCGCGGAGGATCGCCGCGTAGAGCGTGGCCTCCGGCGTCTTGCCGCCCGGGCTCGCCCAGAGGCCGCGCTTGGCCATCTCGGCGATCAGGTCCTTCGAGCGCATCGGCTTGCCCGCGTCGGCGAGGACGATCGCGGCGGCGTCGAGGGCGCCCATCTTGCGCGCCTTCTTCGGCTCCGTCTTCGCCCCCGGCTTCGGCTCCGACTTCGGCGCCTCCTTGCGCGTGGCCTTCAGGCCGGGCGTCGCGAGCTTCGCGACCGCCGCGTCGAGCGCCTTCGCCTTCTCGGCGATGCGCGGGTCGACCAGCGGCATGGTCTTCTTCGGCTCGGCCTTCGGCGCGGGCTTCGGCGTCGCCTTCTTCGGCGCGGCCTTGGCGGTCTTCGGGGCGGGCTTCTTCACGTTCTTCGTCGCGGTCTTCATGTCGAATCTCCTGCAGTCTCAAGGGGTGGTGATGGCCGGGACCACGTCCCAGCCGTTGGTGATCGGTCGGTACTCGGGCGGCCAGACCTGCGCCCCGCGCCGCGCCATCGCGTCGCAGAACCGGCTGCAGAGCTGGCCCGTGTTCACCCGCCTCTCGGCGAGCGCGTCCTTCACCGCGGCCGCCATGTCGGCGGTCGGGATCCGGGCGTTCCTCACCTCGAAGCCGAGGGCGTCGGTCGCGCGGGCGATCGCGATGTCCATCTCGCGCACCTCGGCGGCGAGCCTCGCGAGGACCTCGGCGCGCCTCTCCTGGAGGCTCGCGATCTCGGCGACCAGGCGGACCGCGTCGGCGGCTGCGGCGGGCGTGCGCTTCGTGCGTGCCATGGTTCAGGCTCCCTTCTTCGCGGCGGCGAGGCCGAGCTCGTAGGCGGCGAGGAGGGCGTCCCGGAGGCCCCACACCGAGACCTCGTGGAAGTCGAGGGAGTCGCTCTTGCGCTCGGCGAGCGTCTCGATCTCGAGGATGTTCCGGGCGATCGCCTCGATCGCCTCGTCGCGCTTCTTCGTGGCGCGGTTCGTGTTGCGGGCGTTCTTGTCGTTGCTGTTCTTCATCGCGTTCTCCTTTGCCGCAATTCGGCGGCGCGTGGCACATGTGGCCATGACGTCGCGGCGTCAGCAAGCGCACGCGGGGCTCATTTCCCGATAGTTCCGACAATTCCCGCGAGGTCCCAGATGAAGCCGCCACGTGCGGCCACGGAGGCCTTCCATGACGGACCCTGAACATGGGAAATCTGCGCCTGCGCGCGTGAAATGCGCGACGGCGCCGGGCAGCAATAGCCCAGGCGAACGAAGCCCCCAGAACTCAGTTTCGACGGGAAACAGGAAACAGCGACGTTACTCAGCAGATAGCCAGCGGAGGCAAGCCACGACTTCGTCAAGGTCACGTACCGCTTGCGATCCCGAACTCCTAAGGCGCGTGCGCATTTCCTCTATGGCGAGACGATTCTTGCGACGCATCCCAAGGTGATGCTCGATCGAGCCCCCGGTCCACAGCCAGACATCACGCTCCTTGAGCCTCTGGTGCAATCGCTCAATTGCCGATCGAGTTGGATCGGATTGTGCCATACGCTCGATTTCTTCACGACGCTTCTGCCTGTCGAACTTGCAAGCGCCGTGACGACTTGACGTGATCTGCTTCTCAACCTGCGCGAGGCACGCCAAGCACAGGACAAGATCCGGGTCCTCCGGCTGAAGAAGCCTGGCGCTGACCGCGTGTGCAAACGCGAAATCGAGGTCCGCGAGCGCACGCACAGGAATCGCGGCAGCACGAAGTATGTCGAGACACTTTGGGATATTCCCGGATCCGCGCAACTCGACAAGTCCCAGTTGCCGCAACCCGAGATCGAAGCCAAGACATGTTTCGAACAGCTCGGGGAGCAGTTCACGCTCAGTCTTGCCCTCAACCAGGATCACCCTGTTCGAGAACAGGATCTCGGCGGCAGAGGCCACGGAGAACAACTCGTCGAGCTGGGCACCTTTCTCAGCTTCAAGCGAATTGCTGGCGCCACCAAGCGACTTCCGTACCAAAGTTTCGCCAACTTCCGACTTATGGAGCATCACGGCCGTCCCGATGTCCTTCCGGCCAATCATCATCGGCGAATGGGTCGAAACTACGACTTGATATGGCCCATCCGCTAGCTTTCGCAGCGCCGCTCGCACCCTCACAATGGCTTGGGGATGCATGTGGAGTTCAGGCTCATCGACAAGCAAGAGGGTCCTGCCGCTCACGTTCGAAGCCGAGGAGTCCGCGAGAAGCTTGATGAGCGACATCTGAACGGCGCGTTGAGCGCCGTGCCCCAAGGAGGCCACATCACGCCCCTCCGACTCAGGCTCCTCGGTGCGTGCCGAAAGATCGAACACTCGAAGGGATCCACCCTTGAAGAGCATTGGAAGTTCAGGAGCAGGAATGTGGACCTTCACCGCGACACCAGGAAAGAACTCCGAGAGAATCGAATTGGCCCTCACATCGAACTCGGCGAATTCCGAGGCACGGTCGGCGCCGTCAGACTCAAACAACTTCCGTAACTCGTCGACGCGCTCCTGAATCTCGCCCGCGCGCGCACTTCGCACGGTGGTCATCAGCTGCGCTAACAACTTTCCTATGGTCGATCCCGACTCGTACTTGCCGATATCCTTGGTCAAATCATCCATCGCCGCGATGTCGATCGGCTCCGGGAAAAGGAGTGCGATCGCATTGTCGATTCCTGCAGGATTGTCGTTCCACGACTCCGGGTCCAAAGCTGACTTCGATGGGTCGAAGACCTTCAGGCGAATCTCGCCAGGGTTGCAACGAGGACTCGGTTGAAGCCGGCGAATTCTGAGGCATCCATTGTCGAGGAACGGCCGAATCCTCAAGGCATGCCGTTCTTCAAGCAGGCTCAAGGCAGTTGCGTCGATCCCCGTGATCACAGCATCGACCCATACGGCTTCTGAAGGATCGAAGAAGTCTTCTCGCTCGAGCACTGACCTCCGCAGGACCCAGCGGATTGCGGCGAGGACATTCGATTTCCCGGCATTGTTGTAGCCAACAATAGGGGTGAAGTCTGCGAGCGGGACCGACGGCAGATCTCTACAGGATCGGAAGTTTCGAATCGAGATTTCCGTGAGCGACTGCATCTGCTGCTCTGAGATTTACTCGGCTGAGGCCCAGGCTCGCGAAAGGTCGCGCCAACCCGCCGATGTCTCAGGTGACCCGCAATCCGTACGCGGGGAGCGGAGGTTCCGTGTGCGGCACGCCCCGGGGCTGGAGACGTGATGCTCCGCCCACAGCGGTCCACCCGCGACCACGATCAGGACAATCGCCCCAAGACACGCGCCGATGAGCAGGCAGGTTTCGGCACGGGCGACCTGCTCAGCTTTCGTCGCGTTCACTGTGCGAATCGACTCCTCTGAGACTGCGTACTGCATCGTCGCCTTGGCCGTCCACTCGCGTGCACGAGCTCGGAGACACGCCACATCATCATTCGAATCTCTGCCGATGGCCACGGCATCCTCAAGAAACTCGCGTGCCGGGCGGGGCACTTCAAGATCTCGAACGCGCAGACCGCGGAGCGCGAACACGATGCCGAGTGCCAGCGCCAAGATTGCCAAGACCACTACGACCGCAATGAGCGGGCTGCGCGCTAGTTCGCCGATTCGATTGTTGCCCGCCAAGGCCGCAATGCCGCCGATGAAGATCCCTGAGATTCCCGCAAGCCCGCGAAGCTTGGTCTCGAGGTCTCGCCAGTCCTGGCACGCGCTCTCGTGGCCGAAGCGGGAATACTCCAAGGCACGACGCGACAGGGACTTGCGGATGTCGTCCGCCGTCTCTTGGCTGCCGGTCGTCTCTTGCTTGCACTGCGCGTCTGTGGTCATGGTCGAAGTCCTTCGGGCTGTTCATCACTGACACCGTCCGAGATCGCAAGACGTGACAGGCAAACTGATGACTTTCGCAGACTTGCCGGGGCGAGGGCCCTGCTGACGGCTGGCTTCAATCCATCTGGCCCGCATCCGGGGCCGAGACCGCATGCCGGGGGTCACGAGCGAAGCGAACCCTCTCGCTGTCACAGGGCCGGGCATCGTGGCGCGAGCGCGATTTTTCACGAGTAGCCGGAATTCCGGTCACAACTTCCGATCGCGAACGGTGACGCCTACGAGCCCCCGCATCGTGCCGGGGATCCCTCGCCTCAGAAGGAACCCGAAACATGTACATCGCTCGAAGCGGAAATCCGCGCCTGTCTTCACTGCTTGCGAATGCCGGTCGATCGGCAACAATTCTTGCGCTCCTCGTCTGCGCTCCTGCGGCCGCCCAAGTCGAGGCGACCATCGCGGCTGGCACCGAAGAGACGCTCGCCGGCATCAAGACATACGAGGTAGCGACCGAAGCGGACGCCGGAACGGAATCTGACCTCTGGTTCTGCCAAGTGGTGGGGAAGCCGTCCGTAGCCGGATCGATCAGCATCACGGAGTCGGGGGGCAACATCTCCTCCGTTGCGAGACACGCCAAGAGCGGCGCCGAGATCACGGTGATACTCCTGCAGGATCGATCCTTCTTCGTCACCCGCGGCGGGGTCCAGATCGCGGCTGTCATACCCTCCCCGCCGGGCTCAGGGCTTCCTCCGACGACGATCGGCACGCAGGCGCTCAGCGCCGACCCAGCCTGGCAGGTCTTCCGTACCGCCATGACGGACAGCAACCTGAAGGCATCGATGGAAGCCGGCGGAACCGCCCCGACGACAGAATGCATGGGAAACTGCGCCCAGCAGTGGCCGACTCCGCCCGGCTGCGACCCCGCCGCTCCGACCGTCTACTGCTGCCAAGTGAAGGCAGAACGCGACTACTGTGAGTCACTCTGCCGATGTGAGGGATCTGTGCTGCCGAGTGCCTGTCGCGCGGTGGCGGCGGCTGAGTACATGGCAGACTGGCTTGATTGCTCGATTGGGTCGCTTGAGAACTTCTGATGACCACCTCACCGTCACGACCGCCTGACCCTCCGGGAATCCGCAACGAAGTGCCCGCAGGGGCGTGCAAGAGCTGCGGAACGGAGATGCCGGCCGATGGATCGAGCCCGCTATGCGCGAGCTGCTGCCGGGAGTTCAACGTGCGGGGCGCTGCGGTAGCTAAGGCAACCGCTCCCGTGCTTCGTCGCGCCTCGCGTTTCCACTGGTTCGCGATCGCGATTGCGCTGGCATTTCTTCTGCTTCTCGTGGCGATCGGGGCCACTGCCGCAAGCCAACGGAGTGTGTTTCCAGCGGCGCTCAGTCCGACCTTCAGGGCAATCCATTTCGTGCTTCTTGTTGCCTCGCTCTGGACCTGCGTGGAACTCGACGCAGCGGCCCGGCAGTTCCCCGCCCTCCCGTGGATGCCGCGGTCTCGCGCCGACGCCATCGCAAAGCGACTGGAAGGGGTGTCGCCGGGCGCAGCCCTTTCGATGCTGGCGGTGCTTCTTCCGTGGTCAATCGGTATCCATGACAGGTCACCCGAATTACTCGTCGTGTACCTGACACTGTCATGCGCCACCATCGCAACCGCAGCCGCACTCTGGTCCCGAACGCGGTCGTACGAGCGAATGCGCGTGACCTGCCAAGCCGATCTGATGCAGCAGAGTGACGTATGGCGCAGCATTGACGTCCATCGACGGGGAATCATCGCGGCCGCAGTCTGGTTCACGACATCCGTGCTGATCGCGTTGCTTCCCGTCATGGGCTTAGGTCGTCCGTACTCTGACAGCGGGATCCCCTGGTACGAACTTGCTGCGTGGCGCGCCGTCAGGATCTCGCTACTCGTTGCCGCCTTGCTCTGGTTCATGGCCTTCATCGACGCGACCAGGAGCCTCCGAAGGTGGATTCCCCGTGGGGCGTGACTCGCCCATCGGCCAGCAGCCGCCTGCATCATGGCGCCCTTCGCGATTTGCGCCGCCTGTCGCGGCACGATCCAGCGACGGATTCGATCAGGAGCTCGCCGAGCGCGTGGCCGAGGACGCGGAACGCTGCCTCCGCGAGCACCTTCTCATCCCAACGATCCGCCGGTACTCGCCCGCGGTCGATCCGGAACGAAACCGCTTTGCCGCGCAGGAAGTGGCGCACCAGGTGCTGACGGCGAGTGGTCCGCACCGAGAGGCGGTCAGGGAGTGGCTGGCCGATCGTCATCCCACGTGGCTGGTGACCCTTAGCCGGGCACTCAATGCACTTGAGCTCATCGATGACGTGCCCCGCGACGACACCGCGCCTGCAGCGGTCGGTCCGGAACTTGCCGATGGCAAACCGCGCTTCCTCGTAGGCGACAGGATCGCGAGGGGATCAGGCGGAACCGTCCACCGCTGCATCGACCGGTTGCAGTCCGATGGAAGCACGCTTCCGATCGACGCCGAGGTGGATCTCCGCGACGATGCGCCCGGTCACCTGGTGGTGAAGTTGCTGCCGCGGGTGTCTCGCAGCGCTGACCCATGGCACCCCGAGGCGCGGTTCGCCTCGAAGGTCGCGGCGCCGTGCGGGATCCGCATCGTCGACTCCGGCGACGCATCCAACGGTGCCGCCTACATCGTCATGGAGCGTGTCGATGGTCTCACGCTCGCCGCGATCGCAGCGGCCGAACGGCAGGTTGACCCGTTGGGCGCCATGCGGGAGCTGGCGCTGCTGGCGATGGCGCTCTCGATGCTGCACGCCGAGGGCCTTGGACACGGCGACATCAGCCCCATGAACATCATGCTCGACCGCAGCGGCAACCTGAGGATGCTCGACTTCGGGGCGGGTGGATCGGCATCAGCCGACCGCGACGTGCGGGCCCTGGCAGCGCTCGGCCTGTGGCTCTCGCTCGGCTGTCTGCCGCGCAAGGGTGCAGCGATCCCGTGGGGGCCGCCGACGATGCGCCGTGCCCTCGCGACTGCTTCGATTGAGGCGATCAATGGCGGACTCAACGCGGCGGGGTTTGCGGATCGCCTGCAGGAGCAGAGCCGGAAGGCTCGCATCCTCCGCAGTATCGTCACGGTGACCGCGATCGGGGCACTCATCGGCACCCTGCTGTATCTTGCGCCCGCGGGGGCCAGCAGCCGCCGCGGGGGTCTTGATGCCGGAGAGTCACCCAGAACTGCCCAACCATGAGCGAATCCCCGAGGGGCTTGCCGAGGCGCTCTATCCGTACATCCGGGCCTGCAGGAAGGGGCGTCGAACCTGCGACCTGCACACGAGCGACATCGCGCACACGGCCATGCAGGATCTCTTCGTGTTCCTGCTGCGTTGTCCACGCTTCATCAAAGAGGAGGACATCAGAAGGCTGGGGTTCCGGTTTGCGAAACACGTGACCTTCGATTTCATCCGGAAGGCGCGACGTCGACTTCTCGCCGGCCAGCAGATGCCGGAGGATGCTGATCACGTGGACAGTTCGGCCCGAGCTCCGGGGTCGGGGTCGTTCGGATCGCCCGGAGGGATGAATCAAGAGTTGCGAACCAGACTTGCAGCCGCGCTGGACACGCTCGATCCTGTCGATCGAGATATTGTCCGGATGCGGAATGAGAACATCCCGTGGGACCAGGTCGCAGCTGCCACAGGCCTGCAAGCCGTAACGGTCCGCAAGCGCTGGCAGAGGATCAGGTCTAGGCTCCAGAGGGAGCTCCGAGACTTCGCTCGAGCCTGGGGCCGGCGCGCAGCGGCCGCCCTGTCGGTTGCCCCTCAGCCCGGGGCCGGGAGGGCCTGCGAGGCGCACCGTGGCGGGGGCTCGGCGCTCTCGTCTTTGGGGCAGCGGTTCGGGGTAGTTGGGAGAAAAATCGGAAATCTGGTGGCCGGGCCGGTCACGTCGGGGCGGGTCGGACGGTGATAGGGGTGATGGAACACCGTACATCCAGTCACATAGGTGACACTCCGTACCGGGCACATGGGTGGCACTCTGCCCGTGACGGAAGGCGCTTCGCGACCACCTCCCCGGGACGGTGCCGCTTCCTGTTCGAACGCATCAAGCGAAGACTCCTCTCGGCCCGTTGGCCGAGAGGAGTCTCTCGAAGCGGGTGTACCTGTTCAGCGCACCCCTGTCATTGTGCCAGTAACAGGAGTGAGACCGCCTTTCTGCGAGGAACAAACATGACATACAAATTGTTGACCGCTTTCTGGTCAGTGCTCGTGGCATCGTGCTGCATCGCAGGATGCTGCAGTGGCGAACAGACCCGATTTTGCATCGAGGCTCGGGCATATGCCGGCCGGCTCGCGATAGCCGCCGATGAGTGTTGCCGAAGGCCTGCCAACGAACAGTCAGCGTGTAGGGATTGTCTCTCAGATATCATCAGCGCCGCACAGTCGCCGACTACGGGGCTCGGCGCGCTCTATCAAGCGTGCCAAAATGAGGAGTGGGACCGCTTCAATACTCTGCTGTCGAATCTAATACGCGCTGGCGAGGCATGCGGGCTCAAGGTCCCACTGAAGCCCAACCCCGCGAGTGACATTTTCGGCGGCGCCGCAATGGCTAATCCAGGTGCGATCTTCACGCGAACTGAGGTCTTTCGTTTTGATTGGTCCTTGTCACAAAGTGGACAAGCAGGCCTTCGTGCAGCAAACATCATGGGACAACTGGTGCCTGAGGAGTCCTCGGTCGGTGCACTGCGTGACTTGGGAATTGGTTTCGGCATCGTTGAGACCACCGACGACACCATCCAGTCTCGGGAGTACTCACTTCCCGTGGGTGCAACCCTGACGGTCGTGCGGGGGGCGCATTCACAGACGATGACTGCAGCCGGGCTGATAGCCCTAACAAGTCCTACCGCGCAGACGGATGGGTTGCGGACAGGCCGCGTGGTAGGGCTGACCCTTGATGTGTGGAACGACGACCAAGCGGCGACACTGGATCTCATCGGCTCGAACCCGCGCTGCTCTTACTCGATCGACGCTAGCGGTCGCGGGACACTCGGAGCGGAAGTTCGGTACACCATTCGCTCGCGGCGCGGCTTGTTCCGTGGGCCATTCACCATCTGGCTGTCCATTCCTGCGACATTCGCCACAGACGGAACTCTGCTGTCACTGGGTTCCGAAACTCCGGTAGCGGGTGATGTATTGACACCGACTTCCGCGGCTGCCCTTGCATTTGCTGAGGCCTTTGATCATCCAACTCCTGATACGCCATCCTGCCCGCCCGGAGCGGACTGCGCCTTCCGGCCAATTCCGGGCACTCCACCGGAAGATCCCCTATACGAGAGGTGCCTCGCGGCCCGTATGCGCTTTGAGCTCCGGACCATTGCGCCATGGTGTTTCCCATGATTCGCCGAATCGCTTGCGCCTGTCTCGTATCCTTCGCTTTCGGAGCTTGCTCGGGTCCGGGGAAGTCTCATGCGGACGATGCGCGCAACGGTTTGAACAACGCTTACTACGTTCAGCAGCAGGTGTTCCTGGCGTACCAAGCCGAGGGCGTTCCGATGCCCAAGGAGTTGGAAGCCACAAGCGCGACCGTGCGTGCATGGTGGCACACGATGGAGTTCGCTGGACCGGATCTTGCTACGGCGCTCGACCTCGTCGAGCCCGGCAAGCCACGGCGGATCGTCTACGGACAGGACGGCGTCGCGCTCGCCTACAGCGAAGCTATGAAAGCCCAGGGCAATCCTACGGAGAAACTGATCAGGGAGCTGGTTCGACTCGCCGCTGCGAGCGAAACGAACAACCCATGAATGGTGTCGGTCTTCCCCCAGAATCCTCGCAGCTCGAGTGGCATCAAGTCGGGGGTGAAGAACATTTTCAGCTCGGGCCATGAACCGGCCGCGAGGAGGATCGAGTCAAACTCCCGCAGTTGCGGGGGGGGCCGACCTCCGCCCTCCCGCAGCCGCGCTCTCTGTTCCGAAACCGAATCTCGGGGGCCGAGCGCAACCGTCACGGTTCCTCTCGGGCCACCGAGCATAACCCTCTCGGACTCTCGCGCTCTCCGGTTGACAGACCCCGCGAGTTTAACAGCAGGGTTCCTCTCGGGGGCCTTTCTTGCGACTTCGGACGTGTCGCCGTGCCACGAATAGGATCGAGCCGTGCCGTCAACGCCCGTCCCACTCGACCGAGCGGCAGTGATCCACGAGTTCGCCGCGCGAATCCCGCACCAACGAGTGCACATGCTGCACTGGTTCGCAGCCCATGCGGCGGACAACAACGTGAGGCCATTCGTAACAGAGTTGGCTGAAGCCCTTGCGACGCTTGATCGAGCGTGGCCGTCTCTGGCGATTGAGTTCATTGAGCGCCTGGCTGCTGTTCGTGGCATCGGCGAGGTGCCTTACGAAGGCATCATTCAGATCCTCTCCGAGATATACGTCGTCGAGGGTGCGATTCGTGCCGCAGATCTCGACCCTGCAGGAAACGTCTGCTTCGGCCATGAGCCTGGTATCGCTGTCGGGATGAAGAATCCGGAATGCGAAGCCTGCGCGTCGGGGCACTGGTTCTCCGTGGAGGTGAAGACGCCGCGACTCATTGAGTACGGGCGTCAGCGGGCAGCACACCACCTTCAGATCACAGCTCGCTTCGCGAACTCGCCGTCGTTGGGGCCAGCAAGCCTGCCCAGAGACAATCCAGTCAAAGATTTCCTCGTCTCCGCTGAGTCCAAGTTCGTCGCCTATCGCACCCGTCGTCCC
The DNA here is from genome assembly GCA_945878575.1 of Phycisphaera mikurensis NBRC 102666. GTDB lineage: Bacteria > Planctomycetota > Phycisphaerae > Phycisphaerales > SM1A02 > UBA966. The sequence goes on along the minus strand of CAMDUB010000155.1, from coordinate 9,911 downwards.
GTTGCGTCGACCATTCTCTCCATCGTCTGGGATGACTTCGTTCAGGAAGCAGTGGCGGCACTGTGCCATCCCAACAGTGGGCTACTGACTGAGCGCAGTTTCCTTAGAGATGCCCTTGATCAGGCGATCAGGTTTCCAAGCATTGATGGCGTGCTCCTGATAAGGCACCAGCATCAGATCATGCGTGCTACTCGTGAAGAGCCGCTCGGCTATGGCCAGCGACCGTTCACGTATCACGGGCCGCCATTCCCTCCCAAGGCCCTCATTCACAACCCACATGGCTCGCCGATTCCAGATGCGGTAATCGGCGCTCTTGGGGCAACGCCAATTGAGAGGCTCTCGCACTTTGCAGAATACCGGTCACCGGATCTGATCCTCTGGGTTGGTGGCGAAGCCGGCGGCGAAGCCTGAACCGTGGTGGTTCGAGTTCGCGGCGCGCAAATCCGCTGGTCTTCCCCCCTGATTCCTGAGCCGAACCGGCTGCAAGATTTTCCGGACCGTGCCGACCTGCCGCTATCGACCAAAACCCGTGTGTATTTTTGTTGCTGTCTAGCCGCATTGTGCGATACTCTTACACATCATGTCGCCCCGTTCCATGCCCGGCAAGGCGCTCGCGCTTGCCCGCCAACGCGGTGCGATTCGCCTTCGCCACGCCGTGGAACAGGGCATCCATCCCGAAGTGCTTCGTCGCCTCGTCGCCGCAGGCGAACTCATTCGCACACAGCGCGGGATCTACGAACTGCCGGGCCGCGAGATAACCGAACACACCGACCTTGCGGTGGCAGCGATGCGCGGCCCACACGGCGTGGTCTGCCTGCTGTCTGCCCTGGCCTACCACCGGATCGGCACGCAACGGCCGCATGAAGTCTGGATGATGATCCCGGCGCGCTCCCATCGTCCGCGCGTCGAACGACCCCAGATGCGGTTCATCACCGCGTCTGGCCCATCGCTGACAGAGGGGGTCGATTCCGTGAAGATCGAGGGACAGGCGGTAAAGGTCTACAACCCCACGAAGACGGTCGTCGATTGCTTCCGCTACCGCCGGCATGTCGGGCTCGACGTCGCCCTCGAGGCGATGCGCGAAGTGCTTCGCAGGCGCCGATGCACGCCAGATGCGATCGCGCGGTGCGCGACCAAGTGCGGCGTCGCATCGGTCGTGCGGCCGTATCTGGAGGCCATGGCGTGAGCAAAGGTGCCAACAGCGGACTGGCGGGAGTCCGTCAAGCAGCGGCTGCTGAACCTCAGCGCCGTGCGGAGCGAGACTTTCAACGTCCTGCTGATGCGCTACGGCGTCGAACGCCTGCTCTACCGCATGATGCGGAGTCCGCACGCCGACGCGTTCGTGCTGAAGGGCGCGATGCTCTTCGCGATCTGGGCTGACAAACCCCACCGCCCGACCCAGGACCTGGACCTGCTCGGGTTCGGCAGTCCATCGACCGAACGCCTGGAACGGGTCTTCCGCGAGATTTGCACGACCGCGGTCGAGCCTGACGGGCTGGCGTTTGACCCGGTATCGGTGATCGCTCGCCCCATCCGCGAAGATGCCGTCTACGACGGAATCCGAGTGAACGTCATGGCCATGCTCGGCAAGGCGCGAATCCCGCTGCAGGTCGACGTCGGCTTCGGCGACAGCATCACGCCCGAACCGCGCAGCATGGCGTTCGGCCCGCTGCTCGACCTTCCCGCGCCAATCGTGCGGACGTATCCGCCGGAGACCGTCATCGCCGAGAAGCTCGAGGCCATGCTCGTCCTCGGCCTGCCCAACAGCCGCATGAAGGACTACTTCGACATCTGGACGCTCTGCCGGACGATGGACTTCGACGGCACGATTCTCGCCAGCGCAGTCACCGAGACGATCAAGCGCCGCCAGACGACCGTGCCCGACGGCACACCGACCGGGATCTCAGCGTCCTTCGGGACCGATGCGATGAAGCAGGCGCAGTGGGCAGCCTTCCTCCGCAAGATGGGCATGGCGGACGCGCCTGACCTGCCAACGGTCGTCGCGCAGCTCCACGAGTTCCTGATGCCGCTCGTCGGCGCTGCCCGCACCGGGAAGGCCGCTCACGATCGATGGCCGGCCGGCGGGCCGTGGAGGTGATGGCGGGTTATGACTTGGAGCGGGACGCCCGATTCGACCGCTGTTTGAAGCCGTTTCGACCGGGGAGTTCAAGGCCCGCCTCGAAGTCGAGGCGGGTCTTTTCGTTGACTGACCGTGTGGCCGAATCGGCCCGCGTGGGGCGTCGTGGCGGGCGTTTCGCGCGCTCGCGTTTGTGACCGCGGATCGGGGGAGCGGGCCGGACGGTGCCGGAAGGGCCACCCTGCCCCGGAAACGCTCTGACGCTCGGATCGCCGTGAACCGGAGAGTGCGATCGGGGGAAGTTGGGAGGAAAATCGGAAATCTGGCGGGTGGACCGGTCACGTCGGGGCGGGTCGGACGGTGATGGAGGGAATGCGGATCGTCGATCCATCAACTGCTGAGCCGTCCTGGGCACTGAGAAGCGATGGCGCGCGTGACGCACCTCACCAAAGTGTTGCCGCATCCCTCTTGCTCCTGTTGGTCGTGTCGCTCAGCTTCGCGTTTGGATCTCTCGCGCGCGCGGACGAGGCCGGGAGCACAGCGCCCACGGTCGTCGTGACGGAGGAATTGCGCGCAGAACTGCGGAGATACGCTGCGTGGTATTGGGATCAGCAGGACCTGCCGCACGAGCTGAGGGATCCCGCCTTTGAGTGGCACATTCAGCCGCCACCCGGCGAACTCAACCCATTCGGGGAAGCACTCACTCTCTTTTCTCGCATCTACTCAGGCCGTCTCCGCCCTCTGGATCCGGTGACGCCATACACGCTGCTCGACCTGCTCGCGGACGACCCTCAGGTGATAGCGCGATTTCGAATGTACACGACGACCGGATTGCTTGATACGACCGTCGAGGATGGAGATGTCCACTGCAGGCACGGTGAGGCACTTGTCGAGGCCCTGCTTGCTCCGGCGAGCGATCCCCTGATGGGCTTGGATGACGCGCTGGTCTCGGAAGGGGCTGCGTCCATTGCCACAGTAGGTCTCCGCTTGGGAGTCTTGCCTCCGCTCGTAAATCCAATTCCAGACCCGCCTCCGCCGCCGCTCCCCGACCTGCCTGCGGAAATCCAGGATGCCGACCGCGCGATGAAAGAGGCCGAAGAGATCTTCCAGCGCTGGCTGGAGAAACTTCGCCAGCGTCACTTCCTCCTCTACCAATCCGATCAGTGGTGGGACGATGGCGTCAGCGGGTTTGACTGCGACGACTTCGCAGAATTCCTAGGGCGCTTCCTCCGGTGGTACGTTCAGCGTCACGCGCCGGGGCAGCCCATCCTCGAACCTCGCATCCTTCAAATGCGGAAAGGATATGGGATCCGCGGGCACGCGGTGACCCTCATCTTCCTCGGAGACTACTACTGGATCATTGATCCTCGAACTGGACTTCGTCGAGGTCCGTTTCATCGATACCTTGAGTGGCCGCCGGACGCCAGTTTCATCGCTGACCAGTACTGGCCCGGCTCGGGCTACGAGTTTGGATACCCGATGCACTATCCGGCCGACTGGCGTCCTTTCTATGAAGATGACCCTTGGCACTCCGATCCGAATCAGCGAGAGCGCATACTTCCGGAACTTCCTCCGGACATTCCGCCCGACTCCATTCTTCCCTAATGGGTCAGTATGGTGCCTAGGAGCGTCATGCGAAGCCAGTTTCAGCCCGTTACCTGTTCTCTTCCGTTGCTTGTCGCATGCGCGGCAACCATCTTCGTTGGCTGCGGAGGAAAGTCCACACCCACCCCCCCTCCCACAGACAAGGTGACCTTTGGGTCCACCGTGGTTTCTCGCGTGTGGACAAGCAGGACAGAGGATGCGTTTCGGCTCGCGCAGGACGGCGTGGTGGAATGGCGCCAGGGCCCATCGGACGGATCGATGCTGGGTCGGTCATGCGCGCGCGTATCCACGTCACGGGGCCAGTGGCGCTGGTCAATCGAAGCGATGCCGCGCACCCAACTGGTCTTGCGAATTCAACCGCCGGACTCCTCCGAAAGCTGCCCGCTGACGGTGTCTTGGTTCTCCGATTCAGGTCCGCTCGACTGGCTGACCTTGTCGACACCCGAGGGCGAACAGCTCCGGTTCTTTTCTGCCAAGCCCTGACGCGGTCCACCCGCATTTGCACAGCCCACTCGGAAGTTGACGCGGCAACAAGTTCGCACCTCCTGCAGATGTAGAGGGATGCCACCCGCCCGTTGACAGCGGGGGCGGAAGGACATCCCCATGCACGTGACAGGGGCGCGCTGAACAGGTCTACCCTCTATGAGAGACTTTCGCGGCCCAAGGGGCCGAGAGGAGTCTCCGATGAAGCGCTTGAACAGGAAGTGGCACCGTCCCGAGGAGGTGGTCGCGAAGCTGAGGCAGGCAGACGAAGCCTTGGCCAAGGGCACGCCGATCGCCGAGGTGGCGAGGTCGCTGGGGGTATCCGAAGTGACGCTGCACCGGTGGCGTGCCGAGTACGGCGCGGTGGATCGGGACGCGGTGAAGCGGCTGAAGGAGCTGGAGAAGGAGAACAGCCGGCTGAAGCGCCTGGTGGCCGACCAACAGCTTGACATCCAGATCCTGAAGGAGATCGCCAAGGGGGAATTCTGAGCCCGGCGCGGCGGCGCCGGGCGATTCATCACGTGACGATGGTGATGGACGTGTCCGAGCGGCGTGTCTGCCGAGTGGCCGGCAAGCACCGGAGCACGCAGCGCCGCACGGCGCCGCCGAACCCATACCGGGACAAGCTGGTCGCCAGGCTGCGGGAACTGGCCGTGGTGAACCCACGTCGCGGCCGGCGCTACATCATGGATTTGCTGCGGAAGGAGCGCTGGTCGGTCGGCGCGCGGCTGATGAAGCGGCTGTGGCGGCAGGAAGGCCTGCTGGTGCCCGGGAAGCGCGTGAAACGCAGGCGGATCGCCGCGGGCGAGAACAGCATCGTGCGCCGAAGGGCGACGCGGAAGAACGAGGTGTGGGCATGGACTTCGTGCAGGACCAGACGGCCGACGGCCGCCCCTTCCGCATGCTGGTGGTGCTGGACGAGCTGACCGCGATTCGGGGAGCACCGGTGCACGTCCGGGCCGACAACGGGCCGGAGATGATCTCGAAGGCGGTGAAGGCCTGGTGCGAGGAGAGCGGCACCGGCGCGCTCTACATCGACCCGGGGTCACCGTGGCAGAACGGGATCGTGGAGAGCTTCAACGGCCGGCTGCGGGACGAGCTGCTGTCGTCGGAGATCTTCGACACGCTGGCAGAGGCGCGGTACCTGATCGACCGGTGGCGGCTCTTCTACAACCACCAGCGGATCCAGCGGGCGCTGGGCAAGGTGACTCCGGCGGCCTTCGCGGCGACGTGCCCGGCGCTGCCTCCGCTCCGGCTCGCTGCGCTCGCCTGCGCTGCGGCACCGCCAGGCATGGAGGGGGCGGCTACGATGCAGCAACTCTCATAAGGGATGGACCGATGAGAGCGACCCGGTCACCCGACGATCCGCCTGCGAGTCGATCCGATCGGATTCCGCGCCTTGCCGTATGTACTCTGGTCGGATTTTCCGGCTTGGCCAGTCTTTCCGGATCCGGAAAATCACGGACGGAAGGAAACTTTTCCAGTACGACGCCGTTTTCCGGATCCGGAAAATGGCGATATACTGGAAAGCCAATGGAGCCTGAACCCGCCATCTCGGAAGTAGCCATCCCCGAGCTGTTCGCAGCGCTCAGCCCCACGTTCGGATCGCGGGTGCGCATCGCGCTCAGCCCGGAGGCCCGTCGCGACGCGTCCGATGCTGTTACGGCGGACTTCCGCGTGAGCGTGACTTGGGACGCGGACCGCTGGGAGTTCGCGGCCGAGGCGAAGACCCGCAACACGCCGCGCGTGCTCGACGAGGCCCTTCGGCAGTCGCGTCGCGGGGCCGCCGCGTCCGGTCGGTTGCCGATGGTCATCGTGCCGTTCCTCGGCGAGAAGAGGATCGAGCGGCTGGAGGAGGAAGGCGTGTCGGGCTTGGACCTCTGCGGGAACGGGCTGATTCTCGTCCCAGGCCGCCTGCTGCTGCGGCGGACCGGGCAGCCCAACCGCTATCCAGAGTCCAGGCCCGCGCGGTTCGCCTACAGGGGAGCGACGTCGCTCGTGCCCCGGGTGTTCCTCCGCCGTCCCGAGTACCAGTCCGTCGGCCAAGTCCGAGACGAGATTGCGGCCGCGGGCGGAAGCGTGGCGCTGTCGACCGTCTCCAAGGCGCTCGCGAGGATGGCGGACGACCTGATCGTGGACCGCTCGGAGGGCCGGATCGCCCTCGTGCAGCCCGAGAAGCTGCTCGAGGCGCTCCTGGAGAACTACGCCCCCCCGAAGGCCGAGCGGAAGGTCCAGCTGAAGACGCCCGGCGGGCTGGAGGAGTTCTTCCGCCGCGCTGAGGCGGCCGCCGGTTCGGCCCCGCGACTCCGGACGGTGCTCTCGGGCACGTCTTCCCAGGGCCGGTACTCCGCAGGTCTGCGTTCGGACACCCCGATCCTGTACGCCGACGACCTCGGCGAGCTGAAGCGGCGGACCGGGGAGGCGTGGAAGCCGGCGGACCGGTTCGCCAACCTCACCGTGGTCGAGACTCGCGACCCCACGCCGTTCTTCGACGCGCGGCCGGGAGAGGGCGGCGTCCGCTTCGCATCGCCGGTGCAGGCGTATCTCGAGCTGGCGGCGGGGGGCGACAAACGCGACTCCGAGATCGCGAGGCAGGTCCGGGCCCGTGTGCGGCAAGACCTCGGCCGCTGATCGGAGCCACGAATGCAACCGCTGATAGCAACCGTGCTTGATCTCGACGCCGCCCTCGGCCGCGACGCCGGGCTGCTGCTCGGTGGCGGGCTCGGCCTGTACCTCAAGCAGGAGCGACTGCGCGCCACGGGGGCGAGGACGCTGCTCCCCATGGACCGGCTCCCGCCCGCGCGGACCACCCAGGACGTCGATCTCTTCCTCCGGGCGGAGGTCATCGCCAGCAAGGACGAGGTGTCCCGATATCGGGCCGCGCTCGACGGGCTCGGCTTCACCGTCGTCCCCGAAGCGCGGTGGCTCAAGTTCAGCCGCCGGGTATCCGGCACCGACGTGCTGCTGGACGTCATGGTCGGCCCTCTGGGCGAGCACGCGGACGCGGTCCGGCTGAAGGGCTCCCGCGCCCGGCCGAGGGGCCTCGGCGGAGAGTCGGGGCTGCACGCCTTCGCAACGCGGGAGGCGCTTGGCATCGAGTCGGACCTGATCCGCCTGCCGCTCAGTGGCCGGCGATCGGACGGAAGCGAGGCGGCCTGCCACGTCCTGATCCCGCGCGCCTTCCCCTATGCCCTGATGAAGCTCGGGGCGCTCCGCGATCGGGTCGGCGACCCGGACAAGCAGGAAGGCCGCCACCACGCGATGGACCTGTACCGGATCGTCGGGCTGCTCACCGAGGAGGAGATCGAGGCGTCCGCGAGGCTCGCACGCCAGTACGCCGGCCACGAGGAGATCGCCGAGGCCAAGCGCACGATCGACTCGCTCCTCGCGCCCGCGAATGGACTCGGCCGACTGCGCCTGCTGGAGTACCAGCGGGCCAATCGAGACTTCGTACCCGAAGTAGATGGCGAGTTGCTGGTGCGTGAGCTCGGGCGGCTGCTGGCTCCCGTTGCGAACGAGCACTGAGCGTCGAGAGGCCGAAGCCTTTGCGGCTTAAGGCCGGCACACGATTGACGCCGTGTCAACGAGTTTGTCCTCCTCAAACTCGATCCGATGACGTTCTACCTCTGCCTCATGATCTCTATTGGTTGCCGCGGTGGTCTTCCCCCTGATTCCTGAGCCAAACCGGCTGCGAGTAATCCCGGACTCGGCCGCGACCACGCCATGGGACAAAGGGCCGTAGGTTCCAAGTTCGGCAACGGCTTGTAAGAAATCCTGGGCTGAATTCCTTACGGTTCCCACTGCCAGCGGAAACGATCCTTTCCCGACGGCGTTGACTACGAAGCGATCGTTTCCCAGCAACTTGCAGGTGCTCACGGTGGACGAGAGATGCATCGAGCGCTGCCGGGACTCCGCGCCGAAGGAACGGAGGTGCTTGCCGCAGGTAGACGGACTCCGCTAGCGGTAGACCTCGCGCCGGTGTCCGATCCTGATGACGTCGACGACCAGCAGCCTGTCGAGCACCTCGTAGATGACGCGGTAGTTCCCCACCCGGATTCGGTAGGTGCTGTCGCTGGTGGCCAGCTTCACGGACCCAACCGGGCGTGGATTGCTCGCCAGCCGCTCCATGGCCGCGACCAGCCGAGCCCGATCGTCTCTCGAGTCGACCGCGCCCAGCTCCTTGCGCGCCGAGCGCGTCAGCCTCACCTCATAGCTTGCCACGGCGCCGCAGCTCCTTCACCACGGACTCGAGGGAGTGCCTCGGCTCGCTGCGGCGCTTGCGGGCAATGGCGAGATCGGCCAGGTCCTCCTTCAGCGCCCGACGGACCATCTCGTTCACGACCTCGGACAGGTTCCGGTCACTGGCGGCGGAGTGCAGCCGGAGCGCCCGGTGCACGGCGGGATCGAAGTAGACGGTGGAACGACGGGCGGTAGCCATGGAGACAGAGTAGCTCATGACGTCAAAGCGTCAAAGCGCCAAACACACGAATTGAGTTGCGTCATGCTCAGCCGCATCATGCACGTGGGCAAGGCGACGTCCGTGGCTCGTCCCGGTTGCCCAGCGCCTCGAACAGGTCGTCGACTTCGGGTTATGACTCGGCCCACCACGGGCGACTCGACCCCCATTTGAAGCCGGTTCGATCGGGGAGTTCAAGGCCCGCCTCGAAGTCGAGGCGGGTCTTTTCGTTGACTGGCGGCGTGGCCGAATCGGCCCGCGTGGGGCGCCGTGGTTGGCGTTTCGCGCTCTCGCATTTGTGATCGCGGATCGGGGGAGCGGGCCGGACTGTGCCGGAAAGGCCACCCTGCCCCGGAAACGCTCGGACGCTCGGATCGCCGTGAACCGGAGAGCGCGATCGGGGGAGTTGGGCGAAAGTTCGGAAATCTGGCGGGTGGGCTGCTCACATCGGGGCGGGCGAATCCCAAGAGCTTCTGCGGTTACAGCGACATCACCTCACTGCACCTCGCGTTCATGCGCCATTCGGGGCTGTCGACCTTCTACGGGCCCGCCGTGATGCCGAGCTTCGGCGAGTGGCCCGAACTGCCGCACGAGATGGTCGATTCATTCCTTGATGCGACGATTCGGCATCTGGCTGGACCGCGTGAACTTGTCGCACCGAGCCGCTGGAGCCGTCACCTGCGCGATGCCCGCACCGATCCGTGGTGAACTCAGGCGCGAGCCTGCCTTCCCGATCGCGACCGACTTCGACTGCTGCCACACGACGCCGATGCTGACGCTTGCGCAGGGCGTGCGCATGCGCCTTGACACGCAGGGCGCGGCAGCACGGATCACGGTGCTCGAGCCAGCGGTGGTGAGTTGACGGGGGTGGGCTTGGGCGTCATCACTGGATACCGTCCATGCCATGAAACGCCACGCAACCCGCATCGTTGAGCTCGTTGTGACGGTTGCCGCGATCGTGGCACCCGGTGCATTCGCTTGCGCACAGGTCCACTACGACGAGAGCGGCCACCCTTGGAACCAGCGTGCGGATGCCGGCCCCGATGCCGAGGTCCCGGGCTGGTACTACAACCTTGGCATCACGGGTATGCGCGCGGAGCTCGTGGCCGATGCGCCGAAGTCACTCGTGATTCGCTACGTGTTCGCGAACTCGCCGGCGCATGGCCTGGTGTTCGCAGGCGACCGCATCGTCGGTGCGGGCGGACGGCCGTTCCGCGAAGCGCACCGCAACGGTTACGGCGAGGCGGTCTTCGGTGCCACCGGCCCGATCGAGGAATTCGCAACGGCTCT
>CAMDUB010000154.1 GCA_945878575.1 Phycisphaera mikurensis NBRC 102666 | reverse complement strand
TGGGTCTTGCCCGCGAGCGTCACGTCGAACTGCGTGCCGAGGCCGCGTGCCCGCGCGCGATCCGCGCTTGCCGCGAGCCCCGATTCTGCTGCTTCGAGGAGCGCCAGCAGTTCTGCAGGCGTTCGCCGCGCAATGCCCTCGATCGATGGCCGAAGCTCGGTCGGCGGACCGTCGATGCGATTGGCCCAGCGCAGCATGGCGCCCACCACGTGCGTCAACGCGTCGTGCAGCGACCCGGGACCGATCTCGAAGCGGCGGTGCCATTGCTCGTCGGTCAGTCCGCTGCACGCGCGAAGAACCTCGCGCGTCGCCCAGGCGTCGTGGCGCAGCAGGATGTCGAGCGGGTCACCGGCAGCGCGCGGCGCATCGCCCACGAGTGCAAGCACCATTCCGTCGTAGCCCTTGGCACCCACGGTCTGGATACCCGCCGCCTTCAGCCGCGGATGCCGCCGGATGGCATCCATCATCGACCGCACGCCCTCGACGCTCGGATCGCCGGTCCCCTGCTCGATGACGCGGCCGCGGTGCACGGCGTTGTCGACGATGATCAGCGTGCCCGGCCTCGACAGCGCGATTGAGTGCTCGAGGTACGTCGCGCACTGCTCCCGGTCCGCATCGATGAAGACGAGGTCGAACGGTGGCACACCCGTGGCCCTCAGCGTCTCGAGCGAATGGGCCGCCAGGCCGACCACGATCTCCACGGTCGTTCCGCAACCAGCACGATCAATGTTCTCCCGGGCGAGCCGTGCGCGTTCCGGATCGAGTTCGAGCGTGACGAGCGAACCGCCCGGGCCCAGCCCCCTGGCGAGCCAGATCGTGCTGAAGCCCGCGAGCGTGCCGATCTCAAGGATGCGCCGCGCTCCGATCGCGAGGGCAAGCACCTCGAGCAGTCGACCCTGGGCGGGCGAGACGGCGATCTGCGGAAGCCCGGCGCGCTCGGCCGACATCTGCGCCGCCAGCAGGGCATCATCCTGTGGCGCCAGCCACTGCTCGAGCGCCCGGTCGACGGCGTCCCATGTCGGCTGCTGCGGGTTGATGGGGTTCATGCAGACAGTATCCCGGACCGCGGGTCGCCGCGCTTGGCCTGATGCGCCGCCGAAGGCTCACTCGTCCGCCGGACGCAGCCCGAGCGCGATCGACTGCCCGGTGGCAGCGTCGATCACCGCGACCATCCGCCCCTGCCGGATCACGCCGACGGCACCGAAACGCTGCCCGAAGGCGGACAGCAGCTCGGCATCGAGTTCGTCATCGCCGATGGGGCGCAGCGCGATCGTGTCTCTCTGGCCTCCGCGGATGACCGTGACGTTGGCGGGGGACTCGCCACCGCGGAGGACCGTGAGAGCGACGTTGCGACGGGCGGGCGCGGAGGTAACCGCAGGCCTGGGCCATCCCGCGACCAGCGCCCCGACCGCCAGCAGCGCCACGATGCCTGCGGAGGACAGCCGCCGACGCACGCCCCGGCGCCGGACCGATCGCTCGAGCGCATGCCCCGCGGCCTGAAGGACCTGCGCGCGATGCGCGAGCACGGCACTGCGTGGATCGTCGGCCGTCATGCGCGCCCCCGTTCGCGCAGCCGCGCGAGCACGCGCCGGACCCTGCTCTCGACCCGTCGTGGCTCCATCGCGATCCACCGGGCAATTGCGGGGATGGACCATCCCTGCACCACGCGAAGCCGCAGGAGTTCGCGTTCATCGTCATCAAGCTGCGACAGCACGCGATCCAGGTCGGCCTCGTCGTCTTCGGCGCGGCGTTCGACTGCCGAGCCATCGACGTGGGCCGACCGACGCTCCGCCGCATGTGCGCGCTCGCGCCGGACCCGCCGCGATTCGGCCACGAGCGCCGTGCGCGCCACGCGGATGGCCACGACCCGGAGCCACGCACTGAGCTCCCCGTCGGACGAGCAGGCCGGCGGATTCGCCGCGAGCCTCACCATGGTCTCCTGCAGGCAGTCGAGCGCGAACGCCTCGTCGCGCCCAGTCCGGCGACGCACGTCGCGCACGATCGCCTCGGCGAACCGATCGTATGCATCGGCGAGTGCATCGTGCGATCCGTTCCTGAGTTCGCGCGTGATCCATGCCGCGTCCCGATCGGCACGCGGCAGCTCGCAGTCCGGTGCAATGGTCTCGGCGTGTTCATCGGAAGGCACGTGGCGTCGTCTTGGGAGCAACCTGGAGGCGACTCATCGTTACTGGCCGACGATGCGATCGATCACCTCGTGGACGAGGGACACCTGGCCTTCGTCGCCCTTCACGAAGAGCAGTCCAGTCGGCGCGTGGATCCGAAGTTGCGCCGCGACGACGGGCCGATCGTCGAGCGCGAGTGCGGCGCCGACGGCGTCCATGAGCCGGTCAAGACGTTCCTTCGCCGGGCCGCTCTCGATGCCGTTCCCTTCCCAGTCGAGGTACTGGCTCAGGTCGATGACCACGACCGACGGCTGGGCCGCCTTCGCAGCGGCTTCCGCAGCACCCACCACCCGGCGCGCCCGGATAGTGATGATCGGCGCGCCGGTAGCGCGGCCAGCATCGCGGGCGCCGGGCTCTGCATCGCCAGCCGCAGCCGCCATGTCACCCGTGACGGTGACGATCAGCTGGGATCCCTCGGGAGCCAGGTGGACGAGTGACCGAAACAGCGCGGTGGGCGTCACGTCGCGCACGGAGATCGGGGCGATCTTCACCGCGTTGACCGCTGCGGCCGCTGCGCCGTCGTCGAGCAGCACCACGTTCACCGGCTGCTGTGGCGCCATCCCCTGCACGGCCTTGACGAAGTCCTGGAGCGTGCCGCCCGCCCAGTCGAGCCGGATCAGCCCGGCGCGGGCCTCGCTCGCCTTGTTCTCGCGCTCCTGTACTTCGAGGGCGATCCGCTCCGATTCCATCGCCTGGAAACGGTTCCAGACATGCTCGACCTCCTCGCGCATCGCCTCCGCCGCCAGCGCCACCATCCAGCGCTCGCCGCGCACGACCACCTCGGACAGGTTGTTGGACACGGTGAACTCGATGTCGCCGAACCCGATCCCGCGGACACGCGCCTCCGCCCGGCGCACGGCCTCGCTGATGTAGGTCGCGGTGCTGCGGGGCTGGCTCGGGTCCTTGGCAACCCTGCCGAGCACCGACGGGAACGGCATGACCCACGTGGTCCACTCCGTCTCGGGCATGCCGGAGACATCGGCGGTGATCTGCTCGATCCGTCGTTGCATCTCCATGAACTCCTCGCCCGGCGCGGTCTGACGCTGCTGTTGGAGACGGGACGCCTCCGCCTTCAGCGCACGGATCCGCGCCACGACCGCCGGGTCGACCGTCGGTGCTGCCTGGGACGCGCCCTGCGCCTGCACGACGATCCCATGGGCAACTGGCGCGATGGTCGCCGCGGACGCGACGATGACCGCACGCACTCCGGCGAGGACGGAACGAATCCCCAGGCGTCGGGCATGGCAGGACGCGAAGGCGGATCGGGCGCGATGACGTGTCTGTTCGGTTCGCATGGGGGCTCCTATACACCAAGAACTGCGCCCGGGCACGGTTCCCGCCGCATCGGTGTCGGAATTTTCAAAGTCTTCGGGCCTCGCTCACGCATCTGCCCACGTCGGGCCCCACGAGGTGCCGACCTCGAGTGGGACGGCGCGCCGGCGGCCCAGGGCTTGAATCGCATTTGCGCGATGTCAACAGCAATCCTTGTATAACCGTGCCTCTCAAGGAGAGCGACACTGACACGATCACCAATCTTCCGGTCGTTGGTGGCCGTTGTTGGGCTCGGCGCTGTGCTTTCGGCTCTCGTGCTGTTCGTCGCGGCCGCTGCGAGCAGCGGGTACGTTCTCGGAGAGCCTTTGATCATCATTGCGATCTTGGTCGGCGGACCTCTCTTGGCGTTCACCATCTGGTCAGTTCTGGCGCGGGGTCAACGTCGAGGCGGAGATCACTCGCACACGGTCGATGTAGATAGACCTGGAACCCCGCATCGCTCACCAGCCGAGCCTGGTGACAAACTGGCGCCGCAGTGGGCTCTCGGGGTGGCAATCGCGCAACCGCGTTCAGTCACCTTTCAAGTCATCCTGCTTGCCTGCGGAGTCGCACTTTCGATTCCGATGGGCCTGATCATGTGGTTGGTACTGATTGCCGCGGCAACTCCGCTCCGTGGTGCGGAACATCTCACTGAACTGGGCACTACATGGCATGACAATGACCGAATCGTGAAGCCGCTCATCGGTCTGGCGGTTGGGGTTCTCGGATGCGTCCTTGCCAAGCTGCTGGCCCGCGCTGCAAGCTCGCGGATGCTCGCGGTCGGTCTGGCCGCTGGGAGCATCTTCATAGCCGTCCTGATGGGCTTCGGCACTTGACTACGCCCGACATCGAATGCACGCCGGAGCCTTGAAGGGACGATGACTGGCGATCGCCATTCTGTGGGCTCTCATCGCTGGCGTGCGAACAAGGTCGTCTCAGCACTACTTCTGATCGGCTCCGGTTCGCCGGGGCCGATCGCTTTTTTGTTGCG
>CAMDUB010000153.1 GCA_945878575.1 Phycisphaera mikurensis NBRC 102666 | reverse complement strand
GGCATTGCCGCAGTCAGCGGAATTTCGCTGGTTGCTGGCGTAGCCGCTGTGGTCATCTCATTCCTCGAACTCTTCGTTGCCTTCCTGCAGGCGTTCGTCTTCATGTTCCTCACTGCGGTGTTCATCTCACAGATGTCACACGGCGAGGATCATCATGACGAGGAACACGGCCACGAAGATCACCACGGTTCCGTCAGCGCGGATACTCATTCGCCGAAGGCTGCGCACTAGTACTGAACCAGGGCTGAATGCCCGAAAATTTCTTCCCTTCCCGCCACGTGGACCGCGGAAGGCAATTCTTGATCGACGCGGTTCACGGCGTCAAACCAAACCTCGGAGCACACGCATGAAGAAGATCACCACCCTCGCCCTCATCGCCGCAGCTGCGGCAACCGCCTCAGTCTTCGCCGATGGCGCAGTCGCCCCAGTCGCTGACTTCAAGGGCATGGGCGTCGGCATCGGCGCCGGCATCGTCGGCGGATTCGCAGTTCTCGGCGCCGGCCTCGGCATCGGCAAGATCGGCGCCTCGGCCAACGAGAGCACCGCTCGTCAGCCAGAAATGGGCGGCCGCATCTTCACCAACATGATTCTCACCGCCGCACTCGTCGAGGGTGTTGCCCTCTTCGCAGTGGTTGTTTCGCTGCTCGGCATCAACAAGTGATCCGCGCGGCTGATTCATCAGCCAACACATTCGGGTTCCCGTCCTGAAAAGGGCGGGAACCCATTCACGAAGCCCGCACCCCGCGGGCGGAACCACGCTTGGAAACATATTTGGAGCCACCCATGAACGCTCTCCTGATTCTCGCCTCCGAAGGCGGCGCCAATCCGGTCTCATTCCAGATCCTGCCAGCAGCCACAGCATTTGTGGTCTTCGGCGTGGTCTTCATCGCACTCGCTTACTTTGTCTGGCCAACGGTCGCCAAGGGTCTAGATGACCGCAACGCGAAGATTGTTGGCGAAATCAAGGGTGCAGAAGAAGCCCGTGCTGCCGCCAAGGCTGCCCAGACTGAGTTTGAACGCAGCCTTGCCAACGCACGGGAAGAATCCGCGAACCTGATTAAGCAGGCGCGTGCTGATGCGCAGCGCATCGCTGATGAACTCAAGGCGAAGAACGAGCAAGAGCTTGCCGAGCGCGTGGCGCGCGCCAACGCAGATATCGAAGCTGCTCGCAAGGCTGCCGTTGCTGATCTGCAAGCGCAGTCCGCGATGCTTGCAACAGAAATTGCCAGCAAGATTCTGCGCCGTCAGGTGAATGATCAAGACAACCAGCGCCTCGTGCAAGAGTCGCTTCAGGAACTCGGCTCCAGCCGCCGCTGAGGAACGCACCATGGCCACTCAGATCGACGAAGTCGCAAAGGTCTATGCACGGTCGCTGTTTGAGCTTGCTCGCGAGCTCGGCGGTAATCCCGGCGTGGCGGCAATGGGCGAAGAACTCCGTGAAGTGTGTGCGATTGTGCGCGCCGACCGCAGTATGTTGGAGTTGTTCCGCTCGCCAATCATCGATCCTGGACAGCGCGGCGCATCACTGACGCGGATCTTCAAGGGACGAGTCACTGACACGTTCTTGAATTTCATCTTGGTGCTCAATCGCAAGGGCCGACTGGCTCAACTTCTCTCCATTGAGGATGCGTACGACGCCATGGAGCAGGACGCATTTGGACGCATCGAAGTTGATGTGTTCACTGTGTCTGGTTCAATTGATGCAGCGACGCAGGCGACCTTGGTGGACGACCTCACTCGTTCGCTCGGCAAGCAGCCAGTGTTGCACTTCTACGCAGACCCCGCCATGATTGGTGGTTTGAAACTGCGCATCGGTGATCAATTGATTGACGGCTCCGTGGCCGCCCAATTGCGCCGCATGCGTTCCACGCTCCTCGACAAGGGCCTTGCCGGCCGCGACGCGGGCACCTTCCTCTCCTAAACAATTCACACTGCTCTCAGCGCTTTGCGCGCACCAAGCCACGCTTCTTTCGAAAGGCACACTATGAAGATCAAGACCGACGAGATCACCTCCGTCATCAAGCAGGAAATTCAGAACTTCACCTCTCAGCTGGAGATCTCCGAGGTCGGCCAAGTGGTCGAAGTGGGCGACGGCATTGCCCGCGTCTACGGACTCGGCAAGGTCATGTCTGGTGAGCTCTTGGAGTTCCAGACGCAGAGTGGCAAGTCAGTCACTGGTCTCACCATGAACCTGGAGACCGAGACCGTTGGCGCGGTGCTCTTTGGTGACACGGACCTGATTCGCGAAGGCGATACCGTGAAGGCCACCGGGCGCATCTTGGAAGTGCCAGTGGGTCCAGAATTGCTCGGACGCGTGGTCGATCCGCTCGGCGTTGCCGTCGATGGCGGTCCTGCGATCCGCACCTCGCAGACCCGTAAGGTTGACATCGTTGCGCCCGGCATCGCTGCGCGTCAGCCCGTCAAGGAGCCGCTCCAGTTCGGAATCAAGGCGATTGACAGCATGATTCCCGTGGGTCGTGGTCAGCGCGAGCTGGTCATCGGCGACCGCAAGACAGGCAAGACCGCTGTTTGCCTTGACTGCATCATCAACCAGAAGCAGTACTGGGGCACCCCGGAAGCCGTGGTCTGCATCTACGTTGCTATCGGTCAGAAGGATTCCACGGTAGCGAGCGTTGTTGAAATGCTCCGCAAGAACGGCGCGATGGATTACACCATCGTCGTCAACGCTGGTAGTTCCGCTCCTGCTCCGCTTCAGTACATCGCCCCGTATTCGGGATGCGCGATGGGCGAATACTTCATGTGGCAGGGCAAGGAAGGCAAGACTCCGAAGCACGTGCTGATCGTCTACGACGATTTGTCGAAGCAGGCCGTTGCGTACCGCGAGCTTTCGCTCCTCCTTCGCCGTCCGCCAGGACGCGAGGCCTATCCGGGCGACGTCTTCTATCTGCATAGCCGCTTGCTTGAGCGTGCAACCAAGCTGTCCGACGCCAACGGCGGCGGCTCGCTGACTGCTCTGCCGATCATCGAGACGCAGGAAGGCGACGTGTCTGCGTACATCCCAACCAACGTGATTTCCATCACGGACGGTCAGATCTACCTGCAGCCTGAGTTGTTCTCGGCAGGTGTTCGTCCCGCCGTGAACGTGGGTATCTCGGTGAGCCGCGTCGGTGGTAATGCGCAGATCAAGGCGATGAAGGAAGTCGCCGGTTCGCTGCGTCTTGACCTGGCGGCGTACCGCGAGCTGGAGGCGTTTGCTCAGCTCGGAACGGAACTCGACGTCTCTTCGCAGCGCCAGCTTGACCGCGGCGCGCGCATGGTTGAACTCTTGAAGCAGACCCAGTTCACTCCGTTCACGGTCATTGACCAGTGCATTTCACTGTTCGCAGCGTCGCGTGGCTATCTGGATGACGTGGCCCTCACCAAGGTCAATGCCTTTGAGAAGGGGCTTCAGGAATACTTCCATGGTCCAGCCAAGTCGCTCCGTGATCAACTGACGGAGAAGAAGTCCTTCAAGGGACTTGAAGATCAGTTCGGCGCGGCGGTGAAGACTTTTAAGTCCACCTTCAAGTGATCTGACGTTTCAATAGATAAATCACGCAGCGCCCGGTTCAGCCGGGTGTTGTTGTTTTTCCGAGCGCTGAGTGCGCCTCGTTTGAGCAGTGCTATATGTTCACTTCGCCCAACAATTCGACCGGGGCTGCCCACACTTCTCGGGCAGCACACCGGTCATTGTCCCTTCCACATCCTCCCGTCACCTTAACGGTGCCGCGGGCGATGCGGCGAGTGATTCGTGTTCCGTGCACGGACGCCGACCGTAATCGGTCGTGGTTGCAGGTGGCCTCCAGAAGTTTCGTTTCGACTGAACTTGTGGTTCAAGTGCGTGGCGATTTGTTGGAAGATGTGCCAGATACTGCGCATGGTGCGTCCGTGTAGGAACAGACGAAGGATGGAATGCGGCAAGGCAGTCTGCAAGTGATGCAATGCAAATCGCGCACGATTTTTCGTGCGCGATTGCCGTTTATGCAGGCTGTATGCGTGAATTGCGGGGCAGGGCGCTGGGCGGCGAGGGTGATTCGCCGGTCCGTAACGCCTGCTACTCCCCGATGTCCTCAGCCCAAAGATCGGGCTTCTCACGTTGCAGGCGCTCCATCAGTGCAATGCAGCGCGGGTCGTCAAGGACGGTGAGTTCAATTCCATTGGCGCGCATCCAGGTTTCCGCGCCCATGAAGGTTCGATGTTCACCGATGACCACGCGCGGGACTTTGAACAGGATGGCAGTACCAGAGCACATCGGGCACGGGCTCAGCGTGCTCACCAACGTCAGGTGGCGCCAATCGCGGCGCCGGCCAGCGTTGCGGATGCAACTGACTTCGGCGTGTGCCGTTGGGTCGCCGGATTGCACGCGCATGTTGTGACCAGCAGCAACCACATTGCCGGACGCATCGAGCAGTGAGCTACCGATGGGAATCCCACCTTCACTCCAACTCTTCTCGGCTTGTGCGATAGCAGCATCAAGACCGCGGCGAATCACTTCTGGGCTGAGCGGGGCGATACTCATTCGTCTTCATCCTTTTCAGTGTCATCGTCGAACGAATCTTGGAACGCGTCGCTCTCCTGGTCGACCTTCTCGGCGAGGCGACGCTCCTCGTCGGTGAGCTCGCGGCCGCCGTCGGCCAACATCTGCTTCATGCGTTCCCAGTCGGCCTTAGTGATGAGCACCTCGCGCGGGCTCGCGCCGCGCGCCTCGCCAAGGATGCCGGCCTCGGCCATCTGGTCCACCAGCCGGCTGGCGCGGCCGTAGCCGATCGACATCTTGCGCTGCAGCATGCTGACGCTGCCGCGGTTGGTCTCGATCATGATCTCGACCGCGCGGTCGAACAGCGGGTCGCGCTCGCCGCTGGAGGTGGAATTGCCACCCTCTCCGCCGGCCTCGCACGAGCCGCCCGGGCCCTTGATGGCGACCAGGGTGCGCTCGAAGTTCGGCGTGGCGACGGTGCGGAGGAAATCCGTGACCGAACGAATCTCCCTGTCGTCGACGTAGGTTCCCTGCGAGCGCATCGGCTCGTGTGCGCCGTTCGGTACGACCATCATGTCACCCTTGCCGAGCAGCAGTTCGCCGCCCTTGTGCTCGAGCACGATTCTGCTGTCCATCGCGCTCGCCACGCGGAAGCCGACGCGGCAGGGCATGTTCGACTTGATGAGTCCGGTCACGACGTTCGCCTGCGGCCGCTGCGTCGCGAGAACCAGGTGCATGCCCACCGCTCGGGCCTTCTGGGCGATCCGCACGATGGACTGCTCTACCTCCCTGTGCTGCATCATCAGGTCGGCGAGCTCGTCGATGACGAAGACCATGAACGGCAGCTTCTTCGGAATGCGTGCCCAGGCAGCGTCGCTGCTGGGGTTCATCCTCGACCGAAGCTCATCCTCGCCGAGCTCGTTGTACGCCCGCATCTTCTGAACCTTGGCGGACTTGAGCAGCTCGTACCGCTCCTCCATGTGGCGCACGGCCCATTCGAGGATCCCGGCCGCCTTGGACATGTCGGTCACGACCGGCGCCATGAGGTGCGGAACCTCGGCGAACTGTGCCATCTCGACCATCTTCGGATCGACGAGGCAGAGCTTCAGCTCGTCCGGCCGCTTCGTGTAGAGCCAGCTCATGATGATGGTGTTCATGCAGATGCTCTTGCCGCTGCCGGTGGTGCCCGCGATCAGCATGTGCGGCTGCTCGGCGAGGTCGAGCACAAGCGGCTCGCCGGAGGCGTCCTTGCCGAGGAACATGGGGAGGCCCATGTCGACCGCCTTCGGTCCCGTCATCAGTTCCTTGAGCCGCACCTGCTCGCGCTTCGGATTCGGCACCTCGATGCCGACCGAGCCGCTTCCGACGAGGTTGTTGATGATCCGGATGTTCGGAGCCTTGAGCTTGCGCGCAAGGTCGTCCGCGACCGGCTGCAGCCGGGCTGCACGGACACCTTCTGCGAGCTCGATGTGGTAGAGGGTCACCACCGGTCCGCTGTCGATCTGCTTCACCTCGCCCTCGATGTCGTAGATCCGCATCGCGGCCGTCAGCTTCGTCGCTTGCTCGCGGACGAACTGCTCCATCTCGGTGGAGAAGTTCCCGGTCGGGTCGGCGAGCAGGTCGATCCCTGGGAACTTGTAGCCCGAGTAGTCGACCGTGCGCGGGATGTCCTCGTCGCGCACCGTGGGCTTCTTGGCGGTCTGCGCGATGCGGACGGGAAGCTTCGAGATTTTCGCCTGCAGTTCCTCGGTGCTCAGCGCATTTCGCACAGGAACGGCAGGAGCGGCATCGATCTCGTCCTCGTCTTCGTCTTCGTCGTCATCCTCGTCTTCGTCCTCGTCTTCATCCTCGTCCTCATCTTCATCTTCGTCTTCGCCCTCATCCTCGTCCTCGTCCTCATCTTCATCACGCTTCGCGTCAGACGGATCGAGCACTTGAACGTTGTCGGCGGAGTCTTCGTCTTCCTCCAGTACGGCGGTGCTGGCGCGGGCACCTGCGCGGCGCAGGGCAGGGGAGGTGTTGACCGCTCCACCCGCGAGTGCGGGCGTGGCGCGGTGCTTGCCGGTGAGTGATGCAAAGAAGCCGGCCCAGTCGTACTGCCAGATCGGCTCTAAGAACGAGAGCCCGCGCATGACTGCTCCGGGGATTCGGAACACCACTTCGTCAGCAGCAACCACTGCACCAATCACGGTTGCGCACAGAAGAATAAGGCTGGCGGCAAAATCGCTGAAGCGAGCGTCGAGTTGTGCTGCAGCCCACTGTGGGATCAGTCCAGCTTCAACTCCGGCTACTGGCCCAAGCCATGGGAACCACAACGCATGCAGCGCGCCGGTAGCCAGCACCAGGATGGCCGCGCCGATCACGCGCAGCCATAGATGTTGCGCGCGAAATCCAAACGGCATGGCGGTGATGGCCGCCGCTGCAAGCAGCACGGCAAACCATGTTCCCCATCCGAAGATGGCATAGGTCCAGTACGCGATGGTGGCGCCTGCTTGACCCATGAGATTGGCAGCGGGCGTGTTGTGCACCGCGACGGCCTGCGACGGCCAGTCCGCGTAGTTGAAGGAACCCAGCGCAAGCATCAGCGATGCAATGCCCAAGGCTGCCGCCACCCACGCGACGCGGGCGCGAAATTCGGGGCGATTCCAGAAGTGCGAAACGGTTGAAGTCGATGCGGTCTTCGAACGAGCCATATGAGGACTCCATCGGCAGTTTCGGGGGTATTTGGACGATCTTTGCGGACCTTTCCGTCCGCGGCTACCATCCCGCCGCAATGCACTTTGCGCTGATCGACATGATTCTTGAGCAGACCCCGGACCGAGTCCGAGCGGTGAAGCAGGTGACCCTGGCCGAGGAGTACCTCCAGGACCACTTCCCAACCTTCCAAGTGCTGCCCGGCGTGTTCATGCTGGAGGCCCTGGTGCAGGCTGCGCGGGCCCTGTTGGAGCAGCGCGGGCACCCCCGAATGGTGCTCGGCAGCGCCAAAGCCATGCGCTATGGCTCATTTGTCCGCCCCGGGGAGGCCCTGGAAGTGGATGTTCAGCTTGAGAAGGAACTGCCCGACGGCTCGTTCTTGTTCAAGGGCGTGGGCATTGTTCGCCGACATCGCGTAGACGAGAAGGTCGCAGTGGAACCAGAGACGGCTGTCTCCGGAAGATTTACACTGCGTCCCTTGCGGATTCCTCCGCAAACCCCATCCCAGGGGTGACCTGGGATCGTGCGGCGCCCATGGCGGGCCCGCGTGCAAGGATGCCACTAGACGGAGACACGATGGCTATTTCCCGCGCAGAGATTGAAGAGAAGGTGACCGACGTCCTCGAGAACGCGCTGGGTGCGGATCGGGACGACATCATCGCCACTGCCACCCTGACCGAAGACCTTGGTGCCGAGAGCATCGACTTTCTGGACATTCAGTTCCAGCTCGAGAAGAAATTCTCCACCCCGGAGAAGGCCTTCAAGATCGAGCAGGGCGAATTGTTCCCAGAGAACATGATGTCCAACCCGGACTTTGTGAAGGACGGCAAGTTCACCGACGCCGGCATGGCCGTGCTGCAGGAGCGCATGCCGCATGTGGACGTCTCGGTGTTCGCCAGCGATCGCAACGTGAAGGGTCTTGCCAAGATCTTCACGGTGAAGAGCCTGTGCGACTTCATCGACATCAAGCTGAAGAAGTAATTCTCGCGCGCGCCGGTGCTCCCGGCGCGCGCCGTTTTTATAACGGAGATCTGCCGCAATGCGCTGGATGTGGATCGACACGATCGTGACCTACGAGCCGGACAAGCGTCTGGTAGCGATCAAGAATGTGTCGCTCGCGGAAGAGCATTTGCACGAGCATTTCCCGGCCACGGCGACGCTTCCTGCGCAGCCGGTGATGCCTGCAAGTCTGATGATTGAAGGCATGGCGCAGACGGCCGGCATCTTGGTGGGGAGTTTGCGGCGTTTCAAAGAGAAGGTGGTCTTGGCGAAGATTCAGCGCGCCGAGATCAACGCCGACGTGATTCCTGGCCAGTGCATTCGCTACGACGCGCGTATTGAGCGCATCGATCCGATGGGTGCGGGGACTTCGGGAACCATCGAGCGCATGGATCACCGTACCGGGCAGTGGGAGAAGATCGGCGAGACCGAAATCATGTTCAGCCATGTGGACCAGAACATGAGCGGGCTGGCGTTCCCTGAGCACAACTTTGTGTTTAGTGACAGCTTCCGGAATGTGCTGCGGTCGAGCGGTCTTGGGCACCTCATGGATTGAGTGGGCTGGACCCCGGTCGCCTGATCCACCCGCCGAGGATGGCAGCGACTGCTACCACTACAAAGAGAGTGAGTGCAATTCCACGCGCATTTGTGCTGGTCTCTTGTACTGGCGTGGGTTCGGTGGGCGTGTTGGCAAGCTGCACCTGCAAGCTTGGTGCCGATGACACTTCAGGCAACGATGCAGTTTCCGCCCGCGGCGCCGGAAGTCGTGTGTTGGCTGCGGGGTTCGTGGCAGGCTGCGGATCGGGCGCTTCGTCGGCTTCGAGCAACGCTAAGTTTTCTTCCGTGCCTGATAGGCTCGAGAGCACGAAGCCTTCAAGTTTTGCCGTCTTGAGACGAAGGATCGCTTCCTTGGCGCCATCGACGTCGCCAGCTTCGATGAAGTGATTGGCGAGACGGAGCAGCGACATCTGCCAGCTCGACATCGTCTGAAATGTGTCTGGGTGCCCGCGTTCTTCGGCTGCGATAGAGAGCTCGAGCAAACGTTTCCCGATGACCTTCGACTCCAGTGAGTCGACCAAGAGCATCCGACCTGCCGCAAAGTACAGTTCGTTGAGCGCGGCGTTGTTCGGCGCTGGGCCAACGGATGCGGCGAGCTCGGCGATTTCAAGTATGGCCGATGGATCTCCGCTCAGACTTGCAGCCCGCAATGCTCCGCCGATTGCTCCAACACCGACGCTATTCGCGGGGTCAAGGGTTGTCAGCGCGAGACCGGCCCATGCAAGGCCTAACGGATCAAAGTCCACCAGCGTCCCCGGGGCCTCAATGCCCCACGCATTGAGCGCGCCGATCAAGCTCGCCAGGTGGGCGCCGGCAGAGTCTCGGTCCATACTTCCAGCTGCCATCGCTTCGCGCCAGTCGGCGATCGCAGCATCCGCATCCGCTCGGGTGCGGGCGGTGCCATCCTGGAGACCCTTGATTGCCGCATCCAGTACAAGGGTCGGCGCCGCAGTGCGAAACTGTGCAATCGCCAATTGAGCGAGTTCACCATTGCCGCCGAACTCGGCATTGCCGCCAGCGGCTGCGAAATACCGCAGTGCGTCCGCCGCATCACGCGGAGAACCAGCCGTGCGCGCCGCCATCCCGAACTTTGCCGCGATCGGAGCGGTCAGTCCGCCGGTTGCGGTGCATGCCATGCGATAGGCGGCCATTGCGTTGATCGCATCGTCCCAGTTGTACAGGTCGCCGAGCTGCTCGAATCCCCGTGCGGACATCCGGCGAGGGTCGACAGCATTGACTCGATCGATCCAGTCTTGGCGGACTGCAGGT
>CAMDUB010000152.1 GCA_945878575.1 Phycisphaera mikurensis NBRC 102666 | reverse complement strand
GGCATGCAGGAAGTCACCGGAACCATCGCCTTGGCTGCCGGAAAGCACGCCATCACCATCGAGTTCTTCGAAGCGGGCGGCGGCGCAGGCTGCATCGCCCAACTTGAAGGTCCCGGTTTGACCAAAGCCCCCATCGCCGCGGCGCGTCTGACCCGGGGTGGAACAGTGAACCGCTTCGACCTCAGCAATGATGGACGCGTCAACGGCGCTGATCTTGGCTTGTTCCTAGCACAATGGGGCGCGCCCGGCGGTCCAGCCGACTTCGACGGCAACGGCCGTGTGGAAGGCGCCGACCTCGGGAGCCTTTTGAGCGCGTGGACTGGCTGATAACCAAGGCGCCTGCCTCCCAATTGGCTCTCACACTCCCAAACAGCGCCCCGTGATGCACTTGCATTCACAGGGGATATCGCTATCATCCCTCCCTTCACCCCGCACCGCTTGAACGACTGATCCGAGCCAGAACTCCACCTGTCAATGTGGGAACACTGGCTACGCCCGAAGTAGGGCCGGCTCGGTCGGAGGTAGGAACCATGGCCAAGAAGGTCACGAAGCAATTTAAGTTGATGGCACCAGGCGGCAAGGCCACTCCGGCCCCACCGCTCGGTCCTGTCCTCGGCGCCAACGGCGTTAACCCCGGTCAGTTCATCACGAAGTTCAACGACTTGACCAAGGCCCTCAACGGCCGCGTGGTCGGTTGCATTGTCACGGTTTACGCTGACAAGAGCTTCGACATTGAAATCAAGACCTCCCCGGTCTCCGCGCTCATTAAGGACGCGATCAAGATCGAGAAGGGCTCGCCAGTCCCCCACACGCAGAAGGTCGGCAAGATCACCAAGGATCAGATCCGCAAGATCGCCGAAGAAAAAATCAAGGACCTCAACACCACCAGCCTTGACGCTGCAATGCGCATCGTCATGGGAAGCGCACGCTCGATGGGCGTGACAGTGGAGGGGATGTAAAGCCATGGCTATCGCCAACAAAGATGTGAAGAAGATCGTCGGCAACTCCAAGCGCATGCGCGCTGCGCAGAGCCACATAGTTGTCAATCCCGTCACCGCTGCCGAAGCAATCGCAGCGCTCCGCAAGTTCAAGGCCACCAAGTTTGACCAAACGGTCAACGTGGTGTTCCACCTTGGAATCGACCCGAAGGCAGCCGATCAGGCGCTTCGTGGTTCGATCGCCCTGCCCCACGGCATTGGTAAGACCGCACGCGTCATTGCGTTCTGCGGTTCTGACAAGGTCGCGGCTGCGAAGGCCGCCGGCGCTGTCGAAGCTGGGTCTGATGACCTGGTTGCGAAGGTCGAAGGCGGATGGATGGAATTCGATGTCGCCATCGCAAGCCCAGACATGATGCGCGTCGTCAGCAAGCTCGGAAAGGTGCTTGGACCGAAGGGTCTCATGCCCTCGCCGAAGGCTGGCACCGTAACTCCCAATGTTGCAGACGCCGTCAAGGAATACGCGGCAGGTAAGCAGGAGTACCGCAACGACGATGGTGGCAACATCCACGGCGTCATCGGCAAGTTGTCGTTCAAGGACGACCAACTTCTCGACAACCTGAACGCGTTCGTCCAGACGATCCTCAAGGCCAAGCCAGCATCATCCAAGGGTCTCTACGTCAAGAAGTGCGTCGTAGCTGCTTGCATGAGCCCCGGCGTCCCGGTCGCAGTCTGACGCCCACAGAATTCATCGCAGGAACAACAACATGTCTAAGCCAATCAAGCAGATGATCGTCAAGGAGTACCGTAAGAAGTTCTCCGGCATCGAAGGCGCGGTGCTCGTCGAGATCCGTGGTCTCGATGCCCTCGCTACCAACAAGATGCGCAACGACTTTGCTCGCAAGAGCGTCAAGGTCGCTGTCGTCAAGAACGCACTCGCACGCGAAGCCTTCAAGGGCGGCGCACTCGAGCAACTCGGCGCCCACCTGGCCGGGCCATCAGCACTCGTCTACTCACAAGACAGCGTCGTGGATCTCGCGCGCGATCTGGTGAAGTGGGCCCGTACTGTTGAGCAGTTCGTCTTCAAGGCCGCCATCTTGGAAGGCGTGGTGTACGAAGGCAAGGCCGGCGTCACCCAGCTCAGCAAGATGCCGACTCGTGAAGAGGCGCAATCCAACGTCGTCACCCTGGTCCTCTCCCCTGGTCGCAATCTTCTCGGAGCCGTCAAGGGTCCGGGCGGTCGCGTGATGGGCATCGTCAAAGAGATCGAATCGCGCCTGGAAAAGGGCGAAACCATCTCAGCCCTCTCTGCCTAAATCAATCCGGCACATCTGGGAGCTCTGATCCCAGTTGCCGTTACTGATACTTACTGACACTGACTGTTACCCAACCACCTTCCGACTGGCCCGCTTGCGGGTTAAAAACTGGGCGTTCCAGTTCCACTCGGAGGTTCATCAAGTGATTTGGAGTCCACAATGACCGCTACTGAAACCAAGACGTTCGAAGCAAAGATCACCACCCTCGGCGACTCGATCGCCAGCCTCACCCTGAAGGACGCGGTTGACCTCGCGGACTACATGAAGGACAAGTACGGAATCGAAGCCGCTGCTGGCGGTGGCATGATGATGGCCGCTCCGGCTGGCGATGCAGCTCCTGCTGCTGAAGCCCAGTCCGAGTTCGACGTCATCCTCAAGGAAGCCGGCGCGAACAAGATCAACGTCATCAAGGTCGTCCGCGAGGCCACTGGTCTCGGCCTGGCCGATGCGAAGGCTGTCGTCGACGGCGCCCCGAAGGCCGTCAAGGAGAAGATCTCCAAGGAAGACGCCGAGAAGCTCAAGGCTGCTATCGAAGCAGCCGGCGGCAAGGTCGAGATCAAGTAAGTCTCGCCTCCGTTCGAAGATCGTTCCACTCGCCCGGCCTCGTGCCGGGCGAGTGCGTTTTTCGGACCTGCGCGCCGGGCGGTCAACCCCCCTAGTGATAATTCTGTGACACAATTTCTGACCAAATCAGATAAATCCCAAGTGCGTCCAATAACGCGATTTTCACTTTCCTGCAAAGCGCGTGCCACAATCGAGCCGATATGCGGCCGCCTCACAAGGATTTGTGTACAATATTCGATCTTGGCTGCGGCACCACCAAACATCCAAAACAGTTGACATTCAGCGGCTTGCGAAAGCCACTGTCCGTCCATTTATTGCACTTGGCATTCATTGCACTTGGAACGAGAGGCGATACACACTATGGCAACAAAAACCATCCGCGATTTTTCTAAGAAGCGCGGCGAAGCAGATCCCGTTCCCGATCTCATGAAGGTTCAGCAAGAGGCGTATGACCGCTTCTTGCAATTGAAGAAGGACCCGCAGTCGCGCGACACCCACAAGGGTCTCGAAGCATTGCTGCGCGAGATCTTCCCGATTGAGTCCTATGACTTGGCCATGCGCCTTGACTACCTCCGCTATCGGCTGGAGGAGCCGCGCTATACGCCTGACGAGTGTCGCGAACTGCGATTGACCTACGGTCGTCCACTCCGCGTCACCGTTCGCCTCACCAAGGGCGAAGGCGAACCAATCACCGAAGAAGACATCTACCTCGGTGATATTCCGATCATGATGGGCGGCGGCGAGTTCATCGTGAACGGCGCAGAGCGCGTCATCGTGAGCCAGCTGCACCGCTCACCCGGTGTTGACTTCAGCGTTGCATCGCGCATCGGTGATCGCCCGCTCCACTCCAGCCGCATCATTCCTGAGCGCGGTAGTTGGATCGAGTTGGAAGTGACCAAGAAGGATGTTCTGGCGATGCGAATCGACCAGAGCACCAAGCTTGCCGCAACCACCTTCTTGCGTGCCCTTGACGAGAAGTACTCCACCACCGAGAAGATCCTCGAAGAGTTCTACGACGTCGAAGACCTTGCAGCAAAGAAGCTCACCCCGCTCCATTACTCAGCGGAACTGATCATCGACAGCGAAACCGGCGAGGAACTCTGCCGCGTTGGTTCGCAGCTCGGTGAGAAGGGTCTTGAGAACATCCTCGCCAGCAACCTGAAGAGCGTTCGCGTTGTTACCAATCCTGGTGACTCGCTGATCCTCAACACGCTTGCTGAAGAGAAGCTCGACTTCCTTGCCGAAGTCAGCGAACACGAAGCAGCCCTCCTCAAGATCTACGGCCGCCTCCGTCCCGGCAACCCGCCGCAAGTGGACAAGGCTCGCAAGCTCTTTGAAGAGAAGTTCTTCGACGACAGTCGCTATCGCCTCGGACGCGTTGGTCGCTTCCGTATGAACCGCAAGTTCGACCACGACCCGAAGTACAAGAAGGTCGGCGAAGACATGCAGCGCATCCGCGCCGAGGATTTCCTCGCCGTGATCCGCTACATGCTCGACCTCCGCGGCACGGGCAAGGAACAGTTTGTTGATGACATCGATCACTTGGGCAATCGTCGACTCCGCACGCTCGATGAGCTGGCGACCGAGGAAATGCGCAAGGGCTTCCTGAAGCTCAAGCGCACCGTCCAGGAGCGCATGAGTGTCAAGGAGCCAGGCGAAATCAGCAAGATCGCTGACCTCGTCAACTCCAAGAGCATCTCCAGCGCCATCGAGTTCTTCTTCGGCCGCAGCGAACTTTCGCAGGTGGTTGACCAGACGAACCCGCTTTCCATGCTTGTGCATGAACGGCGCCTCTCGGCACTTGGACCAGGCGGTCTGAACCGTAAGCGCGCAGGCTTCGAAGTGCGCGACGTGCACATCTCTCACTACGGCCGCATCTGCCCGATTGAAACGCCGGAAGGCACCAACATCGGTCTGATCGCATCGCTCGGCATTTATGCCGAAATCGATGACTACGGCTTCCTGCAGACCCCGTACCGCGAAGTTCGCAACGCCAAGGTCAGCGGCAAGGTCGTCAAGCTTCGTGCTGACGAAGAGTTGAAGCACATCTTGGCTCCTTCGGACGCCATGGATGCCAGCGGCAACATCTCCAACATCCGTAACCCCAAGCTGGAGAAGGTGCTCGCGCGCCGTCGCAGCAACAAGGACGAGTCCAACGATGTTGACTTGGTCTTGGTTGAGCCAGCCGAAGTGCAGTTCGTTGACATCAGCCCCAAGCAGATCGTCGGCGTCAGCGCCTCGCTGATCCCCTTCCTTGAGCATGACGATGCCAACCGAGCCCTGATGGGTTCGAACATGCAGCGCCAGGCAGTGCCGCTCGTCAAGAGCGACCCGCCGTGCGTTGCAACCGGCATGGAACGCGTCGTCGGTACGCACTCCGGCATGATTGTGAAGGCTGCCCGTTCGGGCATCGTCACCTTCGTGGACGGACAGCGCATCATCATTGACAACGCCGATGAGTACAACCTGCGCAAGTTCGCCGGACTCAACGAGCGCACCTGCCAGAACCAGCGTCCAGTTGTGAAGCCCGGCCAGAAGGTGAAGGCAGGCGAGATCATCGCCGACGGCGCCTCCACCATCATGGGCGAGCTCGCCATCG
The DNA here is from genome assembly GCA_945878575.1 of Phycisphaera mikurensis NBRC 102666. Lineage (GTDB taxonomy): Bacteria > Planctomycetota > Phycisphaerae > Phycisphaerales > SM1A02 > UBA966. The sequence continues at coordinate 19,027 of CAMDUB010000152.1, read as the reverse complement.
GCAAGAACGCACTCGTGGCGTTCAACACCTTTGACGGCTACAACTTTGAGGATGCCATCGTCATCAACGAGCGCTTGGTGAAGCACGACGTGTTCACTTCGATTCACATCGAGAATTTCGAAGTGGAAATCCGCGAGACCAAGCTTGGTCGCGAGGAGTTCACTGCGGACATCCCGAACGTCTCCGAGAAGATGCTGCGCAACCTTGATGAATTCGGTGTCATCCGAGTCGGCGCACGCGTCGGCCCGAACGACATCCTCGTCGGCAAGGTCAGCCCCAAGTCCAAGTCCGAGCTCAGCCCGGAAGAGAAGTTGCTCCACGCGATCTTCGGTCGCGCTGGTGAAGACGTCAAGAATGACTCGCTCGAAGTGCCAGCCGGCACCGAAGGCGTTGTCATTGGAGCCAAGCGCTTCAGCCGTCGCATGCACTTGAATGAGGAGCAGAAGAAGCAACTCAAGAAGGAGATCTCGGAGTTCGAAGAAGAGCTCGACAAGAAGGCCATCTCGCTGTTCAAGCAGATGGTGCTCTTGGTCAATGCCGCTCTCGGCGCCGAGATGGTCGACCCGAGCACCCGCCAGAAGGTCGGTGCAAGTGACATCGAAGAAGTCATCCTCGAGCAGATCCAGAACTTCTCAGAGAAGTGGATGAAGGGCTCGAAGGAAGCACGCGATATCGCCATGGTGACCTACGGTCAGTTCTGGCCGCGCATCACTGGCATCTTCTCCGAGAAGGAGCGCAAGGTTGGCCACATGAAGCGCGGCGATGAGCTGCCTTCGGGCGTCCTTGAGATGGTCAAGGTCTATGTCGCTACCAAGCGTCAGCTCTCCGTCGGTGACAAGATGGCCGGTCGACACGGAAACAAGGGCGTCATCGCCCGCATCGTTCCCGAAGAAGACATGCCATTCCTTGAGGACGGCACTGCAGTTGACGTGCTCCTGAATCCGCTCGGCGTGCCGAGTCGTATGAACGTCGGCCAGATTCTCGAGGTTCACCTCGGCTGGGCGGCGCAGGTGCTCGGCTTCCAAGCGCTGACTCCGGTGTTCGATGGTGCATCCGAGGCCGAGATCTTCGATCAGGTCAAGGAAGCCAACGCGCACATCGCCAACCGTCTCGATACCTTCGAGAAGACTGGCAAGGAGCCTGGTACCCCGCGCGAGTTGCTCGCACGGATGCCAATGACCGGCAAGGTTCAGCTCTACGACGGACGAACTGGCGAGCCATTCAGCCAGAAGACCACCGTTGGCTTCATGTACATCCTGAAACTGCATCACTTGGTCGACGACAAGATCCATGCACGCAGCACGGGCCCCTACAGCCTCATCACTCAGCAGCCGCTGGGTGGTAAGGCGCGCACAGGTGGTCAGCGCTTCGGCGAAATGGAAGTGTGGGGCCTCGAGGCGTACGGCGCTGCCTACGTCTTGCAGGAACTCCTCACTGTCAAGAGCGACGACGTGGAAGGACGCACGAAGATCTACGACTCAATGGTCAAGGGCACGAACACCTTGGAGGCGGGCATGCCCGTCGTGTTCGACGTCCTCTGCCACGAAATCAAGGGTCTTGCAATGAACATCCAGCTCGAGAAACTCTCGGGCGACGATCGTCCAATCCTCGACTAACCCCGCGCAACATCACCGGTCGCGCGCCCAGCACCGGGCGCGCGACCGGAGTTACGCCGTCTCTGACGGCCTCCGACCGAACGACCGCATCCCCGCCCTGCTGGCGGCCATACAAGCGAGTACTGACATATGTCTGAAAACGTCTACGACCGCGTGAACGACATCGGCGCCGTGAAGATCACCCTTGCGGGTCCCAACGACATCCGCAGCTGGAGCTTTGGCGAAGTCAAGAAGCCAGAGACCATCAACTACCGAACCTACCGTCCCGAGCGCGACGGTCTGTTCTGTGAGCGGATCTTTGGACCAGAGCGCGACTTCGAGTGCGCCTGCGGCAAGTACAAGGGCACCAAGTACAAGGGCATCATTTGCGACCGCTGCGGCGTCAAGGTCACGCACAGTCGCGTGCGTCGCAAGCGCATGGGCCACATCAACCTGGCCGCGCCGATCGTGCACATTTGGTACTTCAAGGCCATGCCGAGCCGTCTTGGCAACCTGCTCGCCGTGAAGACCAGCGATATTGAGAAGGTCGTGTACTTCCAGGATTACGTCATCACCGATCCGGGTTCCACCGAACTCGAGTTCAAGCAGATGCTCACGGAAGATGAGTACCGCGCCGCGCTTGAGAAGTACGGCCACGGCACCTTCACCGCCATGATGGGCGCCGAAGCTGTGCGCGAACTCCTCGGGCCGATGAAGCTCGACCTCGATGACGAGGCAGTCAAGCTCCGCGATGACCTCTTCAACACGAAGAGCAAGCAGAAGCAGAAGGATCTGTCCAAGCGCTTGAAGATCGTGGAAGCGATCCGCAAGAGCCCCAACGATCCAACGTGGATGGTGCTCGATGTGGTTCCAGTGATCCCACCGGACCTGCGTCCGCTGGTCATGCTGGAGAGCGGCAACTTCGCGACAAGCGATCTCAACGATCTCTATCGCCGCATCATCAACCGAAACAACCGTCTCAAGAAGTTGATGGATCTGAACGCCCCCGAGGTGATCATCCGCAACGAGAAGCGCATGCTTCAGCAGGCTGTCGATGCGTTGTTTGACAACGGTCGCTGCCGTCGCCCGGTGCTCGGCTCCTCCAACCGCCCTCTCAAGTCGATCACCGACATGATCAAGGGCAAGCAGGGTCGATTCCGCGAGAACCTGCTCGGCAAGCGCGTTGACTACTCGGCGCGTTCAGTGATCGTCGTTGGACCAGAGCTCAAGCTCTGGCAATGCGGTCTGCCGAAGAAGATCGCGCTCGAGCTGTATCAGCCGTTCATCATTCGTAAGCTCAAGGAGCAAGGCCTCGCCGACACCATCAAGAGCGCCAAGCGCATGCTTGAGCGTCGCGATGCCGAAGTGTGGGACATCTTGGAGACGGTGATCAAGAATCACCCGGTCCTCTTGAACCGCGCACCGACGCTGCACCGAATGGGTATCCAGGCTTTCGAGCCAGTACTCGTTGAAGGCAACGCCATCAAGATCCATCCGCTCGTCTGCACCGGCTACAACGCCGACTTCGACGGCGACCAGATGGCAGTGCATCTTCCGCTCAGCGTTGAGGCTCAGGCCGAAGCGCAAGTGCTGATGATGTCCATCCACAACATCTTCAGTCCGGCGAACGGCAATCCGATCGTCAGCCCGTCCCAGGACATCGTCATGGGCGTGTACTTCTTGACCGTTGCGGCCAAGGACAAGCCAGCTGATCCGAAGTCGATGCTGCGCGTCAAGGATGTTTCCGAAGCCCTCTTGGCCCTCGAAGCCAAGACCATCGATCTGCATGACTGGATCGAAATCCGCCACGAACGTTTCGCTGAAACGGTCGAGAAGGAGAAGGAGCAGCCGAAGAAGCTCGCTGAGAACCGTCGCATAGTCACCACTCTCGGTCGCTTGATCTTCAACGAGATCCTGCCTCCAGGAATGCCCTTCTACAACTGCCCGCTCACCAAGAAGGGTGCAGCGCGCGTCATCGATGACACCTTCCAACGCCGCGGCAAGGCCGACACGATCGATCTGCTCGACAAGATGAAGGAAGTTGGCTTCCGCTACTCGACCGTCTCCGGTCTCTCCTTCGGTATCACCGATCTGCGCGTCAGCGCGGACAAGGAAAAGCTGCTCGAAGACACCGAGAAGAAGGTGCTTAAGGTTGAGCGCAGTTACGAGAACGGTGCCATCACTGACACCGAGCGTCGTAACCAAGTGCTCGAACTCTGGGCGAAGTGCCGTAATGACATCTCCGACAAGCTCATGGAGACCCTGAAGAACGACCGTCGCGACATTGTGACGGGCGCAGAGGTTGACATGGGTACGAAGGAATTGCCTTCTACCGTCGGTGCTCGCTACCTCAACCCCGTGTATCTGTTCGCAGAGTCGGGCGCCCGAGGTAACCGCAGCCAGATGCAGCAGCTCGCAGGTATGCGCGGCCTCATGGCCAAGCCAAGCGGCGAGATCATCGAGACCCCCATCAAGTCGAACTTCCGTGACGGTCTCACCGTCTTGGAGTACTTCGCATCAACGCACGGCGCCCGTAAGGGATTGGCCGATACCGCACTCAAGACCGCTGACTCCGGCTACCTCACGCGCAAGCTTTGCGACGTGGCGCAGTCGGTCACCGTCATCGAGCCAGATTGCGGCACCAAGTCGGGCGTTCCAAAGCGCGCTCTGTACAAGGGCGAAGAAGTGGATGTTCCGCTGAAGGATCAGATCCGCGGACGTACTTCGCTGCAGGCGATCGTTGATCTGCGTACCGGTCGCGAGGTTGTTGGCAAGAACCAGATCATCACGGACATCATTGCCCGCGAGATCGAGGAGATTGGCATCGACACCGTGCATGTTCGCAGTCCGCTCACATGCGAAACCGCACGCGGCATCTGCGGCTGCTGCTACGGCATGGACCTCTCCACCGGTCAGCCGGTTGAGCAGGGAATGGCCGTCGGCATCATCGCGGCGCAGTCCATCGGTGAACCAGGTACGCAGCTCACCATGCGTACCTTCCATACCGGCGGTATCGCAGTCAGCACCGTCGCCGACACCGTGCACAAGGCCAAGGCCGCGGGCATCGTTGAGGTGGTTGAGTGCAACGAAGTTGAAACCATCCTCGAGGACGGAACCAAGGCATTCGTGGCTCTCAAGAAGAACGGCATCATCCGCATCAACGATGCGAAGGGCCGCGAACTTGAGCATCACCCAGTGCCGTACGGCGGAACCATCTTGGTCCGCAGCGGCGACCCAATCAAGAAGGGTCACTCGCTGGTCAAGTGGGATGCAACCAAGACTCCGATCTTGGCCGAGAAGCCCGGCAAGATCAAGTTCGAAGACGTCATCGTCGGCGAGACCGTCAAGGTGGAGATCCGCGGTGCAAACACCGAGCGAATCATCACCGAGCACAAGGGTGAGAAGCATCCGCAGATCACCATCTTGGATGGCTCAGGCGCAATCTTGGACTTCCATCACTTGCCTGCCAAGGCTCGTATCGAAGTGGAAGAAGGTGCCATGGTCACCGCCGGTCAGTTGGTTGCCAGCCAGCCGAAGGAAGCTGGACGCAGCGCTGACATCGTCGGTGGTCTGCCCCGCGTCACCGAGCTCTTCGAAGCTCGTAATCCGAAGGACCCCGCTGTGCTTGCCGAAATCGGCGGACGCGTGGAACTTCTGAGCGACAAGCGCAAGGGCAAGATGACCATCCGCGTCGTCTCTGACTCGGGCGAAGAGTTCGATCATCACGTTCCGCAGGGCAAGCACCTGCGCGTCCATACGGGCGACAGCGTGGTGTCGGGCGATCCGCTCACCGAAGGTCCACAGGTTCCTGCTGACATCCTGCGCATCAAGGGCGAAGAAGCCCTGTACAGCTACATGCTGGATGAGGTGCAGAATGTGTATCGCGCGCAGGGCGTGGTGATCTCCGACAAGCACATCGAAACCATCCTGCGACAGATGTTGAGCAAGGTGCGCGTCACCACCCCTGGTGACAGCGACTTCCTGCCGAACCAAGTTGTTGAACGCTTCGACCTCAAGCAGCGCAACGAGAACCTCAGCGGCATGTTGCGCATCGAGGACTCGGGCGACACCTCGCTCCTCATTGGAAGTCTGTTCTCCAAGGAAGACATCAAGGAAGCCAACGCGCTCGCCAAGGACAAGGGCGGCAAGGAAGCGAAGACGCGCAAGCCGAAGCCAGCCACGTACAAGACGTTGCTGCTCGGCATCACCAAGGCTTCGCTGCAGAGCGAGAGCTTCCTGTCGGGCGCAAGCTTCCAGGAGACCACCAAGGTTCTCACCGAGGCCGCCCTTGCCGGCGCCACGGACGAGCTCCGCGGCCTCAAGGAGAACGTCATCCTGGGTCACCTCATTCCAGCCGGAACGGGCTTCCACTCCTACCAGCGCATTCGCGTTGCCAAGCTTGTGGCTGTTCCAGAAGGCGACGAGACCAGCGACGAGGCCTTCTTGGCCGAGGCGCGTGATGAGGCCGAGGAACTCGGAGCAGAGAGCCCGGCGTACGCCACCACCATCAGCCAGGAAACCCTTGCTGATCTGAACGAGTCCCTGCGAACCGCCGTTGAAGGCGCGAGCGAACTCGTGGCTGACGAAGAGCCCGGCGACTAAAGCCTGACTCGAATTGGTGATCAGTTCAGTAGTGATCATGTTTGAAACTTCCAACGCCCTCGGCCCTGCGCCGGGGGCGTTGTGCTTACGGCGGGCGGACAAGTGACCAGACACACTCGCTACTAAATTGAATTCCCCACTGCTGCCGGTACCGATTTAATTCGTAGACTCTCTCTCCATGCCTGAACCATCAATCACACGCGGTAAGGGTGAACCTTGGTATCGCGACGGACTCCAGTTCGAATGCACCATGTGCGGCAACTGCTGCACTGGTCCAGAAGGCGTTGTGCTATTCACGCCCGATGAAGGCCGCGCGATGGCTGAGAAACTCAATCTCCCGCTTGCTGAATTCCTGGAGCGCTACGCGCGCAAGGTTGGAAAGCAACGCTCACTCCGCGAGAAGACCACCGAGTTCGGCAACGATTGCATCTTCCTCGATCGCAATTCGATCCCCGGCAAAGCCGTGTGCGGTCTGTACGAAGCACGCCCGGAGCAGTGCCGCACCTGGCCATTCTGGGATGGCAACCTGCGCAGCCGCAAGGCGTGGGAAGAGACCAAGAAGCACGTCCCGTGCCCCGGCATGGACAAGGGCCCGGTGCATGACTACCTGCAAATCCGCGTTGCGCTTGAGCGTGACAAGGCCGAAGGCGGGAGCTGGCCGCGGTGAATTCCGGCGCAGCTGATCCTTTCGCTGCGCTCCCTCCCGATGCTGCCGAACTCGCCGCACGGTGGAGCGAGGCCGCTTGGAACCCAGCCATCGACGCAGAACTGCGCGCCATCTACGGCGTTGTTGCTACCGAGACGGAAACGTTGCGCCCGGTCTGCAACGCCAGCGGTCGCTGCTGCCGCTTTGAGGAATACGGGCACCGCCTGTACGTCACCGGCATCGAAGCCGCCTGGTGCCTGCGCGGCTCAGGCATGGTGCCGGACGCCGCCGCGGTCCGCGCCGCCGCCACGCGTGGCGACTGCCCATTCTTAGACAACGGACGCTGCGGAGTGCATGCGGTGCGCCCGCTCGGCTGCCGGATCTACTTCTGTGACCCCCGTGCCGCTGGCTGGCAGGAAGACCTCTCTGAGCGCACCCTCGCCCGCCTCCGCGCCCTCCACGACGCGCATGACGTCCCATACCGCTACGGGGAATGGCGCACCATGCTGGCACACTTCGCGTCCTGAGCGGAACTGCCTAGAATCGACCCCCCATGCCCCACTCCGACGAGATCCGCTCGGTTGCCTTCGTCAGCCTCGGCTGCCCGAAGAACCTTGTTGACAGCGAGAAGATGCTCGGCGTCTTGGCCGCTGGCGGCATCAAGCTGGTCTCCGACCACGATGCCGCCGATGCCATCGTCATCAACACCTGCGGATTTCTGGAAGCGTCCAAGGACGAAAGTCTTGAAGTCATTCAAGAAGCACTCGAACGCAAACGCGCTGGTACGGTGAAGCGCGTGGTAGTGGCTGGCTGCCTCGTGCAGCGCCACCGCGCCAAGATGCTGGAGTGGGCACCTGGTATCGACGCCATGATTGGTGTCTTTGATCGTGACCACATCATGGACGCAGTAAGCGGTCGCGCCGTGCGCGAAGCCAACGCTGGTCCCGGCACCGCTGGCACCGACGCACCGCGCTACTGGATTGCTGGCAACGCGCTGCAAGCCGCTGCCGAACGCGGCATCGCCACCACCGGACTCACCGTGAACGGTAAAGACGGCAAAGGCATCGGCTACTTTGAGGATGACTCAAACCGCTTCCGACTGACCCCGCGCCACTGGGCATACCTGCGCGTCAGCGAAGGCTGCAACCAGCGCTGCGCGTTCTGCACCATTCCATCCATTCGCGGCAAGATGCGTTCCAAGCCGGTGGAAACCATCGTCTCTGAAGCGCGCGCGCTGCTTGCTGATGGCGCGTTTGAACTGAATTTGATCGGTCAAGACACCACCAGTTTCGGCAACGATATTGGCTATAACGAAGGCCTGGTTGGCATGTTGCGCGCCGTGGATGGCGCAGTGCGCGAACACGGCGCCGGCTGGGCACGCTTGATGTACGCGTATCCGTCAAACTTTACGGACGAGATGATTGATGCCATGGCATCACTTGATAATGTCGTCAAGTACATCGACATGCCGCTGCAACACATGAGTGATTCGATGCTCACTTCGATGCGTCGTCACACATCCAAGCGTCAGCAGGCGGAGCTCCTTGAGAAGTTGCGCGAACGCATGCCGGGCATCGCCATCCGGACCACCTTCATCACTGGATTCCCTGGCGAGACGCAGGCGGACCACGAAGAACTACTAGAGTTCGTGCAAGAGTTCGGCTTCGATGCCATGGGTGTGTTCAAGTACTCACCGGAAGACGGCACGCCCGCTGGAACCATGGACGCAGACCCTGCCCTTCATGTTCCCGACGAAGTCAAGGCCGAACGCGAACGCGAACTCATGCTTGCTCAACAGGAAGTTGCGTTTGAGAACGCTGCCTACCAGGCTGAACAGCGCGTGCAATTCGATGTGCTTGTTGACGGTCCCGCCGCTGGCGCCACCGCTGGTCGCGCTACGCCGGGCGTGAGTGAAGGCGGCATCCTGCATGTGGGCCGCTGCTACCACCAGGCGCCGCAGATCGACGCGCTGACCTACGTGCTCTCCCGCGAAAAACTCGCCCCGGGCGAACTGGTTCGCTGCACCGTTGTTGGCAGTGATGGCTACGACTTGGTCGTACAGCCCACTTCGGACATTGAGCGCAAGGTGATCCTGCCGGTGATCCGTAGCTAACGATAATTCCGCACGAAATCGGCAGATCCGTCACCGGATTTCCCCCGTATAGGCTTCTGCAATGCAGACGAAGCCCCGCCTCGCCTTCTCCTTCCGCAACCTCTCCATGCACGCCGCTCTGCTTCCAAGCATGGCGACGGCGATGCTTGCGCTGGCAGTGTGCGCCCCATCCGCGGCGCTCGCGCAGAATGCCAAGCATGTCTCTGACACGCCGCTGGATTTCGACCCCGCCAAGCCAGAGCGCGTCGACGGTTGGTGGAGTAACGGCGTGGAACTCATGCGCCTGGATGCAAACGGCGCGTACCGGGTCTGGGTCTCGCAGGATCGTTTCAAGCGTCCGGTCGAAGTGGGCGCATGGCGCCGAACCAACTACGTGTTCTTTGATCTGGAGCCCTACCGCGTCAAGACGGGTACTCGGCACCGCGTCAACCTCGAGAAGTCGGGCACGGTCACCGAGCTGAACCGCGACGGCATGAAGCCGTTCCGCTGGCTGCCCACCCCGCCCCGCGTCATGGCCGACGAGATGCTCGGCGCATGGGTCTCCCCGACCGAGCAGCTCCTCGTCCTCGAGAACGGCCGCTACGAGTGGCGCCGCACCGGTCCGGCGCAGGGGATCTCGGAGCACTCCGGCAGCTGGAACGGGGACGGCGACGTCCTCACGCTCGGTCCCGACACCACGGCGGTCGACCAGGTGAGCCTCCGCTGCGTCAAGGGCGCCGACGGCCAGTGGACGCTCGAGGGCCGCAACGGCCGCATGACGCGTCCCCCGCTCGACCCCGCACCGCCGGCGGCACCGGGCAGCCCCGTCGCGGGCCCGGCGTCCTCCGCCCCGCCGACAGCCAGGCCCGACGCGCCGGCATCCGCACCTCCGCCGCCGGCGAAGCCCTCGGCGAATGGCTGACTGGAACTGGTGGCCGCAATTCCATGACCCGTCGTTGCGGCTCTCGCTGCGCGATCAGCTCGCGGTGCACTGGGACGCGAACCTGCGCATGCTCCGCGACTGGCGCGCGTGCGTGGCGTTCGTCTGGATCTCCCTGCTGCCGGTCCCGCTCCTCTTCCTACTGCCTGCGGCGGTCATGCTGAACTGGGACGGCACGAGCCCAGCCGCACCGGCGCTCGCGGCGCTCGGCTTCCTGCTCTACCTGTTTCTGCAGCACCTGGCGTTCGCGGCGGCGATGCGACGCACATACATCCCCTTCGTGCGAATCGCCCTCACGGCACAGGGGCACCCCACCTGCCTGCGCTGCGGCCATCCCCTGGGCCCGGTACCCCCCGCCGCGTGTCCCGAATGCGGTTCGGCGCACCGCGAACCCGGCTAGAATCTGCGGTTCTCCGTGCGCATCCGCAACTTCTCCATCATCGCCCACATCGACCACGGCAAGAGCACGCTGGCCGACCGCCTCCTCCAGGCCACCAAGGCCGTGAGCGAGCGCGAGGCGCGTGCACAGCTCCTGGACTCCATGGACCTTGAGCGCGAGCGCGGCATCACCATCAAGGCATCCGCCGTCACGGTGACCCATCGCTACAAGGATGAGGACTACGAACTCAACTTCATCGATACCCCCGGCCACGTTGACTTCACCTACGAAGTGAGCCGCGCCCTCAAGGCGTGTGAAGGCGCCGTCTTGGTGGTTGACTCCACGCAAGGCGTGCAAGCGCAGACCGTGGCCAACGCATACCTCGCGGTCGGCAACAATCTCACGCTGATTCCGGTCATCAATAAGATCGACTTGCCAGCTGCCAATCCTGACAAGGTGGCGATGGAAATTGAGCAGGTTCTTGGTTTGCCTGCTGAAGACTGCTTGCCCGTGAGCGCCAAGACCGGCCAGGGAATCCATGAACTCCTCGACCGCATCGTTGAGCGCCTGCCTCCGCCACCCGCGGAGAAGATGCGCCAACTGCGCGCCCTGGTCTTTGACTGCAAGTACGACGACTACAAAGGCGTGGTGCTGTACATCCGCGTCTTTGACGGTCAGATCAAGCACGGCGACAAGTTCCGCATGATGGGAACCGGTCGTACCTTCAATGCGATCGAACTCGGGCGCAACACGCCGTTCCCGCAGAAGATGAAAGCCCTGACTTTCGCGCAGGTCGGCTACCTCTGCGCTGGTATCAAGAGCCTCGCCGAAGTGCGCGTTGGTGACACCATCACGCTCGACAATGATCCTGCAACAGAAGCTCTTGAAGGCTACGAAGAGCCAAAGCAGATGGTGTATTGCGATTTCTACCCCGCCACCGACGACGAAGGCACCGGCAAGCGGGCCGACTTCGAAAGCCTGCGCGAAGCGATGGAGAAATTGCACATCAATGATGCAAGCTTCACCTATGAAGTGCAGCACAGCGAAGCACTCGGCTTCGGATTCCGCGTTGGCTTCTTGGGTCTCCTGCACATGGACATCGTGCAAGAGCGCTTGGAACGTGAGGGCGGCGTCAACATCATCCAGACTGCGCCGACCGTCAGCTATCAAGTGATGAAACTTGATGGGACGCTGGTTGAAATTCACAACCCTGCTGACCTTCCCGACATGGGAGTGGTTGCTGAGATCCGCGAACCAATCGTCAAGATTGAAATCATTTGCCCCAATGACAACATCGGTGACTTGATGAAACTCTGCGACGCTCGTCGCGGCTGCTTCCAGAGCCAAATGGCGATCGGTGAAGATCGGCAGATGCTCATCTATGAGCTGCCGCTTGCAGAAATCATCTATGACTTCTACGACAAGTTGAAGAGCGTCACTCGCGGCTACGGCACGATGGACTACGAAATCATCGCCTTCCGCGCGGACAATCTGGTGAAGGTGCAGATCTTGGTGAATGGCGATGCCGTTGAGGCGCTCGCCATGATTTGCCACCGCGAAAATGCGGACCAACGCAGCCGGTCGATCTTGGCGAAACTGAAGGGACAGATCGATCGCCATCAGTTTGAAATTCCGCTGCAGGCTGCCATCGGCGGCAAGATCATCGCTCGTGAGAGCATCAAGTCAATGCGCAAGAACGTCATTGCGAAGTGCTACGGCGGCGACATCAGCCGTAAGCGCAAACTGCTTGAGAAGCAGAAGGCCGGTAAGAAGCGAATGAAGCAGATCGGCTCGGTGTCGATCCCTCAGGAGGCCTTCATGGCCATCCTTGATCAAGGCGACTAAGAAACTCCATCCATGCGCAACACAGAACGCGTCATCGTTTATTCCGCCCTCGCTGGCATCGCCGCTATGAGTTTCCTGCGCGGAGCCGAGCGCAACGCATCAGCTCGGCCGGAGCCAACGCCTTCGGATTTGGGTCCAGCAGACGCGGTGATTCTCACGGGCAAAGACACCAATCTCACCCTGCGCAATGTTGAAGGTCACCTGGCATTCGGCGAGCAAGCCACTGCAAAGGCGTGGTCCATCGGAGCGGTCGGCAGCGACAAGATCATGAAGCTCCTGCTCAAGAGCGAGCGCTTTGAAGACGAGCGCAAGCGCCTCGAAGAGACCGCCAAGAGCAAGGACGAGGACTTCCGCAAGCGCTACACCGAACTCGAAACCAAGTACAAGGATGTCGACCCCAAGGCCCCGGGCTTTGAGGGCGGCCGCCAGGAAGTCGAGGGCTTCTTCAAGGAAGTCGAAGCATGGCGCAAGGAGATCGGCGAGAAACTCGGCAAGTTGCAAGCAGAGCAAATCGAGAAGGCCTACCGCGAAATGACCGCCGCGACCGACGTGGTTGCCGATCGCAACAAGGTTGACATTGTGCTGCGCTTCGTGCCAACCAGCCAGCCCTTCACCAGCAACAGCCCAGCTGATGCCATGTTGCAGGTGCAGGTTCGAACCTTCTTGCATTACCCAGAGACCATCGACCTGACCCCGGAACTCATCAAGGAACTGTCGCTCAAGGATGAGTGATCGATGGTGAATCAGCGATTGAGGATGCGTACTGGGTTGTCGAGCTGATTGAACGACAACCGCATCTACCGACCATTGAGCGCAGAAATCACTTCTGCTGCTAAGCGCAATGCCACGTCCTGGCTCGGTGGGCACGCCGCAGCAAGGACTTCGCGCATGCTTGTCACGCGGCGGCCGTGCAATCCGCACGGGACAATCATGTCGAAGTGCGAGAGTTCTGGATGGACGTTGAGTGCCATGCCGTGCAGCGTTGCTGAGCGCTAAACAGGTGAGCAGTTAGTTGGGTGAAGCAGATATGGAGTTACTTGACTTCGGTCACGACTGTGGTAACTTCCCCGAGTGAAGATGTCCGGAGGTGACATTTGTTGCGATAATCTTGCCTAGGGGGTCAAGTTCCATGCTCTATATCGCAAAGTACGTCCATTTGACATCCAAGGATTGCTGCATTCAGTTTGCCGCAACCTCGCTCGCCTTTACCTGCTTGACTGTTCCCCAGAGAGTCTGCGCGCAGACCGGATCGCCAGCCAACCCCGCATCAGGCTTGCGGGCACTGTGGATCGATGATGTTCCGTCGGTCGCATTGGGTGCTGGCACCAGCACGGCGCTGATGCGCGGAGACGTCACACTCTTCCCTGGTCGATGGCTTACAGTCCTTGGTGACATCCCACCCGGAAGAGATCTTCGATTTCGCCTCGGAGGCGACGGCAAGATATTTGGAACGATGGGCGACCTCACAGATTGGCTAGCGAGCCCGCCTGCTCTGATCACGGATATGCCTTATCTCTATGCGGTTAGTTGGCGACCACAAGTAGCGTCTAATTCGGCAAGACCATCTTCCCTGCGTCAAGTGCTTGCCCTTGGTGCCGGCGACCATGGCTGGACTGTACTTGCGGGCATTAACGAAGCAGACTGCGCGTGTGGAGCCATGGCTACTTCCGCACCAAGCAGCAATGGCGCTGAGTCGGTTCAGTGGCATCAGTACCGCGCGACAGCTTGGGCGGGGGTCGGTAGTTCTAGTCCGGTGCTATCCGTCCTAGGACCGCAGCCGAGTTTTGCGAACGCACTGGGCGAAGGCGCGTACCCGTTGGTCTGCGGACTGATTGCTGACTCATGTTTGCTAGGAACATATAGCGTGCCGAAAGCGGCAATCGCAGTAACAAATCCTTCGGGAATGGTGCCCCTCGTTTCGATTGTTGCTCCGGAGTGTGCTGACGGATTAATCGACCATAGTGCGGTCGAGGCTGTCCAGCCAAGTTGCCAGGCAGGCGGAGCGAGTAAAGCAATCGGATGGAGCCTCTGTAGCCCATGTACCGTCAATCTGAGTGCATTCTGCTTGATTCACACCGAAGCTGACGCCTCCACCGTGACAATCTGGGATGTGTCGGGACATCGATCTCGAACGTATGTCGGAAATCTCAGTGGCGCCGATGCTGCTCCTTTTGCACGAATGATCTCGGCTTCAAAATTTGCGAGTGCCGGATCAATCGTGAGTCGTTATCTAGTGAGTAACTCGACGTTTCCTTGTGAAACGGAGCACGCCGCAGTGTTTCGAAGTGCTGAATTTGGATTCATCGACTTGCACACGGTGCTTCCGGGCGGGTCGCGGTACGGCTCTGATGCAAACAATGCAGAGGAACAAACGGATCCATTAGACGGGGTGCTTCGGCGCAATTCGCGAGTTGCGGCAATCATCGAGACTAGCCAGCCGTGCTCTGCGGGTGATGCGACTCAATGGCTAGCCGTCGGCGCACGATTCGGTTCATCATTCGACCCGACGGATGTATCAACCGGGGGTCCCGTTGGTGTCATTTGGCGTTCGCGACAAAATCTACGGACTGGCGCGTTAGACTGGTGCGGGTCGAGACTTTTGGATTTGGTCGGCAATGCCCCTGCACCGGAGATCGTAATGCCGGACGGCAAAAGCTTTCGAGTAAAATTTCAGATCACGACACTGCACGACGTTCGCCCCTCCGGGGCAGCCGTTGGGCTTGCAACGCTGGAGATTGTTGATCTTGAAACAGGTCAACCGGCTCCTTATGACGTGGTGGTGCCTGGATGGGGACAACGTGGTGCGAAGCTTGTGTTGTTCACTCGGCCGGCAGACTTCGATCTAGACACCAACGTTGGCGGATCGGACTTGGGATTGCTGCTTGGTTCTTGGGGAGCCGCCGATGCCACTGCTTTACGATGTGACTTAAATAGCGACGGATTGGTTAATGGCGCTGATCTCGGCATACTCCTCGGACAGTGGACCCCCGTGATCGGCGATGTTGCCGTAGGGCTGCAGATAGGCAACTGTGGTCATCCTGTGACTCTTCCTGCGGTCGTCGAGGCAGTGCAATTCCTCGGTTTCGGTGATCTGGAAGCCTTCGGCACCGCGGGGGTCATGATTGGAACCGATGGATTTGTACCCTTCGCGGGTATCGTGGCCGAACTTGCTCAGGAGATCGCCGCTGCGCAGGAAAACGAACCATGACACGTGAACTGACTATTGTGGCGATTCTTCGTTCTAACTATGGTCACTAGGTAAGAATCCTATGAGCAAGCCAAACATGACACGTGAACTGACTCTCGCAGCGTCCCTGATGTGTTTCGCGCTCACCGGCGCGACTTCTGCTGATTTGATTACTGGGGGACCCCACCTGACCTGGAAAAATAACTGCGGCGTGCCGATCACCCGTGTTAACTTTGGGGGGCCAGGCGAGACTCCGCCAAGCATCTTCGCGAACATGCCCAATGGTGCGCCGATCAGCAACGACCTGCTGCGTCCGCTCGGGTTCCAACTGTTCTCGGCATCAGGTGCAGGCTTCTCGCGGATCTCGTCCCCTGACAGCCCTGATCCCGGTATTCGGGCGAATGACAACCTATCGAACTTCGAACTACGGTTCACGACGCCCGTCCGTGGCCTCTGGACATGGTGGAGGGAGTGCCGCGCGATGGAGGTGCGGCTCGGCGACACGCTCGTCGGGACCCTGCCAGTGGATATCTATCAAGGGATCGTGACTTCCGACCCGTCGATTACTTTTGATCGCATCATTTTCCGACCGAACGGAGCCAGTTACCCGAATTCGAAGCCGAGTATCGGCGTCTTCTTGGATTTCGCGCCGGTTCCTGGTCCTTCGGCCTGGGCGGGATTTGTGGTCGCACGATTGATCGTAGGGGCACGTAGGCGGACGTCCAACTGATCGAACGACAACCGCATCTACCGACCATTGAGCGCAGAAATTACTTCCGCTGCTAAGCGTAATGCCACGTCCTCGCTCGGTGGGCACGCCGCACCGAGGACTTCGCGCATGCTTGTCACACGGCGGCCGTGCAATCCGCACGGGACAATCATGTCGAAGTGCGAGAGCTCTGGATGGACGTTGAGTGCCATGCCGTGCAGCGTTGCTGAGCGCGAAACCCGAACACCAATTGCTGCGATCTTTCGAGAGGTGGATGCCACCGCGCCCTCCTGCAGATCACCAGCGCTCGGGGCGCCACTATCCACCCACACGCCAGTCGCTCCACCCTCACGGTGACAACCAATGCCCCACGCAGCGCATGTGCGAATGGCCGCCTCCTCAAGCGCGCGAATGTACGCATGGATGCCAAGATGCAATCGTTGCAAGTCAACGATTGGATAGATGACCACCTGCCCCGGTCCGTGGTACGTGACATCACCGCCACGATCAGTCTGGCAAAGCGAGATCCCTGCCGCTGCAAGACGCGCCTCATCAGCAAGCACGTGCCCCGCGGCTCCCACACGCCGAGTGACGGTAATCACCGCAGGATGCTCCACCACCAGCACCTGATGCGGAACCCCCGCCGCCCGACCCTCAACAAGGGCCGCATGACGGGCGCGCTGCACTTCAAGCGCATCGGCGTAGGCCATGCGCCCCAACTGTTCCACCACAAATTCTGGCGCCGTGCCTTCCATGAATTTGAAGCCTAACCGCCGCGCCCTGCCCCTACACTTCCCGCATGATGTGCCCGCAACCCGCAACACAGACCGGTACCCGCATCCACCCCGACGCCATCATCCACCGCACCGCGGTCGTTGAGGGTGATGTGGAGATCGGGGCTCGAACCACCATCGGACCCGGATGTCTCGTCCTCGGTACGGTTGGCCCAGTCAAGATCGGCGCAGACTGCACTTTGATCGCCAACGCCATCGTGAATGGTCCGATTGAACTCGGCGACCGAAATGTCCTCTATCCGAGCGTGTGCCTCGGCTTCGCGCCGCAAGATATTGGCTTTGACGCGTCGAAGGGCGGCGCGGGGTGCGTCATCGGTAGCCGCAACACCTTCCGTGAAGGCACCACGGTGCATCGCGGCAAGACCGCAGACCCCACGCGCATCGGTGATGGAAACTATTGGATGACCAACACTCACCTTGGCCACGATGGCGTGGTTGCCAACAATTGCATCATTGGTTCTGGTTCCGTGCTCGGCGGGCATGTTGAGGTTGCTGACAAAGTGATCATCGGTGGGCTTGCCGCCATGCATCAGTTTGCGCGCGCGGGACGCGGGTCGTTTATCAGCGGTTGCTCTGGTGTGACCAATGCCCTGCCGCCGTGGTTCATCTGCACATCGATCGATGTTGCCGCGAGCGTCAATCTGATCGGGCTGCGCCGCTCCGGCGCCACGCGCGAAACCATTGAGACAACGCGCTGGGTGTTCAAGATGCTCTATCGATCTGATTGTGCGCCGCAACAAGCAATGCCGCTTCTGGAAGCACGCGCTGGCGATCCCGTGGTTGATGAGTACATCGCGTTCATCAAGGCGTCGAAGCGCGGCATCTGCCATGGCTCCGGTCGCGCGCGCCGCGGACATGCGGCAATTGATGTTGACTAACACCGTCCCCTTCGCCAGTCACGGCGTTCCATGAATATCCACGCCGAGCAATCCCTTCGCATCTGTGTCCTCGGCTCCGGAAGCTCAGGAAACTGCGTGGTTGTGGAAGGGCCAAGTGGAATCGTTCTACTTGATTCAGGCTTCTCCCCGCGCGAAACGCGACGACGGATGGAACTGCGCGGGTTCAGCCCCGCGTCGGTGCGCACCGTGGTGCTCACGCATCCAGACACCGACCACCTGAATTCCGGTTGGAAACGAGCGATCGGCGGCCTGACTGGCCCGCGGCTCTTGGTCCGCGACCGGCACGGCGCCACCGTGCACTCCATGGGTTACGACCGCGCGTGGTTTGATGAATTCACTGGCGGCTTTGACACTTGCGGGATTCGCTTCGAACCATTCCCAATGCCGCACGATTCACTTGGGTCAACCGCATTCCGCATTTCCGTTGGTAACCGCTGCGTCGCGCACGCAACCGATTGCGGACGCACTTCGCCACGGCTCGAAGAGTTTCTGACCGGTGCGGACATTCTGCTACTTGAAAGTAACTACGACCCTGCGATGCAGCGCGCGTCGAACCGCCCACCATTTCTCATCGATCGCATCATGAATGGTCGCGGTCATCTTTCAAACGAAGAAGCACTTCAGCTGGCGCGCGCTGTTGATCGCGTCCAGCCCGTTGCCGCGCTGGTACTGCTACATCTCTCGCGACAATGCAACTGCCCCAAGTTGGTCGCTCGGATGTACGCCGAACACGCACCGGAACTTCATGCGCGTCTGATGATCTCCGCGCAAGATGAACCGGCGGCAGTGCTCACACCCGCGCCTCGACTGCATCATGCCACGCTGTTCGGCGGCTAACGCGCCAGTCAAGCGACCGCTCAATTCGCCGTGAACCGCTTGCCTCCGCGCCACGCCGCGCGCGACTACGCTTCATATCCCCGAATGAACCCATGAGCGATCGACTCACCCACGAATGCGGTCTTGCGCTGATCCGGCTAAAGAAGCCGTTGGAATGGTTTCAATCCGAACTTGGCGACCCGCTTTGGGCGCTGCGCCGCCTCTATCTCCTGATGGAGAAGCAGCACAACCGCGGGCAAGACGGTGCGGGCATCGCCGTCGTCAAGCGCGACATGCCCGCCGGCGAGCCGTTCATCGACCGCATCCGCTCCGCCAAGCGGTCGCCCATTGAGCGCGTCTTTGGCGAAGCCATGGATCCAGCATCAAAGCTTGAGCCAGAAGACCTGCGGCGCCTGCATCCCACCGAACTGAAGCGCCGCATTCCATTCTTGGGCGAGGTGATGCTTGGCCACTTGCGCTACGGAACGCACTCCGGCGCCGGCAGCAATCTCTGCCATCCGTA
>CAMDUB010000151.1 GCA_945878575.1 Phycisphaera mikurensis NBRC 102666 | reverse complement strand
TGGGCGCCGACCAGTGCTCGCGCTCGCTGCGCTGCGTGCACCAGCGCCTCGCCGACTGGGACGCGCCCGCTGGCTCGTTTGACCTCGTGCATGCGGGGTTCTCGCTGCCGTTCATCGCGCGCACGGACTTCACCGCGCTCTGGGCGCGGGTTGTGCGGTCGCTGCGCCCGGGCGGGCTGTTCGCCGGACAGTTCTTCGGCCCGAACGACAGCTTCGTGGCGCAGAGCCCGGCCGGCTCAATGAGCGTGCATGCGCGGGCAGAGGTCGATGCACTGCTCGCCGGATTTACGGTGCTGTCAATCGCCGAAGAGGAGCGCGACGGCGTGATCGGCGTTCCACCGAACGAGGTCCCCAAGCACTGGCACGTGTTCCACGTGATCGCGCGGCGCGGGGGCTGAGCGCGACACGTAGATGTCTAGCGGCAGCGGGCGGCGCTCTCTACCTCGCGGGGCATCGGCTAAATGCGCTCGCCGAGCGCGTCAGCGACGGCGCGCTGGAACACGGCTTCTTCGGGCCGGATGCCGGTCCACTGCTCGAAGATCTGCATGGCAAGTTGTACGAGCATCTCGACGCCGTCGACAACGGGGCAGCCGCGCTCGCGCGCCGCGCGCAGAAAGGGCGTGATCCGCGGGTTCGTGATCACGTCGACAGCAAGGCAGCCCGGGGCGACCGTTTCCCAGTCCACCGGCACGGGCTCGAGCCCGGGCGCGCAGCCGAGGTGCGTGGCGTTCATGATCATCGTGGTGCCCGTCGGCAGGCGCACCGGTGATTCCCACCGCTGCCATTCGCAAGGCACACCCGATGCATGGCGCACGCGCTCGGCCACCTCGCGGCCTTGTTCCTCGCGCCGAGTCACCAGCGTCAAGTGCGCGGCGCCTGCCCACGCAATCTCCACGGCCATGGCGCGCCCCGCGCCGCCGGCCCCCAGCATCACCACGCGCTGACCCTTCAGCGGAGCCACCTTGGCGATGGCCTTCACCACGCCCTTGCCGTCGTTGTTGTGGCCGATCAGCCGTCCATCACGCATGGTGATGTAGTTGGCGGCGCCGATCGCGCGCACGTCATCGTCAAGCTCGTCGAGGAGCGGCATCACCGCCACCTTCCACGGCACCGTGATGCACATGCCGCGGTAGCCGAGCGGCCGCAGCGCGGCAACCGCGAGTGCCAGGTCGCGCTCGTTGGCGATGTCGTTCTTCCAGAACTGCCAGTGCAGGCCATGGTGCGCGTACACCGCATCAAACATCCGGTCGATCGGGTTCTCGGCAACCGGGTGGCCGAGCATGCCGGTCATCTGCTTCTGTGGGGCGATCGAGTTCATGGTTAGATTCCGTAGTCGAACAGCTAATACTTCCGTGACCACTCTGCGACCTCGTCCCACTTCGGTGGTGCCGTCGGCTCCGTGGGCTTGGTGATCACAGCGAAGAGGCTCTTCTTGGTGAAGACGCGGGACTGAAGCAAGATGTCCACCTTCGTCCATGCCGCGTCGGGGCGCATCGGGACGATCGAGTTCCGCCGTACCCACTCGCGAAGGTCGTGCTCCGATCCGAAGAACCACACCAGCGGCTCCAGTACCCTTGCCGAGGTTCCCTGCGGCGTGATCGTCCAGAACGAAAACGGCTCCTCGTAGCCGATCTCCCACACGCGCACCGTGGCCGATTCCTCCGCCGTTGGGGGCCTCAGGATGGTGAAGGGACCGACGTCATTGATGCGATTGATCGGAGTGCCGCCGACCATGAGCCAGCGCTCCGGGACGAATTGGAATCCTGCGATGCCGCCGATCGACGTGGGGGGAGCTACGACGCCGTGCTCGTTTGCAGCTGCGACGGCGCGGCGCTGCTGGCCGGGCTCTACCGACATCGGCGGCATCCAACCGCTGGAGCGAGGAACATCGAAATCGGCAGGCCACTCGACCACCAAGCCGCGGTACCCCTCCGGCAGCTTGATGCGCAGATACATGGACGGCCACGATGGCGCGATGTACCGCACGGCGCCGCTGCGTTCCGTGATGCGCGTGAAATCCGGTGGAATCTGTGAATACCCCACGCCGAGGTAGGTCGGCCCGGCCCCATTGACGGTCCAATACGAGGGACTCGCTCCGCCGAAGGTGTTGATGGTCGCCATGCCGTCGTCGGCCGCGGTTGCTTCGGCGTGAAGCTGTCTTCCGAACTTGCCGGTCTGCACGGACTGGTCGATGTTTGCACCAGCGACGGGTCGTCCCGTGAGGCCATCGATCACTTCAACGGTCACTGGATTTCGAGTGTGGAACGGTGTGCAGCCGGCGAGCGGCACCACGAAAGCCGTGAGCAGCGTGAAGAAGACTGCCGGAAAGTGCATGGGGGGCACCATACACCTATGTGAGATCGGGGGCATCACCCACGGGTCACCGTTCGCACGAACGAAGGCTGCCACTGGGTCAACGAGTACCCTTGCAACCGCAAGGGCACCAACCATCGCCACGCAGCCCATCATCATCCTCTTCGACGGCGTCTGCAACCTCTGCAGTGGAATGGTGCGGTTTGTGATCGCGCGCGATCCGCATGCGCGATGCCGGTTCGCGGCGCTGCAGTCCGAGGCGGCGCGCGCTGCGTGCGCGAAGGTGGGTTACGAACTGCCCGCCTTCAACACGCCGAGCACGATCGTGGTCATCGAGGGCGGTCGAGCACTCGAGCGTTCCGATGCAGCACTTGCCATCGCAAGCCGCATGTCGTTCCCGTGGCCGATGTTCGGCGTCTTCCGCGTGCTGCCGCGCGGGCTTCGTGACGCGCTGTACCGCTTCGTGGCGCGCAACCGATACCGATGGTTCGGGCGCGCCGAGGTGTGCATGGTGCCAAGGGCGGAGCTTCAGGAGAGGTTTCTTGACTAACCGTCGACGGCATCGAGGGTGTCGGCGCGCGGACATCACCCGCTCTCACGCCGCAGACGCGTGCAGCCGGATGCCGAGCGCCTGCGCGACGCGCAGGATGGTTTCGAGTCGGGGATGCGATGACGGCTGCAGTGCCTTGTAGAGGCTCTCGCGACCGAGTCCCGAGCGCTTCGCGACGCGCGCCATTCCTTGAGCGCGGGCGACTTCCCCCAGCGCGCGAATCAGCACGGCCGGTTCGCCGGTCTCGAGCGCAGCGTCGATGAACTCGGCCACGGCCTCTTCGGAATCAAGGTAGCGAGCGGCGTCGAAGGACGACAGCTTCGCGAGCGTGGCGGTCGCGGTGCGGCCGGACCGCCCAGTCGACTTCGAGCGGGGGCTCGCGGCCGAGGCTGCGGGCTTGCGAGTGGACTTCTTTCGGCTGGTCTGCTTGGTGGTCATTGGTCTGGTTCCTAAACGTCCCGCAGCTCGGACACCGTGCGATCGATGGCTTTCCAGTCACCGAAGTGGCCTTCCTCGACCGCGATGATCCGTGCCAGGATTCGCGCACGGGCGCCGCGATCGCGCAGCCGGTCGATCCATTTACGGAAGTGCTCGGTTTGGAGGACTTCGATCACGAGAAAAGTGTATCCGTGTGGATACATTTAGTCAACTCATCCCAAGCCGACGGGCTGGCCGATGCACCAGCCGCGAGTGCGTCAAGGAGCATGGTCCGTGCATCAGGCTGCATGCGCTGGGTACAGCTGGATTGCGTCCTGCTCAAGCGACGGAAGAACGCAACAAAAAAGCGATCGGCCCCGGCGAACCGGAGCCGATCAGAAGTAGTGCTGAGACGACCTTGTTCGCACGCCAGCGATGAGAGCCCACAGAATGGCGATCGCCAGTCATCGTCCCTTCAAGGCTCCGGCGTGCATTCGATGTCGG
>CAMDUB010000150.1 GCA_945878575.1 Phycisphaera mikurensis NBRC 102666 | reverse complement strand
TGTTGGTGAACGCCCGCCCCTTTGTGGGCGCGCTTGCGTATCGACCCGACCAGCTGCAGATGGTTCTGCAGCGTGCGGAGTCTTCGATGACTACGGTGGCGCCGGCGAAGTAGAGCGATCGCCCCACGCACTGAGGCGTCGATTGCCAGTGGCGTTAACCGCGTCCGAGTTTCTGCAAGGCGAAGGCGTAGGCGCCGATGGCGACAGCCTGACTCGTTCCAAGGCGTGACATGCCGACGCCGACGCGCAAGAGTGGGTCGTACGCGAGGCTTCGGCCGCTACCGGGCACCTGGATGGTGCGGGTTTCACCCTTGAGAAATGTTTCCAACTGAACCGGGTCTTCCAGATTGAAGGCGGCGGGAATCAGGCGCCGGAATGTGTTTCCGGCGGGGCTGGTGTAGGTGCTGTTGAGTTCTTCGACGAGTGCTGGCAGGAACAGCGGCCACGCGCCGGAAACACCACCGCCGATCACAGCGAGGCCATCAATCAGCGTGAGCGCGCTGCCGACTGCATCGCCCGCGGATTCGCCGAGGCGGCGGAATGCTTCGCGAGCCGCGACTTGGTTGCCAACCAGGTTGCCGTTGGCGATTTCAAAGAGGTCTTTCGGTTCGGGGACTTGATCGAAGGCAGTGCCGGTGAGCTCTGCATAGACGCGGCGCACGGCGCGGATGCAGGCGCCCTCTTCCGCATTCATGGTCGGATGGAGCTTGTTTCGCAGTAGCCACACTTCGCCCGCAACCGAATTGTCGCCGAGCAAGATTTCACCGTTACGAACGATGCCGCCGCCGAAGCCAGTGCCGAGGGTCACTCCAAAGAGATTCTTGTAACGCTTTGGACTGCCGGCTTTCTCAAGCAATCCGTTGACATGAGGAAGCAGTCCACCGATCGCCTCACCGTAGACAAACAGGTCGCCATCGTTATTCATGAATACCGGGATGCCGAACTTCTCCTCAAGCATCGGCCCAAGCGCCACCCCGCCGCGGAATCCGGGAAGGTTGCCAAGATCGCCAATGATGCCGTTCGGATAGTCAGCCGGTCCGGGGAAGGCGAAACTGATCGCAGACGGTGGCTGCGGACAGAGTGCCTTCACTCGGTTGAAGCCGTCCACAATGTTGGCGAGGCATCTCTCTAAGTCATCACCATTCGATGGCAGCGATACCGTCTCCGAAACGGGCGTGCCCCCGCGCAGCGCAGAAAAGCGCAGGTTCGTGCCGCCCGCATCGAGCGTCATGACGATTCTGGAGTCCGAAGCTAGGTCCATAGAACGTTCACACTGGTGAGTCGGTGTTCAGGTACGGATCATCAGGTGCCAGCGCTCAACGACTTTGCTGTATCGCCAGATGGCTCGTCAGCTTGGGCTCCATAGAAGCCGAAGAAGACGAGGTAGGCATAGCCCACCAACACGATCGCAAGTGAAGTTCGCACACCAAAGGCATCCATCAAGGCGCCTTGGATGAGTGGCATGATTGCTCCACCAACGATCATCATGACCAACAGTGAACTGCCCTGGCTGGTGTCTTTACCAAGACCACGGATCGAGAGACTGAAGATGTTCGACCACATGATCGAATTGAACAAGCCGATACCGATGATCGACCAGAGGGCAAATTCACCCTTCGCGCCCATGGAGAGTGCAGTCAGACCCATCGCAACCAAGGCGAACAGTCCCACCATCTTTCCTGGGTTGGATTTGCCAAGAACGAAGAATGCGAAGCTGAGAGCAACCATGCCGACGTAGGGAAGGATTGTCGCCGGATCAATGTAATGACCGTGGGTCAGGCTTTCCTTGAAGGTTGCGTTGGCGAAGATCACGGCAGTCGCGCCGACTGCTGCGAGCACCATGAACACATACTTGCGGGATTGTTGGATACCGCTCAGGGAGATGGCACCCATGAGGCGACCAATCATCGTGCCGCCCCAGTAGAACGAGAGGTACTTCGCCGAAGTCTCCTCTGGCATGCCCATCACGCTCGGGTCGTTCAGGTAGTTGATCAGGATGCTGCCAACGGTTACTTCGCTGCCAACATAGAAGAAGATGGCGAGCCATCCCCAAACGAAGTGCTTGTGGCGGAACACTTTCACGCCTGCCTCAACCTTGCCTTCTTGGCGGAAGTTAGGCAGCGAGATCAGTTTGAACACCACGGCAAGCAAGATGAAGGCAATGCCAAGACCGACGTAGGGGACCTTGACCGCATCGACGCCGCCAGCGCTGGTGTAAAGCTCCTTCGAACCAAAGAGAAGCACGCCGCCAACGAGCGGCGTAATCACGTAGCCAAGCGAGTTCAAGCCTTGTGAAAGATTGAGCCGCGATGGAGCCGTTGCCTCCGGGCCGAGAATGGTGACGTAGGGATTCGCCGCGATCTGAATGATGGTGATTCCAGAGCCGAGGACGATGAGTGCTCCAAGGAACAACACATACTGCTTGGTCTCCGCCGCTGGATAGAAGAGCAAACAACCGATGCCAGCGATGACGAGTCCGAGCACAAGACCGTTCTTGTAACCGATCTTGTTGATGGGATCACCCTTGGCTGCAGAGATCAGGAAGTAGGCAAGGGACACCAGGAAGTAGGCGCCGAAGAATGCAAACTGAACCAGGTTCGCCTGAAACTGCGTGAGGTTGAAGTCTGCCTTGAATTTCGGGATCAGCAGATCGTTCATGCAGGAAATGAACCCCCACATGAAGAACAGCGCAGTGACGGTCATGAAGGCGAAACGATTGTCAGTGCGGGCGGGTGCATTCATCATTACGGTAATTCCTGTCTATAAGAAAATTCGAGTGCAACTTCCAAGTGCGATTGGGTCTCTATTCCGTGACCTCATTGGTCAACGAATAAGGAGCGTCCTTGTCGTCAATTCCGCGTTTCATGTTTGGCTGATCGCCCATCTTGAAGTCGATGGTGGCGCCCTTCATCAAGTCAGAAAAGCTCAGCCAGTTCTTGCTGTATTCGGCGCCGTTCACGGTCATTGACTGAATGTACTTGTTGTCGGCACTGTTGTCAGGAGCGTTCAAAGTCACTTGCTTGCCATTTTGGAGCTGAACGGTCACTTTCTTGAAGAGCGGCGCACCAAGGACATACTGATCGGCCCCAGGAGTGACCGGATAGAAGCCCATGGCAGAAAAGACATACCAGGCCGAGGTCTGTCCGTTGTCTTCATCCCCGCAATAGCCGTCCGGCGTTGGGGCATACAACCGGTTCATCACTTCGCGCACCCACTTCTGCGCCTTCCATGGCTGCCCGGCGTAGTTGTAAAGGTAAATCATGTGCTGAATGGGCTGATTTCCATGCGCGTAATTGCCCATGTTCATGATCTGCATTTCGCGGATTTCGTGAATCACTTGTCCGTAATACGAATCATCAAAGATGGGCGGAACCACAAAGACCGTATCAAGCATGCGCGCAAACTCTTCCTTGCCGCCCATCAGATCCACTAAACCCTGAATGTCGTGCAGCACGGACCAGGTGTAGTGCCAGCTGTTTCCCTCCGTGAACGCATCGCCCCACTTGAAGGGATTGAATGGGGTCTGGAAAGTCCCGTCCTGGTTCTTGCCGCGCATCAACTTGGTTTCCGGGTCAAACACATTGCGGTAATTGCGGCTCCGCTTCAAGAACAAATCGATTTCCGCCTGCGGTCGCTTGAGTTCTTTCGCCAGTTTGTAAATCGTCCAATCGGCAAACGCGTATTCAAGGGTACGAGCGGTGTTCTCGTTGATCTTTACGTCGTACGGAACGTAGCCAAGCCGGTTGTAGTAATCAGCTCCCTTGCGGCCAACAGAACTGAGTGGACCTTCGGTTGTGCTGTTCTTGACAACGGCTTCGTACAGCGTATTGATGTCGTATCCACGGGCACCTTTCAAGTACGCATCGGCAATCAACGTGGCGGAGTTGGAGCCAATCATGCAATCGCGATGGCCGGGACTTGCCCACTCCGGAAGGAATCCGCTTTCCTTGTACGCGTTCACCAACCCCTCTTGGATTTGCGCATTCAGGCTTGGGTACATCAGGTTGAAGAACGGGAAGACCGCACGAAAGGTGTCCCAGAAGCCATTGTCCGTGAACATGGGGCCGGGCAATACCTGTCCGTTGTACGGGCTGTAATGCACCATGGCGCCGTCCTTGTTGAACTCATAGAACTTGCGCGGAAACAACAGGGTTCGGTAGAAGCACGAATAGAAAGTCTTCACCTGATCAGAGGTTCCGCCTTCCACTGCAATGCGCGAGAGTTCCTTGTTCCAGATGTCTTTACCAGCCTGGCAAACCTGATCGAAATTGCTTTGCCCCAATTCCTTGAGGTTCAATTCGGCTTG
>CAMDUB010000149.1 GCA_945878575.1 Phycisphaera mikurensis NBRC 102666 | reverse complement strand
CTGAGCCTGATCTTTGCCAAGGATTGGACGCCGGTACTTCCGTCCAGCCAATTCAAGGGCAGCATTTGGGTTGCCATTGCGATGATGTGGCTGGGGCTATGTGTGCTGGCAAGCATTGCCGTTGCAGTCTCCACGCGCTTTGGACAAGTGGTGACCTTGGGCGTCACCTTCGGTGCGTTTGTCATTGGACTGATGAGCGACTGGCTGATTGCCCGCCCCTTGCGAGACGTTGGTGGCATGCTTGATCGATTGGGGCAAGATGGATCGGCTGGCTCTGCGTTTGATGCAAACCATGCACAGTTGGCGCTGCTCAAAGTGGCCTATGCCATCACACCAAATTTCCAGGTCTTTTGGCTGTCCGATGCCATTCAGCAGAAGCGCGACATTCCGGTGGCGTACCTCGTGCCATCGGTGGCGTACGGAGCGGCCATGATTGTTGCAGTCATGTGCATTGCCGTGGCGCTCTTTCAGCGCCGCGAAGTTGGCTGAGACCGGCCCCGCCGCAGCGCCCGATCAGCCACCGCCGTTGTCGTTACTCTTCTTACGCAAGTCACCGAGTTGCTTGCGCCACTCCTTGAGTTGCTTCTGCACTTGTTCAATCTGGACCTTGCCCTCAACGCAGGGCTTGCAGCGCTTGTGCCAAGCGACCACCTTCTCCAAGATTTGGATCTGCACGGAGATCTGCTCGGCTTGACCACCGGCCCGTGGAATCTCCATGCGCTGCATCTGCAGGGAGAGATCCTTTTCACACTCCTCGTACAACTTCTTCCATGCGCCCGCCATCTTCACTCCATAGTCACTGATTTCGTACCACTCCGTGAGACCAAGGAACGGCGCCAATTCAGGACCAGTGTCGGCAGTGCCCTTACTGAAGCCAGAGTCAAGGGCGTTGCTGGCGTTGAAGGTCAGGTTGTCCTTGTCGTCCGACAAGACGACTTCGCCAGGAAGGCCAGTGATCTTGTCGTGGAAGGTTGGCTTGCCGGTGATCGGATCCTTGGTGTAGGTCAAGACATCCTTGGACAAGACCATCGCCAAGAACACGCAGCGGGGACGACCGTTCTTCTCAACGATGTCGCCGAGCTCGTCACGGAACTTATCGAGGGGTTCGCCGTACACACTATCTCTGCCAGAAATCATCATGGCTGCGCCGTTGGCACCCATGGTTCGAAAGTAGATTTCGTCGAACTGCATGGAAGTAACCGCGGCGGCGGAAATCGCCTCGCGAACCCATGCCACCATGCGATGACGCTCGCGCACAGCCCTGATCGCCTCCACAATCTTGAAGATCTCGGTCACCAGTCCACCGGGACTATCGATATCCAAGACGATGATTTGGCCGGGACCCCACTTGTCGGCCTCTTTACCCATCTGTTCGATTTCATAGGCGCGTGCAGTAGCGCCGACGCCACCGACAAACGGAAGCACGAACACGCCCTTCTGCGGGGCGATCCGGTAGCCATTCTCATCAAGTTGGTAGCCCTGCGCGTCCACCTTGCCAGACGGCTTGCCGGACGGCACGGCGGTGCTTGGGGAAGGCTTGCCATCGGTGGCAGTTGCTGCATCGGACGTAGTTTTTGGAGCAGCGCCAACCGTCGCCGGCGCGGCCGCGCTACCAGCGGGTTTGATGGAAACGATGGTGCTGGTAAAGATTGGACGGGTCGACTTCTTGCCGTCAACCTCTACATCCATGGTGAGGATGCCCTTGTCCGAGTCAATCTTGGTGACAGTGCCCGTCATCGTCCGAGTGGCAAGCTGATCCTTGACCACGATGTCCACGCGGTCACCCACAGAGCCCCACCACGTGCCCTTGATGAGTTTGACTTGCTGCTGCTTGCCTGACTGCGGCATCGCAAAGGCAGTGGCGTCAAGAGCGGGAGTTGCAGCCGCAAGAACGGCGGAAAGTGCAATGGCGGTGAGTGTGCGCATGGGTTCTCTTACTTCGATGGCGAGACAGGGAATGAATGTTGAACGTACGGATGATCTGAGCCGGCGCGCGATCAGCCAGGACCCATCGGACCTGCAGGACCCTTGCCGCCGCCTTTACCACCGGTCTTGCCACCAGTGCCTGATCCAGACTTCTTCTGATTATTGCCGCGGATCTGCTCGGTGAGCTGCTCGATGAGGATCTTCAACTGATCGTCATCGAGTCCGCGCGTCCATTCCCACATCTTGGCAAGGGACGGGTACTGCTTGAACATCTTCTGCATCTTCTCAAGGATCTGCTTGCGCTTACCAAGGTCACTGGCTTGCTCCATTGGCTCTTGGAAGTCTTGCATCCACTTCTTGCTCTCCACAAACACCTTGCGCCACGCGGTGTTGTAGTCACGGAAGATCTTCTCGCCACTGTCAGACAGCGTGTACTCCGGATATCCAAGCAGATATAGGAGGTCCGGAACATCAACAGCAATGCCGTCCGTCAGACCGGTGTCCTCGGCCGACTTTGCAGTGAATCGAGCCGAGACTTCCAACGATTGGTCGATCACGTACCACGAACCAGCGGTGTCCGAACGCCACTTGGTGGTGCGCCCATCAATGTCAGCACTCAGCGTCCGGTCCGGGCGAATCAGCGCGTCGGTGAGTTCCTGCGGTCGACCGCCGAGCTCAAGGATGCCCTTACCGATACCTGTCCATGCGCTGAACATCTTGGCCTTGATGTCAACGTCGTTACCACCGCCGAGCGACGCAACGATGTCAAGACCCGCAATGCGCGCGTCCGGTGCCATAAACATGTACGGCCATGCAAGCGCATAAACGCAGGAGATACCGCGTGCATCTTGCACATACATCACGGTTGGATACGTATCCAATTCGTTGTGGAGCTTGGCTGCAAGGTCACGGTAATCGGTGATTCCACTTGCAAGACGGCGCGGATCAATCTTGTCGTCCTTGCGCGCACTATCAACGGCTTCCATGTACTTGTCGTTCATACGACCATCAGCCGAGTTGATCCGGAAGACAATCAGGTCCGGCTTCTTCTCTTTGACGTCCTTGATGATCCGGTCATAGACCAGTGCGCTGATGTCGATACCCATGTACCCCTCCATGGGGATCACATAGACGACCGGCGGATGGCCCAACTGCGTGTCCGTGGCGTACGGGCTCTTGCCCTTCTTGCTCGAAACCGTGCGTGCAAGCGTGAATGGCGGTGGCGCCTTCACTGGTCCCGCGGGTGCGGCAGGCGCTGCTGCCGGAGCTGCTGCCGGAGCGGGAGTTTCCTCCTGCTGGGGCGCTGCGTCTGGAGCAGAACTTGGGTCCGTGACCGGGGCATCGGACTGCGCGTAGGCGGCGGCCGAGACAGTGAATGCTGCAAGCAGGAGGATCGGCTTCATGGGTATTTAAAGTTTACCCATCCCGCCATTCCCGAACGGTGGCGAGCGCGGCATCTCGATCAGAAAAACCGCCATTCAGCTGCAAGTCATACGCCCGGTCAAGCATGGGTCGAAACGCTGGACCCGGGCACATTCCCATGGCCACCAAGTCATCCCCGGTCACCAATGGCGCGGGCTGGATGCCTTCCGCGTGCAGGGCGGGCAGGTCGGCGTCCACCGCGGCTACCACCGGGTGGTGCTCCGCTCGGAGAATGGCCATGGCGCCCGCGAATCCGGGCGCGGCCGCTAAGCGCTTCCGGACCGCTCGGTCGCCACCCACCCAGGTACCGGTAATGCGGGGACGTAGAGTTAGGATCGCTGCCAGCAAGTCCGATTCATCGTTGGAAAGAATCAGCGCCTCGCGCCAGCGACGTTGGCGTGCGGGTGAGGTGTCGGATGCCACGCGACCAAGCATCCACGCTGCCAGTGATTCCGCAAACCCCGCCGCCACTGGCAAGGCTCGTAGCAGCGCGTGGTCACCGGCCGGCGAACTCTCACCGAGCACGGAGGGCGCCAGCCCGAGCGACTCCATCAGGTCAACGGCACGCGCGCGGCTTGGGTGCAGCAGCATGCGCC
>CAMDUB010000148.1 GCA_945878575.1 Phycisphaera mikurensis NBRC 102666 | reverse complement strand
CGATCAAGCTTCTTGTGGTGGATCACCAAAACCTTGCCGGCGTGCACGACAAAGATGGCGACGGTGAAATCAATGTGTTCGTGGATGTGTGGCATGGTGATTATGGCTCGGCCGGCGGGCGCACGCTTGGTCGAAAGCACGCGGCGCAGGTGGCATGGAAGTCTCCGATACCCCCGACAATGATTCGATCCGTCACCGCCGATATCCGCTCACTGTGAGTGGACGGAGCGCCGCAACGAGCGCAGGTGCCAGCGATACGAGTCACCGTGCCCGCCATGGGGATGAGTGAATCAAACGGCGCAAATACATCGCCGAAATGGTCGATATCGCAGCCGGCAACTACCACGCGCGTTCCGCGGGCCAGCAGTGCGCAGATGGGCGCTACTGCCTCTTCGGCGAAGAAGTGAATCTCATCAATGGCCACGAACTCGTGGGTGTGCTCGAGGGCGTCGGCGATGCGATCGACGGCGAGCGCGGGTATTCGTAAACCTGTGTGGGTAACAAGTTCACTGCGACCGTAGCGGGTATCGCGCGTTGGCTTTACCGCCAGTACACGCAATCCAGCCGCATGCGCCTGGGCCACTCGGCTCATCAACTCAGTGGTCTTGCCCGCGAACATCGGTCCGCAGATCACTTCAAGCTGACTATTGGTATCAAGGAACAACATCAATGCGAACCATCATGGCGTGATCTTCATGCACGGTGTTATGGCAATGCATGACATAGCGACCAGTCCAGTCACGGAGCCGGATGTACAGTTTCATCTCATCACCGGGATACAACGTGAACACGTCTTTCCTGCAGTGCAGAATGCCACTGTCAACGGGCTTGCCGTTGTATGAAAGGACCCGATTCTCTTCCATGTGGACGTGCACGGGGTGCGCCCATCCGCCAGAGGAACTGATGTTCCAGATCTCGGCCGTACCTTGCTTAAAGGTGATGTCCGCCCGATCGTTGTCAAAGATCTTGCCGTTCACCGCCCACATGCCGTTCGTGCGGTTGAACCTGATATCGCGAGTGCGAACAACGGGGGTGTCCATTTCCGGTAACGGCCGGAAGTTCGCAGGAACCCGGCTGTTGTCGACAACATTCCTCTCGGGACTAATGATGAACTTGATCAGTTGCGTGCTGTCGGCATACGACAACAGTTCACCATCTGGCTTCTTGCCGTCGGTTTGCTTCTCACGGTTGATGAGGTAAAGCTCGTTGACGCCCTCAGGTACTTCACTAAAGTCAACCACAATATCCCCGCGTTCCCCAGCGCCGAGTTGAACATGGTTAGTCTCAATTGGATGCGGCAACATATTGCCATCGTTGGCGATGTGCTGGAACGTCATACCGTTGGACATCCAGAAGTTGTAGAACCGGGAGGGGCCACCATCAAGCAGGCGGAACCGGTACTTGCGGCGCTCGACCTCAAAGTAAGGCTGAACGCGACCGTTCACTAGGTATTTATCACCAAGATGCCCGTCCATGTCCATGACGTCCATCACGAGAACACCGTTCGCGTCGTACCGGCGGTCGGTGAACAACAGTGGAATGTCGTAGCACCCGCGCCAGCGCGGACCATCGGGGACACCGCTCGGCAAGCGGAACGCCTCGGAGTTTGGATCATTCTCATCGCCGCTATCAAGGTGGTCGAACAACAGGAAGAAGCCGGACAGCCCGCGATAAGTGTTCTGAGCCGTGTAATCCAGCCGGTGATCGTGGTACCAGAGCGTGCCCTTGGCCTCACGCCAGTCGCCGCCGGCATAGATCATTGGCCAGTGATGATCCTTGAATGAACCAGGGCTGTACCAGTCTGCCGGGTAGCCATCAGACTCCGAGGCATGATGGCCATTGTGGACATGGGTAATGATGTCGGGACTACCAATACCAGTGAGTTCCAGGGGCAATTCGTTCCGAATACGGCATACCACTGGCTCGCCGTAGTGATTGATGAATGTGATACCCGGCACTGACTCCTGATAAGCAAAGACGCGACTATGGGCAAGTTGCGGATGCGGTTGCGACAATATCTCGGTCACGCTCATTTCATAGAACTTGACGGGCAAGAACTCGTCGTAACGCTGATGATCAGCCGGAATCACTGGCGGATCGAGCGCCTTCCAAGCTGGCAGGGGCACTGCGTGTCGCGCGAATGTGAGAGGCCACACCCACGGCGTGGTGGCCGGGCTTCCGAAGTCGACTTGATCTGAAACCGGGGCTTTGGCGCTGGCCTGCTTGGAAAGGACAGAAAGACTTCCAGCCGCTACTGCAGAGCCACCGAGAAACTGACGCCTGGAAGCCCCATACGGGATGAGTGGGTGGAATGTATCGCGCATGCTGCAGTGCAACCGAGGAACCGACGCTTGGAAACAACGGACGAACTACTTGTAGGCAACATAGAAAAAACTCCGGCGGAACAAAGGAACATATTCGGGACCCCTCACCATAGCCCGTATATCGAAAAGGTCAAGCACCAATGTCTGATGTAAAGATTTTCATTGATTGATCGTGTTTAAAGACCTACAAAAGCGCCCGGAACTGCTTAGTTCCGGGCGCTCTATGTTCTTAACGTATCTGTGGCAGCGCTTCGGCGGATCAGCACCGTGATTAAGTCGGACTGCCCCAGTGGACAAGCACGATGCCGAGATCAAGACCATCGAAGAAGTTGTCTCCGTTGCAGTCAGGGATCCCTGGGTTTGGCTGGCCCCACTTCATAAGCATCAACCCGAGATCCACGCCATCGACCGTTCCCGAAAGATTCAAGTCACCAACGGCGTATTGGCACGCATCAAGCCGACCATCCTGGTTGATATCAGAGACCAAGTTGACCTGGCAATCGTCTGCGATGCCGTCATTGTTGCAGTCCGTATCCGTGCTGGCATCGCACACATCGCCGATCCCGTCGTTGTCGCAGTCTGACTGCTGTTCATTCGCGATGAACGGGCAGTTGTCGACGGTGTTCACGAAGCCGTCACCATCATCATCCCGCATTGACGGTATCCAGTTGACACCGTGCAGGGTAATTGTGCCATTCCACTCGGCACTGGCGCGCGGAGTGCCGTATCCGTTACCGACATAGACCGCCAATTGCGACTTCGACATCTGCATTGGCTGCGCCAATACAACCGTTCCGACCACCGGCGTGCCGTCACGATAGAAATCACCGGTCGGCCACATGGAATGGGTGCCATTGTCGCTGATTGGCGTGAAGCCACCCACCTGCAACTCGCCACCACCATTGAGCGGTGGAACATCGAGGTACACGCACAGATCCTGCGCGTAGGTCTTCGAAACCGAATCACTGATCGTGGCATTTACTGAGATAGAGGTTAACTCGCCGACGAGGTCGCGTGCTCCAACCATCTGCACGAAGTTCAGCCGACCCATCTGGAAGTCCTTGATTTGGAGCACCACGTCAGCACTCGCTGGCGCAGAGAGGGCAACGGTTGTTCCAGCGACAAATACAGC
>CAMDUB010000147.1 GCA_945878575.1 Phycisphaera mikurensis NBRC 102666 | reverse complement strand
CGAGAAATCGTCCCCCACCCCGGTCAAGTAATTCACCGATAGAAAGCATTCCGGACACTAAAAACTTGTTCAGAACTGAACTTGCGCTACCTTGACGAGAGATGGGTGCTTCTCGGGCGCTGTTCCGGCCATGGAAGATCTACCACCCTGTAAGGTCGTCTGGGACGATGCAGTGTTCGCCCCAATGGTGTGAAACTAGTCAACTTTTCAATTGGAGCACAGCATTTCATGATCGCATTCTTAACTCGCATGAAGCCGATCGCCGCCTTGGCCGCGTTGGCAATCACCGGAATCGCCACAGCCGCTGATGTGAACATGGCTGGCTGGGCCACCTACGGCGGAATCGCCGTGACCACCAACAGTTCCACCACCATCGCCGTCCCCGCCGGCGTCACTGGCGTTTCTGCGATGACGTTCAACAACCTCAGCTTTGACGCCATCAACGGCAGTTGGCAAAGCGAGTTCAAGATCCGCGTTGAAGTGGTTGGATCAACCACCAACTTCTGGACCATCCAACCATCGACCACCGCTGCAAGCGGCACCTTCACCGGCTCCGGCTCGGGAACCACCTACGGTGGCGGTCCCTTCCTCATTCCAGCCGGCACCACCTCGCTGAAAGTCTTCGTCTACGAGACGTACGACGACGGCGGCGTCACCGGCCAAGACGCTGCAGTCACCAGCGGCACGCTCACCGTCACCTTCGGCAACCCACCCCCGCCGTTTGACGCATGCGCCGGTGCAACCACCGGCACCATCGGCGACAACACGCTGCCGATGAGCGCCACCGCTCCTAACCTTGACCTTGCCTGCGGAGCCTTCGCAGCGGCTGCAAACAAGGCCAACTACCTGAAGTTCGTAGCACCCTCCACTGGCAACTTCAACGCGAATGTCTGCTCGCAAACCGTTGACACCGTCATGGGTGCCCTCACGGTCTGCGGCGATCCAGCAAGCGCACTGATCTGCAACGACGACAGTTGCGGCTTGAGATCGTCGATCAACTTTGCTGCAACCCAGGGCCAAACCATCTACATCGCCGTCGGCATGTACAGCACCACCGCTGCACCACCGGCCACCATGTTGGTGACCATCTCTGAAGCAGCACCACCCTACGACGCTTGCGCAGCACCACCAACAGCGGTGGTTGGCGACAACGTCCTCACCATGAATCCAGGCGCAGCAGATCTGGACATCGCTTGGGCTGGCGTGGTGGTCTACAAGTGCATGTACCTGACCGTCACTCCTACGCAGGACGGTATCTACACCTTCTCCAATTGCGCTGATGCTGACTTTGACAGTTGGATCGTCCTCAGCACCGCCTGTGGCGATGGCAACGGTGTGCAGTTCGGAAACGATGACGGCTGCGGAACCATTGCGGGCCCATCGAGGCTGCAGGTCACCCTCACTGCCGGCGTCACCTACTTCGTCGGCGTCGGCGGATACGACGTAGCGACTGCGATCCCAGCAACCACCACCGTGGTGATGGACGCGCAGTTCTGCACCCCTGCCTACGACGCATGTGCTAACCAGACCGTGGTACAGGTTGGTTCCAACAACGTCGTCGTCGACTGCGGCGCGGCCAACTTGGATCTCACCGGCTACTGGACACCAGCATTCGGCGAGCCCGCTATCGGTACAGCGAACTATCTGAAGTTCGTTGCGCCAACCAGCGGTCTGTTCGAAGCTGCCATGTGCGGCAATTCGTCCGACTCCCGTCTCGCGATCCTGACCGCCTGCGGCGATTCGACCACCTTCATCGCCGCTGATGACGATGGTTGCACCGACGGAGCAGCTCCATTCACCTCGAAGGTGTCTTGGAATGCAACGCAAGGCGCTACGTACTACATCGCCCTTGGTTGCTATGTGGAAGCTGGTGTTACTTACCCAATCCCAGCCAACCAGGTCATCACCATCGGTGAGCCAGCTCCACCAGTTGACCCGTGCAGTCCGTCAGAGATCATCAACGCCAGCATCGGCATCAACGTGGTCATCGCAGATCAGTCCTTCCCGGACTTGGACATGACCGGCAGTGCTTGCACCTTCCCGTTTAATCCGCAGGTGATCAATGCACCGAAGTATCTGAAGTTCACCCCTTCGGTCTCTGGCGCGTTCACCATCGGCAACTGCGCTGACACTGGCACCACGGCCGACTGCCGCATCGCGGCGCTCACCACCTGTGGCGACGCTGGCACCACCATCGCGTGCGATGACGACGGTTGCACCGGTGGCGTGGCTCCGTTCACTTCGCTCCTCTCACTCGACCTGGTTTCAGGCGTGACCTACTACTTTGCGGTCGGCGGTTATAACGCCGCTGCAGCAGGACCGTTCACCATTGAAATCACTGGACCAGCCGGTCCACCGCCATGCTTGGGTGACATCAACCTCGACGGCTTTGTTCTTGGTGCCGACTTGGGTCTGCTCTTGGGTAACTGGGGCTTCTCCGGCACCGGTGACCTCAATAACGACGGCGTCGTGACCGGTGCCGACCTCGGTCTGCTCCTTGGCGAATGGGGAACCTGCCCATAAGCGCCGGCCGGCTCTCCGGCGTAGGTGACATCATGTGACATTCCACCGCCCGCACCGTCTTACGGTGCGGGCGGTGTGCTTTGTGAGCGCATTACTTGGTTTTTTGCTAGCAAACATGAAATTAACGGCTAAATTTGAAACTACGACGGAACTTCCACCACAACCGGAGACATGAAGATGACACAACCCACCCGCACGACCATGGGCGCCACGGCATCAGGCCGCCGCCTTTCCAAGCATTTCCTTGCCGCGGCTGTGGCTGCGAGTTCGGCTTCGCTTCTTACCGCGCACAGCGCATCAGCGGACATCATCTATAGCGGCGTCATCAACTTCGTCTGCGCCGTCGATATCGATGGTTGCTACGTCAATGTTGAGACGGGACTGCTCAGTAACGGTCCAGGCACCGGCGTTCCGGGATGGGACGTCAACCCGTACTCGACCTCCGGCGGCATGAATTTCTTCAACCCGACCGGTGGCGGCCAGATGCGCAGACCAGGCGTGACGACTGGCACCGCTGGCAACTTGGCATTGAACACCCCAGTTGTATCCACGGGCTCCTACAACACCGGTACCGGCAATGTCTATGGCACGACTGCTGCCACTGGCCTGAATGGTGGATGGACATACAGCTCGGAGAACATCGTCGGCTTCCGGTTTGTGGCCGCGGCTGGCACCACCCACTACGGCTGGATGCGATTCGCCATGGGCGCGGCCGGCAGTGCGGGCACTTCGATGACCCGAACGATCGTTGACTATGCATGGGAAACCACTGCGGGACTCCCGATCAACGCGGGAAGCCAAGGCGGACCGCCGCCAGCGTACGACCCGTGCGCTCCATTCAATCCCGTCGCGTCAACCGGCACCAACAACCTGCCGCTGAACCAGACGACGTCGACTGACTTGCCTGTTGCTAGCGGA
>CAMDUB010000146.1 GCA_945878575.1 Phycisphaera mikurensis NBRC 102666 | reverse complement strand
CCATTGACTGCATGGAATTTGATTCGATACTCAGCATCAGAAGGCGCAGTGAGTCATGGGTTGATCGATTATGCTAACTCGCGGCAGTATCTCGACCGGGCAGATAGTTGGACTCTTCATCATGTGTGGATTCACCGGCTTCATCGATCGTTCAGACCGGATCAACGATCCGAATGCTGCACTTCGCGCCATGTCCGCCATGATTGCGCACCGAGGCCCTGATGGCGAGGGTTCCTACTTTGAGCCACGATTCGGTCTGGGGCTCGCCCACCGTCGATTGGCAATCATTGACCGTTCTGAGGCCGCTGCGCAGCCCATGGTGTCGCCGTCGGGGCGCTGGGTGATTGCCTACAACGGTGAGATTTGGAATCATCAAGAAATCAGGCAGGAATTGCGCGCCGCGGGCGTCCAAGTTGGACCATCCACCGGCGATACCGCCACGCTCGCCGCGCTCCTTGACGCGCGCGGGGTGGAAGCCGCGCTTCCGCAACTGGACGGCATGTTCGCCTTCGCGGCACTCGATTTGCACGAACGCGTCATGTGGTTGGTGCGTGATCGATTGGGAGTGAAGCCGTGCTTCTGGGGTCACGCCGATGATGGTCGCGGTGCGCCGGTGTTCCTCTTTGGCAGTGAATTACGAGCATTGGCGGCGTGCCCAGTCTTCCGTAATCGGGTCTGCCCGATGGCCATCGCTTCAGTGCTTGGGTCCCTCTCCGTGCGTGGGGCGCGCACTATCTATGAAGGAGTCCATGCGCTTCGGCCGGGCCATGCGTTATGCGTTGATCTCAGTACCGGCCGCGTCAGTGAACGCGAGTGGTTCTCCGTGCGCGCCGCCGCCGCCGCTGCCCGTGCGCAGGGATTTCACGGTGATCGCACAGAGATGGTGCGCGCATTTGATGGGCTCCTGGAATCTGCCGTTCGCCGCCGTCTCATGAGTGATGTGCCGTTCGGTGCGTTTCTCTCCGGCGGCATCGACAGCAGTCTGGTGGTCGCCGCTATGCGCCACGCGGGCGTCGCGCCGCTCCGTACCTTCACGGTTGGCTTTGAGCACACTGAGTACGACGAACGCGCGCACGCACGCGCCGTTGCGAAGGCGCTCGGCACTGATCACCATGAAGTGATGATCAACGACGCAGATCTCGTCTCACTTGTAGAAGACAGTATTGGCTGCTTTGACGCACCGTTTGCTGATTCAAGCGCTATTCCAACGTTGGCGGTGTCACGTTTCGCGCGGCAATCCGTGGGCGTTGTGCTGACCGGCGATGGCGGCGATGAATTCTTCGGTGGCTATGAACGCCACCTACGCGGCTTCACGCTGTCACGTTGGATCCGATCGGTGCCACTCTTTGCACGACGGCGCATGGCCGATGCCATTGAGATGTTGAATGGCGATACCTGGGATCGAACCTTACGACCGATGGAGGGCGTGCTCCCCGCTGCGCTGCGGCGAACGCAACGCGGCCGACTCATGCATAAAGCGGCGATGAGCCTGCGCGCTGCGGATGATGAGGAACTGTGGCGGTCATTCTTTGCCGTGTGGCCAGAGCCTGCATCACTCATCCAGCGTCTGCCATCCGATTTGTGGTCAAGCACGGTTGCTCGTGAAGCCCGGGACATGCCGCGGCACTTTCCAGCCGACGCGGATGGATTCTTTGACGAACTGCTCCTCCGCGACCAGACCAACTATCTGCCTGATGACATCCTCACCAAACTGGACCGCTGCAGTATGGAATGCGGTCTCGAAGCGCGGGACCCCATGCTGGATACCCGTCTCTTCGACTTTGCTTGGCGAATTCCACCCGCATGGCGCACCGATGGAACCGTCGGAAAGTTGCTCTTGCGTGAATCGCTCCGGCACCGATTGCCCAAGGAATTGCACGGTATTGCGGGTCGTTCCAAGCAGGGGTTCGGGGTGCCGCTCCGCCGCTGGTTTGCTGGCCCGCTCGCGGAGTGGGTTGATGACGTCCTCTCTCCCAAGCGCCTCGAAGCGCAGGGGATCTTGGATGGCAAGGCCGCTCATGCGGCACTGGTGCAGGCCCGTGCCGGCGACGAGGGCGCCGCGCAACGGGCATGGACCGCTTGCGTGGTGAGCCGTTGGTGTGAGCGCGAGGGCGTTGATGGTGAGCGGGTGGCGCGCGGGTAACGGACGGTGGCGCGTTACAATCATTTCCATGACATATGACTCATCCCGGTCGGAACAGGTCGCGGGCAGCGGTTCAGTGGTGCGCGGAGACCGCGCCGGCCATGCGGATCATGCTGATCATGGCTTCCCCCCCGAGGACGAAGGCGGCTCACTGGACATTCTTGGGTTCCTTCAGCGCCATCAGCGCCGTTTCGTATCCGCCACCGCCATCGTTGGGCTGTTGACCGTTGGCGCCATGGCCGTGGCATTCGCGTTGCCGCGTGCGGATCGCTACTGCAGTCTTGACATCACGCCGGTGTTTGTTGGAGCTGCCGAGGGGCGTTATCCCAATAAGACCACCTATGCCCCACAGGACATCCTGGCAAATTTTGTGGTGGAGCCAGTGTGGCGCGCCCAAGCACTGGAGAAGGTCATTCCCCTCGCTGATCTCAGCCGCAATTTGCAAGTGGCTGCCGGCGGAGCAGATCTGGAGTTGACTCGCAGCGAGTATCTGCAGAAGCTTTCCAACGCCAAGCTCACCTCAGCCGAGCGCGGTGCGATTGAACAAGAGTTCGCCGCAAAGTTGAAGGCGATGAATTCGGCATCGCTCACCATCACACTGGGCGCAGCCGGCAAATTGACCGACGAGCAGATGGCCCGCTTCATTCTTGCGCTGCCAGAAGAGTGGGCGCGAACGACCGATGCTGCTGGCGCTCGCTCCTATGACTACCCATTGCCGATGGGTGCTGAATTACGGCTTTCCGCCAAGGACCTGTCCACCAGCCAGTCGGCAGCAAGGGGCGTGGTCCACGCCGAGCGCATGAAGGAGTTTGCCGACTCCTTGATGCTTGCCGTTGATGCCATGTCAAAGCTGAACGGATCGGACGGCATTAAAGACACGAGTGGCGCATCAATCGTCGACCT
>CAMDUB010000145.1 GCA_945878575.1 Phycisphaera mikurensis NBRC 102666 | reverse complement strand
TTCCAGAATGTCGATGAAGTTCAAACCCTTGACCGGATCGCCACCGATGCCCACGCAGGTGGACTGCCCGATGCCGCGTTCGCTGGTCTGCCAGACCGCCTCATAGGTCAGCGTTCCGGAGCGACTGACAATGCCAACGGCCTTGCGGGAAGCAGCGTCGAGCCGGTGCGTGTGAATGTAGCCCGGCATGATGCCGATCTTGCAGCCACCTTCGTATCGACCGGGGGTACCGGTCTTGCGCCCAGGGGTGATGACACCCGGGCAGTTTGGACCGACGAGGACGGATTCGGGGTATCCAGCCAGGCGCGCGCGTACGCGGATCATGTCTTGCACAGGAATGCCTTCGGTGATGGCCACAATGGTCTTCACGCCGGCATCGGCGGCTTCAAGAATGGCGTCGGCTGCAAATGGCGGCGGCACAAAGATCATGGTTGCAGCAGCGCCGGTGGACCGAACAGCCTGCGCAACAGTGTCGAAGATGGGCAGCCCGTTGGCGTCCTTCTGACCGCCCTTGCCCGGGGTGGTGCCACCAACCATGCGCGTTCCGTACTCAAAGCAGCCCTTGGTGTGAAAGGCGCCTGATGTGCCAGTGATTCCTTGGCAGATGACCGAAGTGGTACCGTCAATGAGGATCGCCATAGGTGCTTCAGGGGGCTCTGGATGCGAGGCGCCAACGGTCGGCGCGGGCGGGCGAGGATAGCCGAACCCGATACGATCGTGGACGATGAGCACTGCGCCGCTGCACGAAATTCATGAGGCGATCACGGCGTCGATCGCTGCGCACCCTGCCACCGCGCGGATTGGCCAACTGCTGGCGATTGACCGTGAATCGGCGGGGCAGCTCTTGGGCGCTATGCGTGAAATTGCCTTTCCCGGGTTCCACCTCATGGATACCGAACGCGGCGGGGCCCGCGACGCACGGATGGGTAGCGAACCCGGTGCGGTGGAAACGTTCGTCGCCGAGCGCGTACCGGCGTTACGGATTGCCCTTGCGCAGTGCATTGCGGCAGCGCGGTGTGCAGTGGAAGCAGTGCCGAGTAACCAGCCTGAGCAGGATGACGCGGTTGATGACATTTGCCGCGAGGTTCTGGCGCAGATCCCCACGATCCGCGCCGCGCTTGCAGCCGATGTGGAAGCGGCGTACCGCGGTGATCCAGCGGCGCGCAGTGTTGCCGAAGTGATTCTGTGCTACCCCGGAATCACTGCCTTGACGGCACATCGGTTTGCGCATGAATTATGGATTCGCGAAGTGCCGATTCTGCCACGCATGCTTGCGGAAATTGCACACTCGGCGACGGGCATTGATATTCACCCCGGCGCGCAGATTGGCCGCGGCGTGTTCATTGACCACGGAACTGGAGTGGTGATTGGCGAGACCTGCACTATTGGTGAAGGTTGTCGGATTTATCAGGGCGTAACGCTGGGTGCTAAGAAGTTTGAGCGCGATCCCGATGGATCGCTGCGCAAGGGAACCAAGCGACATCCAACGCTCGGCGCACGCGTCACTGTGTATGCCGGCGCAACGATTCTCGGTGGCGATACCGTGATTGGCGATGGATCCGTGGTTGCTGGCGGCGTGTTTGTCATGCAAAGCGTGCCGCCCGGGCATTTGGTTGCAAATCAGAAGGCGCAAGTGCGCGTGCTACCGCACGGAGAGGATCCAGCATGAATGAGCAAAGCCACCGATTTGGACTGCGCGGTTTGTCGGCACTGG
Source organism: Phycisphaera mikurensis NBRC 102666 (assembly GCA_945878575.1). GTDB lineage: Bacteria > Planctomycetota > Phycisphaerae > Phycisphaerales > SM1A02 > UBA966. Next base: position 1,364 of record CAMDUB010000145.1, on the reverse strand, counting down.
CACTGGCGCTTTCGTTCGTGGCGCTCTTAGTTGCTGTGCCCGCAGCCATGCCGGTGAGTCTGGCGCGCGACGCCACGCCGGGGATCGATCCAGCAACGTTGTATGCGCACGTGCATGTGATGGGCGCAAGCGCCAGCGCGGGTTTCGGAGTTCGTGCCCCGCTGCCGCGCACGCATCCGGCACGGCTTGAGCCGATGACGGTGGCGCGCCTTGCTTCCATGGCACGGGTGAGCGCGGGCGAGGTCACTGGCGACGCCTCTGGCCTCTTCTTTACCAATCCAGGCGTGATGGGTAGCGCGCAGGTGGATGCAACACTCACACAAGAGCCGCGGGTCACCTTGGTCTTTGCGGACGACTTTCTATTTTGGTTTGTGTACGGAGCGCTTAGTGCGGACCGAACTCCCATCAAAGATGAATCACAACGCTTGCAACTTCTTGAGAAGGGACTTGCGCAGCTCAACCGGATTGTGGACGCGGGTGTGCCGCTTGTAGTTGGTGATGTACCGGATATGTCGCTTGCGGTGGGCAAGATGCTTTCCAAAGCGCAGATGCCCAAACTGGAAACCATTGCGCTTGCCAATGAGCGCATTCGCGCGTGGGCCAAGGACAAGCCACGCGTAGCGGTACTGCCATTGGCAAAGTTGGTTGACGACCTGCGCTCCGGCAAACCCTTCGAAGCTGGGCGCCGCAGTTGGAGCGAAGAGGTTGATGGTGCACTGATTCAGCGGGATCAGCTGCATCCAACATTCGCTGGCAGTGTTGCACTGCTGGCGTGCACTGAACAAGCTGCAAACGAGCGATTTCTTGGGGTAAGGCAGCCAAACGCGCCGGGCGCACCAGTGGCGTTTGAACACGACCCGACCAAGGTTGCCGAGCGCATCCGGGAGGCGGCGGGTGACGGGGTGGGGGTGGGTGCGGGTGCGGGCGCGGGCGCGGGTGCGGGGCCAGCCGCCAAGGGTGCTAACGCGCGCTAGTTTGGCGCCAGTAGTTGCGCAAGCTTGCGCCGTGCTTCCACATCGGTGGTCTTGGAAATCAATTCGTTCACCCAGGTGTCCGCGCCAATGCGACCATCGACGGCGCGCACTGCTGATAGCAATGCCTGCGCATCCATATCGAGGCGCGGCGCGCGCATGGCACTCTTGAGTGCGGTGAGCGTGACTGGATCGCGCAGTGTTGGAATATCAAGCGCCCACAGGTGCCACAACATGTCACGCTGTTCGTCGGTTGGATCCCGAGCGATCGACCATGCTTCCATGAACTCTGCACGTGTGCCCGCGCGAAAGATCGGCCCAAGTGCAATGCGCGCCACTGCATCTTGCGCGCCCTTTGCTTTGGCAAGTTTCCACAACTGCGCGGCTACCGTG
>CAMDUB010000144.1 GCA_945878575.1 Phycisphaera mikurensis NBRC 102666 | reverse complement strand
CACCACCGTGCTGCCGATACTGAGGCGCGATCCATCGTCACTGGTCAATGAGAAGGTGTGGGTACCGGATTGGCTGATTTGCACCCAACCGGTCCATTGTGCTGCCACGTCATCGGCGCGCAAACTCGTTGCGAAGTTTCCATTGGTGGACGCGTAATTCACCTGCGTGGAAATGTTGGTGAGGTACGGCGTCAACGCAGCAAAGTCTGGGAGGACGGCGGCACCCGTCACGGCGTAGTACTTGGTGGTCAAGCCGGGCGTATCGCCGAGTGGATTTTCAGGTTGACGCATCACTCGGACGCTGATGTTCGCTGTGGCACTTGGGGAGATAGCGCCTGACTGTTCGCGCACGCGGTAGGTCACTCGATCGGTGCTCACAAACTCCGGTGACGGCGTGTACCGCAGCAGGTCGCGGCCGCCTGCACCAGCGCCCACTACGCGCGTCACGGTTCCGCCGCGCACGGAGACTGCATCGAATGAATCGAGCGTGATGGCTTCGCAATTGGAATCGATGTCATTGGCAAGCACATCGATGAGTATCGATCCGCTGCCTTGAACCATCTCAAACCAATCGTCGACGGATGCAGCACCCGACGCGCCCTCGACGGTGTTGCAGGAGTTGGACATGTAAGAACTGACCGCGTCGACGCACAGCGGGTGGAAGGACAGAATCACATTGCCAAGCCCGCCAGAGCACAGATGGCAGTAGCTCATGATGGTGCCGGAAGTGGTGCACACTTGCGCCGTTTGGCACGAACCGAAGTAACCCGATGGCGAGCAACTATCGCCTGGTTCTGGGCAGAAATTATGCGTGTGCGTGGTGCCGATGTTGTGCCCGACTTCATGGCTGGTCACCATGATGTCCCAGTTCTGCGGATCGTTGTCAATCAGCGGGTACGGGAACGCGCCGGCAAGATTGCCGGACACGGAATAACCCCACGTTGTGTTGCATGCAACGCTCAACCATGCAACACCGCCGCCGAGGCCGCGTGTTGAGAGCATGGCGGCGAGGTCGCGTGGTTGTGCAAGCATGTTTGCTTGCCACCAGGTACGGAACTCATTCAACTGATCGCCTGCACCGGCCATGGTCCATGGATCGGCTGCGGTTGGCCACAAGCGTAGGAAGTTGATGTGTGGCTTGATCTGCAGGTCGCGTTGGTAGATCTGGTTGATACCAGCGAAGACGGTTGCGACGTACGCGCTTGCAGCGGCGGTGGGATCGGTGCTAGCAGCAAAGCGCTGGTACAGCTCAGCATCCGTCTCCACGGAAATGCGAAGTTGTCGGCAGGGCTGCACGAGCGATGCCGAACCCTGCTGATTGAGTTCCTCGTCGCCGGGTGCGGTGAGTTCCTGGCATGTCCATGGTTCCCATGCGATGGTGCCGGGGGGGAGTTCGCCTAACACATAGGAAACCAGTGGCCCGGTACCGCCGATGCGGTCGCCAGTAATGATGGTGGTTCCGTGTTCGTCTTGGATGAATCCCAAGATGCCCGCGGCGCTCCGCGACAGCATGACTTTGGATGTTGCCTGACCTTCGACGGTTCCGCCCCACCATTGACCAGCGGGGCGGGGAATTGCCTGTTCATGCAGCTGTCCGTTGGCGTCGATGGTGGCGGTGACCAATCGGGCGTCGGGCGTAAACGGGTCGATGCGACTCAGCAGGAGGTTGACGGTGCGGGTGGGACTCACCGGGACGGCCTCAAGGCGGACGTGGTCGGTGGTGGACATGGCCTTCCACACCTGTTCATCCGGCGCGAGTGCGGTTACGGAATCCCGGAGTTGTGCCGGCAACGCGTCGGCGGAGGCGGTCACCAGCGGTGAGCCGAGGTTCTGCGATGGGAATTGCGCATGGCTGTGCCCCGCGGCGAGCAGTGCCGATGCGAGGGCGAATATCCAATGAATAGCGGGGGCGTGTGGGCGCATTGTCGTAAATGTAGTGCGCATTCCCGCAAAGTCACCGAGCGCATTGGGGATTTGCCGCCAATTCCCCGAAGTTACCGGTTTGCAGTGCCTTGGACTGCCAATCGGCACATGAGTTCAACCCCAACGGCGATGGCGTCATCATTGAAGTCAAAGTCCGGAGCGTGCAGCGCTGGGAACGGCGTGCCGGGCCGGGCCAGCCCCAGTGCCCAATAGCAGGCTGGAACGTGCGCGCCGTAGAAGGCAAAGTCCTCGCCGCCCATGACCGGAGCGGGCAGGGTGTTGACGCGTTCGGGTCCGAAGGTGTCCCGGGCGACCTGCTCAAAGCGCGTGACGGCGCCGTCATCATTGGCGGTGACCGGGTAGCAGCGCAGGAGTTCGCAACGAGCCTCGCAACCGTGGGCGCGGGCAACGCCTTCGGCCACTTCAGTAATGCGGCGTTCAAGCATGGCGCGCGTTGTTTCGCTGAGCGATCGGTAGGTTCCTTTGAGCAGTGCTCGATCAGGAATGACGTTGAACGCGGTTCCGGATTCAATCACTGTCACGCTGACGACGGCGGAATCAAGTGGATCAATATTGCGTGCAACGATCGATTGCATGGCGGTGACGATGGCCGCGGCGCACAACACCGGGTCAGCACTTTGGTGTGGCCATGCAGCATGCGAACCGCGCCCGATGACATGAATTTCAAATCGATCACTGGCAGCCATGACGGCGCCGCGACGCGTGGCGATGGTGCCGATGGCAAGTTCTGGCCAGCCGTGCAGTGCGTAGATTTCTTCAGCGGCGGGTCCGATGCGCGTGCCGTTGAGGGCGCCTTCATCCACCATGCGCTTGCCACCACCGCCGCCTTCTTCCGCGGGTTGGAAGACGAAGGTCACTGGACGCGGAAGCGGATGTTGCGCAGCGAGGCGCGAAAGTACGCGCGCTGCGCCGACCAGCACCGCGGTGTGTCCATCATGACCGCAGGCATGCATTCGATTGGGAGTCTTGGAGGACCACGGCTGACCGCTGCGTTCGTTGATTGGCATTGCATCCATGTCAGCACGCAACGCGATGGCGCGCGGGCCGGTGCCGGGAATGTGCGCAAGAATGCCTGTTCCGCCCGCAAGTCCTGCAACGTGAGCAATGCCGGCGTTCGATAGTTCGCGAAGTACTACGCCACTGGTGCGTACTTCTTCGTAACCGATTTCCGGATGCATATGCAGGTCATG
>CAMDUB010000143.1 GCA_945878575.1 Phycisphaera mikurensis NBRC 102666 | reverse complement strand
AGAACGTCAAGCGCAACGCCCTGAACAACTGGCGTAAGCGCCAGGTCAAGGATCAGGTCAAGGCCTTCCTCACCGCGGTCCATGACCGTGATGTGAAGGGTGCCGAGGCCGCGTTCAGCAAGACCGTCGCCGTCCTTGATAAGGTCGCCTCGACGTCCACCCTGCACAAGAACACCGTTTCACGCCGCAAGAGCCGACTGCATAAGCGTCTCAAGGCGCTGCAGGGTGCTGGCGCTGGCGCAACGAAGTGACCGCGCGGGCGGCCTCGATCCGCCTGCTCTGTCTTGTTGTTGACGGCGTTCTCACCGATGGGACTTTTCATCTTGATGACCTTGGTCATGATACCAAGCGATTCAACGTGAAGGACGGGCTTGGTCTTTCGTTGTGGAAACGCCTTGGGGGCGAGGTCGCGGTGATCACTGGTCGGTCGGGACTTGCAGTCCGGCACCGGCTTGAGGAACTCGGCGTTCGCCACCTGTATTCCGGGAGCAAGAATAAATTTGATGACATCCGCGCTGCGGCGGACGCGTGCGGCGTTCCGCTCTCCGCGGTGGCGTTCGTTGGTGATGATCTGCCGGATCTTCCGGCAATGCGCGCGTGCGGCTACCCTGTGGCGGTGCATGATGCTGCCGCCGAAGTGCGCGCGGTTGCAAGCTTTGTGACCACTGCTTGCGGTGGCCACGGCGCGGTGCGTGAGGTGGTGGAGCACTTGCTGCGAACCCAGAATCGATGGAACGAAGCGCTCGCCATGTTCGATTCCCCATCCGCGCCCGATATACGGGCAGGTTCGGGCGGTGTGCAACATGAGCAACAGCAGCCCCAAAGCACCTGATCACGAATGGCAACGTCGTCGTCGACGTCCGTACATTTGGACGGCGGTTGCAGTGGCGCTTTCGCTTTCGTTGGTGGTAGTCGCTTGGGTTGTTGACCAACGAAGGCCCAGTGATCAGCGACCAACCAAGACGCGGCCGCGTCCGGTGGCGGAACTCGTTGCGCCTTCGCCACTCACTGATCAAGAACGTGAGGGGACTGGTGCGAAGTTTGGTTCGCAGGAGTCCGTGAAATTGGAGCGCGGTGCGTGGGTCCAGGTGGCGGATGCGCAGGGCAACCTAAAGCAGCAGTACACGGCTTCGCGCATTGACCCGTTGCCTGATAAGCGCTTGTCGATGACTGATCCGCGCGCGGTGTTGTACGGCGATGGTGGTCGCATTGTGACGATGCGTGCTGATGCCATGACGGCGCGGGTGCCGAAGCGTGCACTGGAAAGTGGCAAGCTCTCTGGCAATGTGGTGATCAGAATCTTTCGACCCCGCGACGGCAAGCCAGTTGACCTGAAGAATGATGCTCCGGATGTCACTGTTGAAAGTCCGGAAGCGAGCTTTGATCAAGCGAGCGGGGAGATTCGCTGCGATCGCCAAGTGCGCATTGCAGGTGAGGTGATCACCTTTGATGGCGAAGGACTTTCGCTGACGCTTGCTGCGGACGGCAAGACGGTGGAGCGTTTAGTGGTTGATCGAGCGTTGGCTCCGGTGCGGATTTCGCGCGCGGCCATTGAGGCGCAGCAGAAGAAGCGCGGTGATGCCAAGAAGAAGGCGGAGGCGGAGAAGGTTGCCGGTGATGCGGTGCCGGCAAGTGGTGCGGCGCCAAAGCCTGCGGACGCCGCGGCCAAGCCTGCGGTGGCGACCAAACCGGCAGATGCTGGGGCGAAATCGGTAGCCGCTGCCAAGTCGGGCGGGAAGAAGGCGGCCAGTGCGGCTGCAGCAACCGAGCCGCGGCTGTTCTTGCTCACCATGTACGACGATGTGGTGATTGTCTCCAACGAAGATGATCGACGGACGGAAGTTCGTGGTGATCGTGTGGACGCATACTTCATCATGCGCGGTGGGTCTGGCATCGGTATGGCACAGCGCGATCCGTTTGGGCCGCCCAGTGCGCCGGTCCCGGTGCTTGCGCTGTCGGGGCCGCCTGCGCAGCAGTTGCTGGCGTTGGCGGTTGCATCGGTGCCGGCGGCGGATGACGATGATGTGGTGACCGTGGCATTCAAGGGGCGCTTGGTGATGGCTCCTGCACCGGAAGGGACGCCCGTACTCAGTCAGCCAGATGCCGTTCGTATGGTGGTGAATGGAAAGCCGGCGCGCATTGACGATTCGCGGAGCGAAGCGGTGATTACTGCGCAGCGCGTGACGGTGGAGTCCAAGGTTGACCGCGTGGAACTGCTGGGAACTCTTGAGGAACCCGCTGCGGTGGTGACGCCGGATTTCGCTTTGAATGCAAAGCACTTCACGCTGGATCGATCCACTGGTCGCGGTGCCAGTGATGGGCCTGGAAACATAGTCATGGGCGGTGCTGGCAAGAAGCCGCTGAGTGTGACCTGGGGCACCAGCATGGCGCTGATATTGGCGCCTGGAACTGGTAATACGGAAGGCACCTTCCGTGGCGCAGAGTTTGTGGGCGCGGTGGATGTTCGGAGCGCTGATATGGAATTGCAGACAGCGCAGCTTTCCATTGAAGCGCTGCCGGTTGGTAAGAAGGATGTGCCGCGCCGGATCGTTGCTTCGGGTGGTGTGAAGGCGCGATCGCTTGGTGCCTCGGGCGGACAGTTTGCCGCCGACCGCGTGGAGGTGGCACTCTCACCGAACGCCGCGGGCGAGGCGCAACCGCGCACGCTGGTGGCGACTGGCAATGTGGAAGCAGGCGATGGCGCGCAGACGATATGGTCGTCCGCATTGCGTCTGACATTCGTGGATGCGAAGCCGAAGGCGGCTGCAGCAGGCAAGGCGGGCGCGCAAGCAAAGGCGGGCGCCGAAGCACAGGCCGGCGCCGAAGCCAACGCTGGCGCAGACGCCAAGGCAGGCAAGGGCAAGAAGGGTGGACTTGGCCTTGCTGGTCCTGGCGGCGATGAGCAAGGCGCCATGCGCAGTGATGTGGGTGAGATCATTGCTGAAGGCCCTGTGGAGTTGCGCATGGAGGACGGCGGTCGCGTGTTTGCCAGCCGTCTTGAAGGCGATGGAGTCGGGCACAACGCGCGGCTCTTTGGGCCGGACGTGTTGGTGGTGCGTGGCAACCTGGTGCTTGATCAACTTGCCAATGTGCAAGTGCAAGATGCGCCGGTGCGGCTGAATGCCATTGGACCCGGTCGCGCCAGCGGATTTAAAGATCCGGTGATTGCAGTGACCGAAGGCAAGACTGGTCGCC
>CAMDUB010000142.1 GCA_945878575.1 Phycisphaera mikurensis NBRC 102666 | reverse complement strand
CACTTTGCCGACGCGGGTGAGTTGACGTACATGGAGAAGACCTACGAGCGACAGATGTTGCACCGGCAAGCGTTTGCCACCAAGCATGAGCACTTCGGCGCTCGACTGCGTGCCGTCCGTGCGTGGGTGTCTTCGTTATTCATGAACGGATTGTGGGGATACGGCGAACGCCCGGCGCGCCTCTTGCTTGCCACCGCTGTTGGGGTTGTTCTGTTTGGAACGGTGCAGTACTTCCTGAACGGTGTCCCGGGCGAGAGCTTCGGCGCGCACCTGCACTTCAGCGGCATCACCTTTATGACTATTGGCTACGGCGACCTCTCGCCCGAGGGAGTCTTGCCACGCTTCCTCGCGGTGCTTGAGGGTGCGGTCGGTATCTCGGTGATCGGAATGCTGATTGCGTCGTGGACCAAGAAGATCATGTATCGGTGAATGGCAGGGCATCACTGATCCTGATTCATAAATACGCTGATTTAAAACTCTGGCGATAATATTTCGGTAATTGAAACTTGCAACGCCGCAGTTGCCGGGCAGAATGACCGAAGTTGTTCGTCATTGATGATTTTGAGGTCATCGATGTCATTCATGGTTACCGCTTCGTGGCAGAGGCCACGAATACGGTCAGTCCCCAAAAATTCCTTTGTTTAGAGGCATATTTAAGATGAAACTCATTCAGTCTCTCGTGGCATCCGCAGCGCTTCTGTCAGGATTGGCAGCTTCCAGTGCGAATGCGTACGTCGCGTTCCTGCGCACTGACCTGACGCCGTATGCAAAGCTGGAGAGCTACGCATCGTTGGGTGAACTTGCTGCCAACAGCAATGGCGCCATCGCTTCGAACATCACTCCGTCCATTCCAGTGACGCAGAGCATGTTCACCGACGGCACCTACTTCTACAAGATCGCTGCCAACGCGCAGGGCGATGCCGGCACATACAACAATCTGTTCATTCGCTACCAGAGTCTCGCGGATCTTTGCAAAGATACGAACGGCGAGACATTTATCATGAACGGGTACGGCATGTACTACGACGATGAGGTCATGGCTGACAACCTCACCGGCCGCTACATCCGCACCACCCGTTACGACGCGAACAGCCCTGTCACCATCGGCGCCTACGTGTACAGCAGCTTTGCCAACCTAGTCAACAACATCTCCGATTATGCCGGCGGCTTCACGAACCAGACCGTGGCTTTCGACTGCCAGTTCTGGGCGTGGAACGGCAAGTATTACCGCACCAACGTCTCCGGCCCAACCGGCGCCTCCACGGTGACTGGCTTCAACATCTACAACAGCTCTGAAGACCTGTACAACGGCGTGGTGGCTGAGACCGTGGCTTGCACGGCGACCTACGCAGGCACCATGCGCTTCATGGCGCTCGACTCGGCATTGATTCCGCCGCCAAGTTGCATCGCGGACTTGAACAACGCTGGCATTGTGAACGGAGCCGACCTCGGCATCCTGCTCGGCGCTTGGGGCTTGTGCCCGTAAGCGAAGCATTGAGTTTGACATCCAATTGAAATCACACGCAGGAGACATGTATGTGTCTCCTGCGTGGTTTTATTTTTCGCAAAAGATGACGAACGTGGCATTTAGTGCGAACCACCCGCGTTTTTCTTGAGGGGATCCGCTCGCAAATTACGGTTGTTACGGAAGTAATTACTAGATTTCCACGCTAGTTGGGTTACTTTCACTCACCCTTAGACACGTCTCTTTTCCCTTTCCCTTATTGAGGTTTCCATCATGGTTCGTATTGCATCATTTGGCTTCTCCGTTGCGGCGGCTGCCCTTGCTTTGGTCACCACCTCCAACGCAGCGCTGCTCTACGTGAGCACCACTTCGGCTGGCGTCGTGAACGCTTTCTCGTCCCTCGAAGACATGGCCGCTGGCGCAAACGGCACCGCACTCGGAACGATTGGATCATCGCTCCTCGCCACCGATGGCGTGTGGACTGATGGTTCGTATGTCTACAAGACCACTGCCGACGCCACTGGCGTTGCTGGTAGTTACAACAATCTGTACGTTCGCTATAGCTCCCTCGCAGCCTTGGGTGCAAACAGCGGCGGCACAACGTTCAACATGGTTCAGGGCATGTACTACAACGAAGACGTTGTTGCGAACACCACCAATGGCTGGTTCTTCCGGACGGCATCGTTCGGAGGCGGCGCCAATGTTGGCATGTATGCGTTCAATGATTTCGGCACGTTGGTCGCAAACAACAACTTCTACGCGAGTGGTTTTACCGGCGGCGATCAGAACGGCGACAATAAGTACTGGGCCGGCACCGGCAGCACCTGCTGGCGGTCGAACGTCCAGGGCGGCGTCGTGACCAGCTTCAGCGTCTTTGCGAGTGGACCGGACCTGTACAACAACATTCAGTCGCTCAACGTCGGCAGCAACGCTGGCTACGACGCGAACACGCGTTTCATGACGATCGATTCGTCGCTGATTCCAGCCCCAGGCGCCATCGCTCTGCTGGCTGTTGCTGGCGTCGGCATCTCGCGCCGCCGTCGCGCCTGAGTGCGACCGACTGCGTTTCATTTCAATGTGACAAGCGCCCCGGCACTTTGCCGGGGCGCTTGCATGATTGGGTGCTTTGCGCCATGATTCCCTGAATGATTCTCCCTTTGCTGAATTCATCGTCACACTCAGGCTTCCGCGCGTGCTCAGTGTTGACGCTGATTGCATCGGGATTCATCGGGACTGGCTGCGAACGGGCAACTCCGCCGCAAACCGTCGTGCAGACAGAAGCTGCCAAGGCAGTCAGTCCGGAGAAGAAGTCTGATGCATTGACCGCCGGATTGCGGTTGAACCAGATGCAGGTGATTGGCACGCACAACTCGTACCACATTGCGCCGGACATCTTGACCTATTCGTTGTTTGATTCGCGCGCGGAGGCGCTTGACTACACGCACCAGCCGATGACCGCGCAACTTGACGCAGGTATTCGCGGCTTTGAACTGGATGTGTTTGTGGATGATGCGGGCGGGCGGTACGCGCATCCCATTTCCATTGTTGGTCGGTGGCATGACGCGCGCTTTTATGCGCCTGGCTTCAAGGTGCTGCACATTCCCGACATGGATCAGGAATCCATCTGCCCAACGCTGGCGGGATGTTTGCAAGACATGGCCGCATGGAGCGCATTGCACCCAGAGCATGTGCCGGTATTTGTCATGTTGGAGTGCGTGGCGGTCGACGTTCCAAGCCTCCCGGGGTTCGACATCACAGACCCAGAGCGCTGGGAGTTGCGCCACGTGGAGGAACTTGAGCGGCTGGTGCAGGCGACCTTTGGCGCGGAACAATTGATTACGCCGGACCGCGTTCGTGGGAATGCTGCT
>CAMDUB010000141.1 GCA_945878575.1 Phycisphaera mikurensis NBRC 102666 | reverse complement strand
GGCGCAAGAACTACCGCCGCTTGAGTATGACAGCAAGGGCATTGCAAAGCCGCGCGGGCAGGCGGTCGAAGTCACTCGGAAAGTTGCACGCCCACTGGTTGCTGCGGATGTGATTGCATCCGCGGGACTGCAGCGCGAATTCAATGCGTACATGGAGGCGCATGGACAGAGCGTTCGGCTTGAGTGCGGCGACGGCGCGGTGGGTTGGAATTCAACGAACGCCGTGAATGACGCGGAACTTCGCAAGCGGATCGCTGCGGCGCATGAGATGTTTCAGGCTGCATACCGCGCCAAGGGCCGCATGCCGGCAGAGCGTGATGCGGCGCCGACGCCTTCGGAATCGATGGCGTGGTTCATGCGTAATGACCGGTGGAAATTCCCCGACGATGTGCGCGCGGCGCGTGCGTGGCCGCGCTTTCCACTCAACGGACCGTGGCCGGTGTTATTGATGCTGGTTGCCGATGATCAGCCGCTCCGTGAACGCGAAGAAATCTGGGCGAAGTTTCGTGACACTGGTGAGATGCGAACGTACGGCGAATACATCGGCGATATCGCGCAGCAGTTTGACATGCAGAGTGCGCGGCGATTGAGTCCGTTTCCGTACAGCTACGGCAGCATTCAAATGATGTGGAAAGATGGCGGCGTGTGCGGCACCATGGGAAACATCGGCGCGCGCACCGAGCGCATTTGCGGCGTGCCTGCTTCCACGGCCGGGCAGCCCGGTCACTGTGCGATGGTGCAGATGGACTTTGATGCAAAGACACGTACATACACGTGCAAGGGCGGACAGTATGCCACCGGCGGTGATGAGGTCACCGGTGTGCACGCCGGATGGAACTATGACGACAAGGGTGGGCGTCGACCGATGATCTTCCACCAGACTGTGGCATGGGGCGCCACTGTGGGGCTGGAGTCATTGGTGGACACCATGGTGATGCGCCGCGCGTGGGACGCGTTGCCCGCGGAGCAACGCGCAAAGGAGTGCGGCAAATTCTTAGCCGCCGGACTGGCGCGCAATCCGTACGCCATGACCGTGGTGGAAGCGGCGTTTGCCGATGCGCCAGACGCCAAGACCGCCAAGAGCATGCTTGATGACTTCAACGCGGCGCTCGACAAGGCGGGCGTTCCCGCGGAGCACGCGTTGTACCGCGACACCGTCCGCGGGATGGTGCAAGCGCGCTTTCCGGATGACGGCGCGCCCAAAAAGGCCACCGGGAAGAAGTCGCGCGCAGGGCAGCGCTAACGGGCGGCGCGCGCTTTCTTTACTTCGCGCCGAAAATCGTTGAGCAGTGTGCATCCCATCAACTTGTAGAGAACACGCGCACCAACGCTGCCATTCCATTCATCGCCGGATGTACTCGGAGTGACTTCGCAGAGATCAAAGCCGATCACGCGGCGGCCGGTCTTGGCAAGCATCTCCAGCAGATGACACACCTCGGGGAATGTGAGGCCGCCGGGAACCGGCGTACCGGTCTGCGGGCAATGCTCGCTAGTCAGGCCATCGATATCAAAGGAGATATACACCTCTTGCGGAAGCGCAGCGATGATGTCTTTGCACACTGCGCTCCACGTGGCGCCGTTGAACTGGCGATCGCGCATGCGTTGGTCAAAGAATGTGGTGACGCGGCCTTTGGAGTTCTCAATGAACTCTGCTTCGCGCTGGCCGAAGTCTCTGATTCCCACTTGCACCAACTTCTTGACGCCGGGCAGACGCGTCATCACATTGTGGAAGATGCTGGCGTGACTCCACGTGAAACCTTCGAACGAATCACGCAGATCAGCATGCGCGTCAATCTGCAGAATGCCCATGCCTGGATGGCGCAGCGAGAGTTCAGCAATTAAACCGAACGGGCTGGAGTGGTCGCCGCCAAGCACCGCTGGAATGGCACCGCGGTCGAGGATGCGTTCGGCTTCGCGCGCAACGTAGCCGTGCACGCGTTCGCTGGCGGCATTCACTGTTGCGAGCGCCTTCGCGTGGGCCTTTGCTTTCGCCTTGTTGCTCGGCACTGCGCCGCCAACCTTGATGATGGGCTCGGCCACTCGGCGCGCCTTCTTTGAAAGTGCGGCGATGTCCTTTGGAATAGGAAGCATGGCGATGCCCGCCTGCCACACTGCGCCAAACTGAATGTCTTGCAGGTCAACCTGCTTGCTCGCCTCCATCACGTGCGCGGGACCGGCGGCGGTGCCGGCACCGTAACTGGTGGTGGCATCAAACGGCACCGGGATCACCACGATGCGCGCGTCGTTCGGGCCAATGGCAAGACCGAAGAGACCGTCGCCGGTAGCGGCGGCATCGGGGTCGAAACCAGCAGGGACGAATGGGGGCTTGGCGGGCTGCTTGGTGGGCATTGCGGGCGCAGGATATGGCATCCGCTGCCCTCGGCACACGGCACAAGACACGAGCCGTACCCCGCCTCCGGTACATTCTGTCCCCCATGCCAACGCCGACCCTCCCCGTACTTGAGTTCGTTGCCAACAACTATCGCAACTTCAACGCGCGCGCCACGCGCGATGCGTTGTACTCCTACTGGGATCACGTGGGTAGCGGCGGCAAGATGTACTGGGCGGTAGCTGGTGCCATGAGTTCGGCGCAGCTCGGCATCACCCTTGCTCCAGCGATCCGTGCCGGGCTGGTGCACGGCCTCAGCGTGACCGGCGCCAATCTGGAGGAGTCACTCTTTCGACTGGTAGCGCATCACGGCTACAAGGACTTCCCCGACTATCGCTACTTCACAAAGAAGGATGACACCAAGATCCTCAAGCAGCGCATGCGCCGCGTGACGGACACCAGTATTCCGGAAGACGAAGCGTTCCGCGCGGTTGAGAAGATCCTTGTGCCCATGTGGATGAAGGCCAGCAAGAACGGCGACCGCCGCTTCTGGCACGAGTACTTCTATGAATTGATTCTCTCGATCCCAAAGAGCAAGTACCAAGGCAATCCCGAAGAGTGCTGGCTACTGGCAGCAGCGAAGGCAAAGCTGCCGATGGTGGTTCCGGGTCACGAAGATTCCACCTTCGGAAACATCTTTGCATCGCATGTGAAGTTCAATGATTGCAGTGCGAATATCGTGAAGAGCGGCATCGAATACATGGGTCAGCTCTACGATGATTACAAGGTGCTTTCCAAGGGCAAGGGCGTTGGGTTCTTCCAAATCGGCGGTGGCATTTCTGGCGACTTCCCGATTTGCGTTGTGCCAAGTATTAAGTACGACCTGCAACAGCCGGTGAAGCCGTGGGCATACTTCTGCCAGATCTCTGACAGCACGACTAGTTACGGCAGTTACTCCGGCGCAACGCCCAATGAGAAGATCACTTGGGACAAGCTCACCGAGAAGACGCCGATGTT
>CAMDUB010000140.1 GCA_945878575.1 Phycisphaera mikurensis NBRC 102666 | reverse complement strand
TCGCTGGAGCCCCGACAGCCGCATGTTGGCCATTCGCCAAGATGACGACAATTTCAATAGCGACATTTGGATCCAACCCGCCGACGGCAGTGTGCCGGCAGTGAATATCTCGCGTCACCCCGACATGGACGTCAATCCACGCTGGAGTTCTGACAGCAAGGTGCTCGCCTTTGCATCCACGCGCGTGGAAAACGATGGCGACGTGTACATGGTCTTCCTCGACAAGGACCTGGAGGGCATGCAGCGCTTCGAGCAGGATCAGTACTTCAAGGACGCAGCCGAGGCCGCCAAGAAGAAGGCAGCCGAGCGTAGCCCCAAGAAGCCGGAATCAAAGAAGGATGATTCCAAGAAGGACGATTCCAAGAAGGAGGAATCCAAAAAGGACGAGCCCAAGAAGGACGAGCCCAAGAAGGACGAATCCAAGAGTGATGACGCCAAGGGCGATGACTCCAAGAAGGATGACGCCAACAAAGATGACACTAAGAAGGATAAGAAGGACCCACCAAAGCCGCTCGATCTTGATGACGCCTACATGCGTCTGCGGCGGCTCACCACGATGCCCGGCAACGAGCTCGACCTGGAGATTTCCCCTGCCGGCGATCGCGTGTACTTCATGGGCGGCACGGGCGAAGCTGCGGGATTGAATAGCGTGGCGTGGTCGGGCGGCGAAACCAAGAAGCTCGGCGCTGGTGGCAGCATTCAGCAGATGTCGTTGGCTGGCGACAAGTTGGTGGTGGTCGGTAAGGGCGGCGCCAGTGTGGTGAACCTCCCAGCCGGCGACGCCAAAGCCATCGACCTGAGCGACACCGTGGAACTTGATTTGGCCGCGCAGAGCAACCAGAAGTTCATGGAGATGGCCCGCACCATGGGGAGCGTCTTCTACAGCCCCACCATGAATGGATGTGATTGGCCCAAGCTCACTGCGAAGTGGTCAGACCTTGCCAACAATGCCCGCACCGATGAAGAGTTTGACTACGTTGCCAATCGATTCCTTGGTGAGTTGAACGCCAGTCACCTTGGCGTCCGTAGCCCTGGCTCGGAAGGGGCAGGGCGCTTGCCGGTCGGTCGACTTGGCGCGCGCACTCTCTTTGCTGAGGGTGGATTCCGCGTGGAGGAATTGCTGCGCGATGGCCCTGCCACCAAGGGGCAGACGCCACTTGCAGTTGGCGACGTCATTGTTGCCGTGAATGGTGAACTGGTGAAGCCCGGCGTTTCCATCGAAGACGTGTTCCGTGGTACCGCCGGCAAGGAAACCGTGGTCCGCGTGATGCGCGCACCAGCCGCTGGCGAGCCGCGCATGGAACTGGATGCCATCGTGGTCCCCGGTTCAAGTGGGGAAATCCGTGAACTCACCTATCAAGACACGCTGCGTCGCGCTCGCGAGACGGTGACGCGGCTCTCCAATGGCCGCATCGGCTATCTGCACATTGCGGCCATGGACCAGGCTTCGCTTGATGTCTACGAGCGTGACTTGTACGCACAAGCAGACGGCAAGGACGGCTTGATCATTGACGTGCGCAACAACGGCGGCGGATCAACAGCTGATCGCCTGCTCAGTTCCATCATGGTGCAGCCGCATGCGTACACCGTGCCGCGCGGCGCTGATCCGGCCAAGAAGGGTCACTACCCCGTGGATCGGCTGTTCATCCAGCGCTACTCGTTGCCGATCAACATGTTGTGCAATGAGAAGAGCTTCTCAAACGCGGAGATCACCGCGCACGCCTTCAAGACCTTGAAGCGCGGCACCCTGGTGGGTACGCAGACCTACGGCGGCGTCATTTCAACGGGCAGCACTTCGCTCATTGATGGCACCACCGTTCGTACGCCATTCCGTGGCTGGTACCTCCCCGATGGAACCGACATGGAGCAGCACGGCGCCATGCCGGACATGGTGGTGCCGCAGACTGCAGAAGATGAAAGTGCGTCGCGCGATACCCAACTAGAAACCGCAGTCGCCGATCTCTTGAAGCGCCTGTAAATCCCGTTCCAATTCATCCACGAATGGATGCGGCTGGGCTTAGTCCAGTAGCAGGCGTTCAGGCTTCTCGATGCAGTCCTTGATGTGCACCAGGAAACTCACCGCATCGGCGCCGTCGATGATGCGATGGTCGTAACTGAGTGCCAAGTACATCATCGGTCGCAGGGCGATCTGCCCTGGGTTGCGCGGGTCTTCCACCGGCCGCTTCTTGATGGTGTGCATACCCAGGATGGCGCTCTGTGGCGCATTCAAGATCGGCGTTGACATCAAGCTGCCGTAGATGCCACCGTTGGTGATGGTGAAGGTGCCACCGGTCATCTCATCAACCGTGAGCTTGCCCTCGCGTGCCTTCGCGGCAAATCCGCGGATCGCCAGTTCAATCTCCGCAAAGCTCAAGAGCTCCGCATTGCGCAGCACCGGCACCACCAAGCCGCGATCGGTACCCACAGCAATCGAAACATCTGCGTAGTCGTGGTACTCCACCTCATCAAGCGCGATGTATGCGTTGACCTTGGGGAAGCGCTTCAGCGCACTGCAACATGCTTTCACAAAGAAGCTCATGAAGCCGAGGCTCACGCCGTGGTGCTTCTCAAAGCTCTCCTTGTGTTCCGAGCGCAGACGCATGACCTCGGTCATGTCGCACTCATTGAACGTGGTGAGCATGGCAGCGGTGTGTTGCGCTTGGACAAGGCGTTCCGCGATTCGCTGCCTGATCTTTGGCATCTTCTCGCGTCGAACGCCGCGTGCGCCGGCAACTGCCATCGGCATCGCGGCCGCGGGTACGGGCTTCACGGGATTAGCGATCGTCGCAACGGCCGTCGCGGCGCGCTCAACATCGGCCATCACGATTCGCCCGGACGTTCCACTGCCAGTGACCTTCGCAAGGTCGACGCCCTTATCGGCAGCCACCTTCTTGGCGAGTGATGAGGCCTTCTTGCCATCCACTGGCTCTGCGACGACCGTCGCCGTCACTGTTGCCGCGACCGCCGCTGCCGGTGCCTTGCTTGCCTGGCTGCCCGCGCTTGCTGCATTGCTCACGCTTGCCGCATTGCCCGCACTTGCTGCATTGCCCGCGCCTGACTGACCACCCGCTGGCTTTGCCGCCGCAGTGTCGATCGCCCCGATTGGCGCTCCCACCTTCTGCTCGGCGCCGGACTGCACCTTGACGCGCAGCACACCTGCCGCAGGCGCGCGCACTTCCAGGGTGGCCTTGTCGCTCTCAATGTCGACCAAGACCTCATCGGTCTCCACCCAGTCGCCGTCATGCTTATGCCATTGACCGAGCGTGACTTCAGTAATCGATTCGCCAGGGCTCGGAACCATAATGTCCAACATGTCATTCTCCATGCGCGTTACGCGCGGTGTCATTCTTCC
>CAMDUB010000139.1 GCA_945878575.1 Phycisphaera mikurensis NBRC 102666 | reverse complement strand
CCGCCGGAAGCTGCGGGTCAATCAGGTAACTCGGCGGCTGCAACATGGCGTACAGCTGCAACATGTCCAGTCGTTGATCCTTGGTGAGTGCCGATGCGGGGTCATAGGCAGCAACGGTGCTGGCGAGCACTGGCTCATACCAGAGCGCTCTGAATGTTGTTGCTGCGCTGGTCACTCCGGTGTCACGTGCAAGACCCGGCGCCACACTTCGCTTGGCGCCTTCGGGCGACGACTCTTGTCCATAGAGTGACAGTCCAATATCAAGCGGTACTTCCGGATCCCATTGTGCCAGCCGCGCCACACGTGCGTAGGACGGCATGCCATCACTTGGGGTGATGATGGAAGGTGTGTTCCCGGTCATCGACCGCGTGGCCCCGTGAAATGGAGTCACATGGATGATCATCACATTCTCAAGTGGTGCGGGCAGTGAGTGCATCAGTGCACCACTCAGCACGATGCGCGGCTGCGCGCCCCAAGTGATGTCTTGCCGCAACTGTCGCTGGCTCACTTCACGCGGCGTGCCATGCCACGCTGGCAGCGCAACTCCCATCCACGTTGAATGCAGCACGGTGGACGTTGCGCGCGAAGGCAGCGTGTATGCAGCCGGCGAAGTGGAGGGAACTTCATACGTTTCAGTATCTGGAAATCCGCTTGGATTTCCAGCGGGCGGCGGAAACCAACTGGTGAGAAGGTCGCTACCCGCGCCACCGTCGCCATGTTGCACTGCCACCTTCGCCGTTCCGTAGCCCGGCAATTCCGCGCTAAACCACGATTGCGCACGCATCTGCGCGCGCTCTTCGCTGGGTGCACCCGGGCGTTCGACGCGATCAACAAATGTCAAATGTTGCACTCGCCCCGATTTCAATTCAAAGCTTCCAGTGACCGCCCATGCGATCACGGTTGCAACCGCAGCAACCGTGACGAATGCCAGCCACGCATACTGCGGCCGCTTGGCGCCGCGAAGCATCCAGTGCGAAAGGGGACCAGCGATCATCCAATAGATCGCGAAAGCGCCCAGCAGTCCAAGGATGCCGATCGCAGCTTGGCTACGCAACCCGATGAACTGGTTGACCAGTGAGCCGCCATCCGCCGGAACTACCAGTCCGCCACGCGCTTCAAGCCGCTTGGCCTCCGCCAGTGCGGCCCACTCGGTTGGTCCTGGTGCATCCGCGCGCCGTCCCAAGATGCGGTTCCAAAATTGATCCGCTTGTGGAATTCCTTCGGCGGTCAGGGCGCGGCGATCAAGTCCGTCAACATCCACTCCGATGACCGTGACAAATCCAAACCCAAATGGCCTTCGCACTGCCAACGCGCGCCCGGCGATCGTTGCATCGGTCACCACGTTTCCGGTGTTCGCGTCAACGGGCGCGGGTGCAAGAATGAGTGGTGTAAATCCGTTGCCTGGATCGTTCGCAAATGTCCAGATGCTGGTACGAGCCGTGGTGTTACGCAGTGCACCGCTGCGCGTCAGTACGGGGAGCAACTCGGCGACTGACACCGCGTCATGACGTTCGGCGCGTTCCGGGAGCGCCTCGGCAAACGGGGTTCGATTGCGTTGCCCGCCCAATCCCCACGGATCGCCGGCCTCCGGCAGCACGATGACAAAGTTGCCGCCGCGCCGAGTCCAATCCAGCAGCGCGCGCGCTTGATCAATGCCCACACTCTGCAGCGGGGCGTTCGTCCAAATGATCGATTCGTAACTAGCCAGTCCTTCCCAACGGTCGGGGAGATCACCCGCGGAAATGCCCCGCGCAATCTTGGTCAGTTCATTCATCGAGGCAATGAATCCAAGATTTGGCGTTGGCGTTGCCAGCGCGGCCAATCCAGCACGGCCATCACCGATCACGCCAATCAGGCTCTCAGTGGTCTCTACCGGAACAGCCGGTTCCTCGCCGGTACTTCCATCAATGCGCTTCTCGCCTAAGACCCGTTGCACGCGCCCGTCTTGCATCTCCAACACGCGCACGATGGTGACCTTGTCCACGGCCGTCTGCGCTGCGGAACTGACGATGGGCGTCACTCCGTACAGCCACCGTTCCATCGGTGCGCCCGGCGCAAGCGCTACATCGCGCGCGTACCGCGCCATATCTCCGTCCGCGTTGACGACCACCCATTCCATGCGCGCCTGCACGGGTGCTTGCATTCCACTGGTGACGCGCACCAGGATGGCGGTTGGATCCCCCGGGCGCACATGATTGCCAACACCCATACGCACCAGTGCAATATCGACATCCGCACCACGCGCCACCGCGGCACACAACAGGCCACACGTCGCCATCATCAACGCGACGCGCTGCATCCAAGCACGTGGGTACCAGTGTGCGCGCTCGTTCAAGTAGTCATCGCTCCAAATTCCGCCAACATCGCCGCATGGCTGCGCGCGCCATTCATCAGGCATGTCACCTCAAACTTCTCATTTGGGCTATGCACGCGATCATCATCCAGACCAAATCCAACCAACAGGCTGTCAACGCCAAGAATGCGCTGAATGCTGCCCACCGCCGGAATGGAACCGCCGGTACCGATCAACGCCGCATCGCGTCCAAACACGCGCTTCAAGGCGCGCGAAGCGCACGCAACGAACGGCGAATCGGTGCGCACATGGATGGCGGGGTTCACCCCGTGGGAATGAATCTCCAACGTGTATCCCGGTGGCACCTGCGCTTGCAGATGTGCTTCCACCAGCGACTTGATCCGCTCCGGGTCTTGTCCAGCAACCAGTCGGCAACTGAATTTCACCGTGGCCTTTGATGGAATCACTGTCTTGGCCCCTATGCCCGTGTATCCGCCAAAGATGCCGTTGCAATCGAACGTTGGTCGACTCCATGTGCGTTCGAGGCAGGACCGACCCACTTCGCCCCAACCAACGCGAACGCCCGCTTCGCCCAGGAATTCTGCTTCATCAAAGCCGAGCTTCTGCCAGCTGGCCAGCACTTCCGCAGTTGGTTCAAGCACTCCGTCATAGAAACCCTTGACGGCCACGCGACCAGATGAATCGTGCATGGAAGTAATCATCGCAGCCAGTGCATTGATCGGATTGCGCAGACTTCCGCCGTACATCCCGCTGTGCAAATCATGCGAAGGTCCGGTGAGTGTTGCCTCTAAGTAGCACAGTCCGCGCAAGCTGGTGGTAATGGCAGGTGTATTGATGTCCCACATTCCAGTGTCGCTCACCACCGCAACGTCGCACTGCAGTTCCTTGCGATGCGCGTTCATGAATGGTTCCAAGCTGACGCTGCCCGATTCTTCTTCGCCCTCAATCATCAGAGTGACGGGGCAGGGCGGACCGCCAGCAACTTCGTGCCACGCGCGGAGCGCTTCAACAAACATCATCACTTGCCCCTTGTCATCCAC
>CAMDUB010000138.1 GCA_945878575.1 Phycisphaera mikurensis NBRC 102666 | reverse complement strand
GCTTGGAGCCGAAGGAGTGAATGATCTCTTGTAGGTCCGCCACCGGAACCAGGCCCATGACGTTCAGCACCAACACGAAGAAGAACATCGACAGTAGAAACGGCAGCCATTTCTTGGCCAAGCGCGCTCCCATGACTGGCTCCAACATCTGCGTGTACAAGCCGTCAACGAGCACTTCAACAACCTGCGCAAAGCGCCCGCTCGTCACGTAGCGCTGATGACCTTGCGACTCAGGGCCAGTCTTGATCCGGCGCGAGGAGTGCACAAGGAGCGCCATGACGATCAGTGCTCCGATGACCACTGAGACCACGCTCAGCGGAACATCAAAGCCGAACAGATCGGTGAACGCACTGCTCTTATCGAGGACGTGCCCAAGGGGATCGGTGCCGGAGGCAAGGATGAGGGTCATATGGAGGCGTCGTTCAGGCTTCGGTTAACCGTCCAAGCGACCGATGCGGTTTCGGCCGCAAGGCACGCGAGGTACGACCCGACGGTGGCTAAAACGGCAAACTGACCGCCTTCGGGGAGGGAGAAGTATATCGAAACACAGAGGATGGGAATCGCCACAAACCGTGCCACCGTGGCTCCCATCCAACGGGTGCTGCAGTCGCCCGCCGGGCGAAACCGCGCGGAATAGAAGATGAACCCCGTTCCAAGGGTCAGAAGGCCTGTTCCGAGCACCCCAAGGAGGGTTGGAAGCACCGCTTCTGATGGGATTTCGGCGATCCGGACTGCCACCAGGGACGCTGCGGCCGAGGCCACCGTGGCAACCAGGATTCCGATCACCGGCAGCTGGGGCGCGATGCGGATTTCCTGTTCCTTTGGGGGCGTTCGCTGCATTCCAGGGGCTGGAGCCGCCGATCCGGGCGCCTGGGGCTGGTTCAACTCAGGCATCCTTCTTGTCCTCCGGGCGCCCGGCAGCGTCAAATTCACGGTTCATCCGCATTGCACCCCGCAACAGCGAGGTCATCCCCACCACGATCCCCAATACCCCTCCCACCACCAATCCAATGCTGCCTTGCCCCCGCCACCAGTCAAACAGGTAGCCGAGCAGCGCACCGGCTACCACCTCGGAACTGGTCTGAAAACCTAGCCCGGCCATCCGCATCCCAATGCCGGTTTCCCGGCGTTCTTTGGCGCGTCCGGCGCCGCGACTCGAATCCATCATGATGCGAAGGCTACTCCGCCCGGCGCGTGTCTAGAATCCCGCCTCCATGTCCATCCGCGACAATGAAATTCTCGACGTCACTCCCAAGAAGCTCAACCGCACGGAGAGCC
Source organism: Phycisphaera mikurensis NBRC 102666 (assembly GCA_945878575.1). Taxonomy (GTDB): domain Bacteria; phylum Planctomycetota; class Phycisphaerae; order Phycisphaerales; family SM1A02; genus UBA966. Next base: position 2,092 of record CAMDUB010000138.1, on the reverse strand, counting down.
TCTACGTGGTCAACGTCTTCAAGGGCCTCGGCACCACCCTGCGCCACGCTTTCCAGAACATGGGCCGCAACGGTGCCAACAAGGACACGTTGTGGGTGGTGCAGTACCCCGAGCAACGCCGCGAACAGCGCGACGTTGAAGACGGCGGTCTCTACAAGCCGTACTTCCGGGGCGTTCATCGCCTGAATAAGGATGAAGACGGGCGCGTTCGCTGCGTGGCGTGCTTCATGTGCCAAACCGCGTGCCCAGCGCATTGCATCCACATTGTGGCGGACGAGAGCCCATGGCCCGACCGTGAGAAGTATCCAAAGCAATTCGACATTGATGAATTGCGCTGCATCTATTGCGGCATGTGCGAAGAAGCATGCCCTGTTGATGCCATTGAACTCACGCCCGTGTACGACATCACCGGTATGAGCCGCCAGGAACTCATCTTCGACAAGGCAAAGCTCCTTGAGATGTACGACCTGACGATCGACGGCAAGCCGATGTAATTCACGCAGGCGACGCGGGCTCGGCAGCGTAAATCAATCTATTTCTTATTGCCCTTCTTCGGGTTCTTGTTGCCACCGAAGAGATCGCCGATCTTCTGACCAATGCCCTCGACGGTATTGCCGACGTTGTCGCCCATCGACTTCGCATCAAAGATCACCTTGACCTTGCGCTCCAGCTTGGCTGGTTTGCCATTGACCTCGCCAAGTGGGCCGCGCATCTTGATGCGTAGTTGCAGAGCGTCACCAAGTCCCAGTGATGCCGTATTGATGAGGTTGGCCACCGATCCTCCGCCATCATCATTCGGAAGCACACCCACTACTTCACGCGCTACTGATCCAAGCGGATAGTTGGCGGCAATCGAGCGAGCAAACGGCGGCGTCTTGGTGAGGTCAATGTCACCATCAAAGATGAGACGCGTCTTCCAACTCTTGCCCTGCTTCTCAATTCCTACTTCAAAATCTTTGTAAGTGAGCTGCCCATCGCGAATGACCACGTTCAACGGATCAATGACACCATCGATCGGCTTCTTGTCTTTGGTTTGGAATACCTTCAGCAGATTCAGGACATCGTTGTCGGCGTTGGGGTCAAGGAGTACGTCGCCAACCACCAGGCGCATGTCACCTGACATACGCGCACGATCCCCGTCGATTGGGTAAGAAAATGACTGCACGGTAAACACGATCGGCTTCTTCTCATCAGCAAGACGGACATCACGGAACACCGGGTTGATTGCGGCCAGGTAACGGTGCCGAAGTGGCTCAGACGGAATGAAGTCGATCGTCACTGGCTGTGCTGCCACCACACTCACAACACCGTTCTTCAGCGTCAGCTGTGGCGCCTTCATATTGACAAACTTGCTGCTGACCGTTGCCGCCCCGGTGGCGCTACCAGGCCCTGATGAAACGACCGATGCGTCAACACTGAGTTCCGGACCGACCGCCTCGTCAAGTTCCGCCCCCATTCCAAGCACTGCACCAACCACGCGCGTCGACGCACGTGCCGCCTTGAGCGTTCCGTCAACACGAATGCGATCCATCAGTACTGCGCCATCAGCGCCCGCCCAGTCGGTGAGCGTTGCATCAAGCGCGATCGGCACACGCTGTCCACCAGATCCAGCAATGGCGGCGACGATCTTGACGACCGCTGGCTTCTCCAAGCCTGGAGCATTGATCGCAATTGCCACGGACTCAACGGTCAGTGGCTCGCCGTTCGTGGGCACCAACATCACTGGCTTCATGTCCAGTTTGACCACCGCAGCAAATCCAGCAGGAAGAACCACGCGCGGTGCGGCTGCGGACGTCGCGGGAACGCCGGAGCTTGGCGCTGGCACCGGAGCGCTTGCCACGACCGGTGTTGCAGCGTCACGTCCCAAGCGCATGCGGAAGTTAGTGATCGTGGCCGCAACGGCCACCGCACTGACTTGCTTCCACGCTGGCGGATCCTTCTTCGCGTTGGGTGCATCAGGCGCATCCTCGACCGGCTTGCTCGAGAGTGCATTCAACATCTCCGTGGCGCTTGAGGCGGGAATGGTCACATCAACTGCACTGTTTGCAAGCGACAGCACACCGTCCACCAATTGTCCGTTGAGATTTGCCTT
>CAMDUB010000137.1 GCA_945878575.1 Phycisphaera mikurensis NBRC 102666 | reverse complement strand
CCGGTGACACGCGGTGTCAGCCTGCCAGCGTTGGCGCGCGGGGACGTTCGAATCTTTCTGGGAACGATTTTTACAGAGGTCGGCGCCGAGGCGGCCAGCACGCCGTGGGGATATCGCGACCATGATGACATTGAAGGAGCGCACGCGGCAGGCGTTCGACAGTTGGAGATGTATGAATGGCTTGAGCAAACCGGACGCGCGCGGATTGTGCGCAGCGCAGCGGATTTGGATGAGTGCGCCGCAGCACCGGCGGGTTCGCCGCCCGGCATCGTCATCTTGATGGAAGGCGCAGATCCGGTTCGCTGCCCGGAAGAATTTGCGTGGTGGCATGCGCGCGGAGTTCGCGTGGTGGGACTGACGTGGGCGAAGGGCTCGCGGTACGCCGGCGGAAACGCGGCGCACGGTCCACTCACTGCTATCGGTCGAGCCGCTGTTGAGGCCATGGATGCGTTGGGGATCTTGCATGATGCCAGCCACCTGTGCGACGAAGCATTTGCTGGCGTGTGCGCAGCTACTTCGTCGCGCATCGTTGCTACGCACTCAAATGTTCGTGCACTGGCTGCGCCGATCGAGCGACATCTGACCGATGCGCAGATTGCGGAAATCGCCGCGCGCGGAGGCACGGTTGGTCTGAATCTCTATGGGAAATTTCTGACGGCCGGCCGGCCGGCAACGCTTGCCGATGCGGTGCAGCATGTGCAACATGTGGCAGCGATTGCCGGACGACACTGCGTTGGCTTGGGCAGTGATTTCGACGGTGGATTTGCGCCGGCAGATTGCGCGGCTGGCTGCGGTCGTCCCGAGGAATTGCCTGCTTTAGCCGCAGGACTTGCACAGGCTGGCTTCAATCACGCCGAGCAAGCAGCGTTCGCGCATGGAAACTGGCTGCGGACTTTGCGCGCTGCCCTGCATGATGCGGAGCGCGGCGCGGTTAGCCGCATGTCGTTGGGTCGTTGAGCGGCACCACCACGTGTACGCGGCCGGTGGGTGTTTCTGCAACGACGAGGACATCAAGAAGGACGCCGGTGCCGTGCAGCGAAATGGCCTCGCGCGCATCACCAAGGAGAATGCGTTCGCGCACTTCGAAGCCATCCTTGAGTTCAGCAAACGCCATGCCTAAGAGTTCGCGGTGCATCGCGGCCCACGTGCGCGCCGTCCGAACGCGTGCAAGTTGATCGGAACGACCAACGATGTGCATGCGCCGTTCGTCATCAAGCGCCAGTTCCACATCGGGAGCCATCGGGCAGGAAATGCCCAGCGGACGAAGTCCGCGCAGCAGTGGAACGAGTTTCAGTGGAAGTTCAGCAATCGGCAGCGCGGCAAACGCGGGGGCCGAGCGAGCGGGTGCGGCGTGCGGGGTATGCGTTGCGGCGTGAGATGTATGCGGCGCGGGGTGCGGGGCATGCGTTGCGGCGTGAGATGTGTGCGGCGCGGGGTGCGCAGTGTGCGTGGACTGCGGCGCGTGCAAAGGTTGCGAAGTATGCGCAACGTGCTCAGTCTGTCCGGAATGCGGCGCGTGCGTGGTGTCCATAGCAGAGTCCCCGTGTGCAAGTGCTTCTTGGCGCGAAGTGAACGGCTGTGGCATGCTCGGGAACTTGGGCTCCACTGCGGATGTCTCCGTGTGCATCACCAGCGATGCCGTCGGCATGTCCGCATCAAATCGATGCGATGCGCCCGTACGCGCGCTCTCCAGTTCGCGGGTGAATTGCGCAATCGGCGGGCATTCTTCGGCTGGATACGTAGCGCGAGCGCTTGATTCAACGCGCTCAATGCGCGGCAAGCAGGCCACGGTTTCCACATCCACTCCAAGGAACTTCCGCGCCGCATCGCCAAGCCGAGCGGCGGCGTGGGCTGCCTGCTCCGTAGTTGCGCCAACGATGACGAGTCCGACGCGCTCAATCGGCGTGCCAGCATTGATGCCTTCATCCGCGAGGTATTTCAAGCGCAAGTATGCACCGGTGACGGCTGCTTCATCCGCGCCGGTCATCAAGAGAATTTCTTGACCAACAGCGAGAACTTCGGCGGGCGATGTTTCGGCGGGAACACAAATGAGCCAACGACGAACGGTGCTCGCCGCACGTGGGAGCCAACGCGAAACTGCCGCTGGTCCAGCGGGTGGCACTTGTCGGCCATCGGCGCGCAGCAATTCAATCGTGACGTCATCGCGCTCAAAGCGAACCAGCGCAGTGGGACCAGCGATACGTGCCACCGCGTCGGCAAATTGCGTCGTCCACAATCCGGCCATCACGGGAAGGTTGCCAACAAGTACGGTGGTCACCGCACCAAGAGTCGGTCCATCCGCGGTGCGTGCCGACTGAGCTTCGCCGCCGTTTCCGGTGGTGAAGAGCGCGGCCAAACTTCCGAATGCATCACCGTTCAAACTCATGGTTTCCTCCGCGCTGCCTCCGCAGCCGCGCCTCTCGCTCGGCACACGCCGGCGAGCACTCACACAGGAAGCACCGTCGAGCCGAGTACCGAGCGTCAGATTGACGCTTCCGGCACATCCTGCTCGTGCCCCGACGCCGGGGCGCCCGAGATTCGCATGCGCTGCGCGAGCTCCGCCGCGCGGCCAGTGCCTGCAAGTCTCGGGAGGGTGTGGCCGTCGGAGGTCATGACTGAATCTCCGAGACCGTCGGCAACATACACCGCAGCGGCGGCAGCGCCATGGTCAACCGCTTGGGATTCTGCGGAAACCGTTGCTTGTGTGGCCACGATCCACTCAGCGAGGGCGCGAAAGTCGTCGTGAGCGGGGGAACCGGGGGCGAACGCCACCACGGACTGACCGTAGCTCACGGCTTCGCGAAGCACTTCATGCTCACGAATCGGTGTGGGTGCAATATGAGCGGTGAATTTGCGCCCGATCGCCCCGAGAATGTCGTGCGAAAGCTGGCTGCCATCGCGGTGCAGCGTGGGAACGATGCGGACGGCGAGCTTTCGCCCCACTTGTTCGGCCAGGGCGCCGATCGTGGCAACCTGCCGCTCAGCACCACGGAGTGCAAAGAAGCCGGTTTCCACCGGAACGAGTGCCTCGTCAGCGGCGCGGAGTGCGTTGAAGGTCAGGTAGCCGATGGTGGGCGGGCAGTCGATGACGCATCGGTCAAAGTGTGGCGCCACGCGTTCGAGGTATCTCAGGAGACGCCGGTCGCGGTCTGGGAGCGAAACCAGCCCCCCGCGCGCGCTTTCCAGTCCAGCCAGCGCCACCGTGCAGGGCGCAAGGCGCAGCCCACGCGCCACTTCCCACAGCCAGCCAAGCGGATCGCTGCCTCCGGGCGGCTCGCAGAGCAGCGCCTGCGCCAGACTGAATTCGATACGTGTGTCAGGAACGCCAAGTCCCGCGGCGCAATGGCCTTGCGGATCCATGTCAACCAACAGTACTCGCTCGCCTCGCTCGGCCAATGTGGCGGCGAGGTTGATGGCGGTAGTGGTCTTGCCA
>CAMDUB010000136.1 GCA_945878575.1 Phycisphaera mikurensis NBRC 102666 | reverse complement strand
TTGCCGGCACCGCTGGCGCCGACAAAGGCAGTCATCTCGCCAGGGCGCGTGGTGAAGGTGATGTCAGCCAGTACATCTGTCTCGCGGTTGGGGTAGCGGTATCCGACCCCGCGCAACGTCACGGCGCCGGCAACATGGGCGCGGTCCAGGCGCAGGGCACCGGCGCGGTCTGGCATTTCTGGGCTTTCCTGCAGGAAATCAAGGGTTCGGTCCAGCCCGGCCAAGTGGGTCTGCAGTCCGGTGGCACTCTGTGCCAGACTTTCCAAAGGCGCCAACAGCATCACCAAGTAGGTGAGAAACATGATGAGTTCGCCGGTAGTGATGCGCCCGGCCAGCACCTGCGCGCCGCCGTACCAGAGCAGTCCGGCACTGGCGACAGGGATGAGGAGTTGCCAAGCCACTTCCACCGTTCGGCTCCACCACCAGGTGAGCATTTCTTGGCGAGCCAAGAGGTCAAGCGCGGTGCCGTGTCGGATGCCTTCAAACTTTGGGCGTGCAAACCCACGTACTACTCGAATGCCGCTGACTGCTTCACTTGCCGTTGAGTCAACTTCGCCGACTTGCTGACGAATATCTCTGAACAGTGGACGCAGGCGGCCAATCCATGTTCGATGCGTCAGCATGACGGCGGGGAAGAGCAGCAATGCGCCTAAGAGCAGTCGCCAATCCGTGAGGGCAAGAATGGTGAGGATGCCGGTCAGTTGGATCACCGATCGCCACGGGTTATAGATCAGCGCAAACACCAGTTCTGCCAACCCGCCCGCGTCTTCACGAATGATGGCGCCGACGCCGCCGGCCCGCAGTCCTTGCACGCGGTGCAGGGGCAGGCGCATGGCGTGATCGAAGGCGCGACGTCGCATGGCGGTTTGCAACACCTTCACGGTGCGCGTGGTTTGGTAGCGGCCGAGCACCGAGAGTCCGGTGGCGATGGCACTCACAGTGACCACGGTTCCGGCGAGCCATGCCAGCAGCATCTGCGGCGTTTCCGCAAAGCCTCCCAGCATGTGTGCCCAGTTACCGGTGAGCGGTTGACCACCCAAGACATTGTCGATCACCACCTTGGTGGCGGCCGGCGGAACCAGGCCGCAGACGGTGGCAACGGTGAGGGTGACCAGCGAGAAACCGATGCGTCGGCGGTAGGGATGCGCCAGGCCAAGGAACGCGCGGAACAGCGCGGTGAATGACCGGGTGCGGCGTCGGCTCTTTTCCTGTCCATGCCAGGTAACAGTGATGTTCTCCCGTTTGGCCTTGGTACGAGCGGCTTCGAAGCGCTCTAAGTACTGACTGAAGCGCGTTCGGCTTGATGGCTGCGTGCGGGGCATACCTGAAGTCTAGGGGGTTACCCGGCTAGACTCGTGCGCATGCAGCAACCTATGACTACGTTTGGCATTGTTTCGCTCGTATGTGCACTGTCGGTGGCGCCGCTTTCGTGGCAAGACGCGGCACCGGTGGCGCCGCCCGCCCCAAGCGCACCAGCGAAGCAGAACCCGGCTGGAAGCAAGGCCCCCAAAGCCCAGGACGGAACCAAGGCCGGAGGTGCCAGCGGCACTGGCTCGGGTGGGAAGGCGGCCAAGGAGCCAAAGAAGATTCGACCCGCTGGCGTGTGGTACGGCGTGGAGAAGGCGCCTGAGAAGAAGGCGGGGGCAGTCCGTATTGCCGCCTACAACGTGGAGAACCTCTTCGATGCTGTTGATGACCCCACCTTGCAGGGTGAATACGACGACATCAAGATGGCTACCAAGGCAACGCGTGTGCAAGCGATTGCTGACGAGATCAAGCGGCTTGATGCAGACATTCTCTGCATCGAGGAAATTGAAAGTCTTGCAGCGTTGACGTGGTTCCGCGATACGTACTTGAAGGACATGGGCTACGCGCACGCGTACAGCGAAGAGGTTGGCTACTACCGCGGCGTGGAGCAGGCGTGCTTGAGTCGTTTCCCCATCAAGGCGCACGCCACGTTTGTGGATGAGGATCTGACGGACATGGACGCGCTGCGCGATGGCGAAGGATGGGCTGGCAAGAAGCCGGATCAGGCACAGAAGTTTCAACGATCGCCGCTGAAGGTGGAGATCGATGTCAATGGATGGACGGTGATCCTCTATTCCGTGCATTTCAAGGCTGGCGGCAAGGAATTTGACTACCAGCGTGAAAGCGAAGCGCTGCAGACCATTGAGTTTGTCAAGCAGGATCTTGCGGCGAACCCTGCGGCAAACGTGGCGGTGCTTGGCGATTTCAATGCCACACCATCAATGAAGACGCCGAAGGCGTTCGGTGCTGCAGGGATGAAGGGTGGGTACGACTTCCGTGCCAATAAGGAGAGCGGCACCAAGGATCTGTATACGACGCATGATTCTGGCCGCGCGATTGATTACATCTTCATGACCAAAGGACTGGCCGACGACGTGATTGACGGCGGCTTCTTTGTCATGGGCACGATGCATCCGCCCAGTGACTACGACTGGAAGACTGACCCGGAGAAAGAGAAGGTTCCGGCCGGTTATGCAAGCGATCACTGTCCGGTGGCGGTGGACGTGATGCCGAAGGATGCGGAACCGAAGGACGGGGCGCCGAAGACCGCGCCTGCACCTGCTGCGAAGCCGAGTTGAGTTTCGCGTTTACTCGCTAGCACTTACGAATACGAAAGAAGCGGGCTCGGTCCAAAGACCGCGCCCGCTTTATTGTTACCTGTTGAGTGATGACTCGCTGAGTCATCCATCGTTCGTTAGTGCTGGCCAACCATCATGCGGACGAACTGGTGGATCTTGGCATCAGGTGCCAAGAGTTCCTTGATCGCCTTCTTGTCGTCGCGCACGTACTTCTGACCGAGGAGAGTGACTTCCTCGAAGAACTTACGCAGCTTGCCTTCAGCCATCTTCTCAGCGATTTGCTCCGGCTTGCCGGAGGCCTTCGCCTCGGCGACTGCTTCGGCGCGCTTTTCTGCGAGCATGGCGGCAGGAATGCCGTGCTCGTCCACGGCGATCGGTGCAGGATCAGCAGCAACGATGTGCTGGCAAATGCCAACGCCGGTGTCGTGCTCAATCGTGCCGGAATAGACGATCAGTCCAGCCTTCTTGCCGTCATGGTGGATGTACTGCGCGAACGAATCGCCTTCGACCACTTGGCCGCCGCCAAACGAGAGGTTCTCGCCGGTGCGGATGCGGACTTCGTCGAGTTGCTTCTGCATGGCGTCCGTCTTCACGGCAGCGCCCACGGCGCCAGCCACAGCAGCCTTCGCCAAGTCAGCGGCCATGGCGCGGAACTCGGGATTGCGAGCGGTGAAGTCGGTCTCGGCGCGCACTTCAATGATGGCGGCCTTCTTGCCTGACACAGCGATGGCAATGCAGCCTTCGCCAGCCACGCGATCGGTACGCGTATCCATCTTGCCCTTGAGCTTCTCGCGCAAGCGCTCCTCAGCGAGCTTGGCGTCGCCGCC
>CAMDUB010000135.1 GCA_945878575.1 Phycisphaera mikurensis NBRC 102666 | reverse complement strand
GCAGGATTCATGATGCAATCGCTGGCGCCAGCAGCACCAAGGGCGAGCACCGCAAGGGTCATGCCGGCGATCAGGAGCGCAAGCATCGGTTGAACAACTGAAATTGGCGTGGCCGTCAATTGGAAGGCAACCCCGTCCTCCATTTGATCCGCGCTGCCGGCATCGATGGTCGCTCCGGCGATCAGGCGCAGAATGACATAGACAAAGACGGTGGACGCAAGCACCTCGGAAAGCAGGTTGGAGAGCGGCGCACGAATGCGTGGCACGTTTACAAAGACTGCCAGTTTGGTCTGCGCATCGTCGGTGCGTGACCAGTACGGCAAGAACTGTAACCACGCGATCGCCGCACCAACAAACGCGCCAGCGCATTGCGCGGTGATGTTGCCTGCCAGCATGTCGGACTTGAGTCGACCAATGGACCACATCGCTACGGTGACTGCGGGGTTGAGTTGTGAGTCACTTCGACCAGCCACCAGCAAGCCCGCAGCAAGGGCCGCGCCCCATCCAAGAACGGCAGTTCCGTAACTTCCGCCAACACCGGGCGCGCGAGCGAGGCGCAGGTTTGCAGTGACGGCTACGCCGAGAAACACATACACGGCGGTGCCGAGAAATTCGCTCGCAAATGGAGTCATGGCGCGGAGTGTAGGTCGTGGTCCTTTGCTTCGACGCCGGCGAGCAGGCAGAAGGAGCGCCACGCCTTACAACGCGCGCGGAGTTCTGCGGGAGCCACCACGCGCAGGCGTTCCACTGCAAGAACTCGCCGCTGACCGTCGACCGCTGTGAGTGCGTTGACGCCGGATGCATCAATAGCAGTACGGAGTGCCTCCGTGTCTGCATATGAGCCATTCATCAGGGTGTTCAGGCGTTCAATCCGCTGTTGGCAGACCACGGTGGCCTCGGCTCGCCAGGCATCGGCCGCTGTTGCAATGGCCACGCGGGTAGCGATGTCCTCGGGCGGAAGCACGTCACAGAGCGTGAGCGCAACGATGGCAATCTCTGCGTCGGACCGATGTGCATCTGGGTAGCCACGGCGAACTGCGGCCGTGCGCACACGCGCGGCATCTTCCGGGGATAAGGCATTGCATACGGCGTTGATCGCTTCGTTCGCGGTGACGCGAGCAGCGCGCGCGGCGGCCGATGCATTCGCAGTGATCTGATCAATGTGTACTTGCCGCGCAGTATGGAATCGCAATCGTTCCAGTTGGCTCATACTTGCCCACGAATCGGGCATGGATCCGCGCTGCGATGCGGTAAGAAGCATGCGGGTATCGCGCTCTGCTTTGATGGTGGCGCACACTGGGGATTCGCGCGCAGCAAGAACGTCCACGGCGGCACGGCGGGCGGCGGGCGATAGTTGCGCTGATATCACTACCAGCGCGGGGTTCACGCGCAATGCGCCAAGCATGTCTTGGTCAAGGTATGACCAGTTCGCTAAGGACTGCGGGTTTCCAGCATTGCACGCCATCCGTAAGAGCGCCGCATCGCTATCACTCAGCCCGGTGCCGAGCGCGGCGGCAATAGCCGCTTGGAAATCCGCCTCCACGCGTGCGCTCGCGGCGATCCGCTCCGCATCGGCACGCACGCACGGCGGGCACTGCGCCACGCCATCAGCATTCATCGTGCCTTGATAAAACGATTCTTCATACGCAACCTCCAACGGCTCGGCAACTTCTCCCCAGCGCTGCATGTAGTCCGCATGCAGGCTGCGAATAGTGTCTGCAGATTCTTCCGGCATTCCCAAGGAACGAAGGGTGGTCAGTAGCGCTGGCAAGTCCGCAAATAAACTGGTGGGAGTGTCATTCCCATTTACTTGTGAAAGTGCCAAGGAAAGCGGATCAGCGGTTTCACCTTGCGCTGCCTGTTCGGCTTCCAGCTCCTCCGCCTTGGCTGCATCCACGATGTCCTTCGCTTCGGGAATGTTGGCAAGCAATAACCAGTCTGGCGATTCCTCATCGTTGCCAACACACTGTGCGCCGCATGGGGCGAGTGCGCGCTTATCAAATGCTGCAAATTCCTTGGCGAATTGATCGCTGATAGCTATGTTCGTCTGATACCACTGGTTTGTTGCGTCAAACTTTCCAAGCGCTTGATACTGGCGCTCAACGAGTTGGCTACCGGCATCAACCAGGAATTTCGGGAACTCGACCCGCCATTTTTCGATCGCGCCATGAAGGCATTCGCGACAGGCGTTGTCAAGCGTCGGCCGCAGGAGTGGAGCCAGCAATCCGCCCAGTGGGATTCCAGTACTTGAACAATTGCAAGCGTTGAATTCGTACATCTCCTCGCACATGCGGCACGCAAATTTCCAGCGCGCTGGCGGAGGAAGCGTTTCCAACAGCACGCGGCACGCGTCCCACTGCGCGCGCAACACCGCGGACGCTGGGCCACTGAGTTTCTGACGTTTGTCGACCCATGCTTGGGTCATTCCGGCAGCGATGCGCGCAAATTCCGTTCCGGCAACGGGCTCGTCCTCCGAATCAGGTGAGCGCAGTGCCCGATCAGCGGCGCGAAGTTCCATGTAGTCCAGCATGGACATTGTGGAAACCCCCAAGCGATCCATATCTGCTGCAAAGTCCAGGCGCGATTTGCGTACGCTCTGGCACAAAGCGCGGATCGCAGAGATCCGACGTCCGCGGGTTGAATCCAACGCGGCCATCGCGGCTGCAAGCGCATCATGGTCGTCAGGCAGTGCACGAATGAGGGCGGCTTCAACATCAAAATCTGCAAGTTGCGCGCCCAGTGCCACCGTTTCACTGGGTTGATCAGCAACTGCACTTTGCAACGCTCGTTGCGCCCGCAAGTTGGCGATCTTGGGACGCATTGATTCATCGCTTGCGAGAGCGATGGCCGCAAACAGGGCATCCTCAAGGCGTTCGCGCTGTGCGGCGCACGCGTCAAGTTCGGTGAGCTGTTGCAGCACAGTGGCCCGGGATTGTGCAATCGCGTGGGCGTAGGGGCCGCTGGGCGTGTCTGTGCCGCTATTGGCACCACGCTTCGCTGCGTTCGCAAGTTCTGCAGTGCGCCAGTCCGCTAGATAGTGTTCATACGCATCCAGCACGCTGCTGCGCGGGGTAGTCACCGATGCGCCATCAAGCATGGCAAGCACTGCGCTGAGCGGAAGCAGATCAATAGCGCCGGTGGCGTAGCGCACAGAATCGCTCTCCGCCGCAACGCGTGGAGCGATGAAGACTGATAGCAACAGCGCGAATACTGCGATCGTCGATCGAAGCATCCGCGCTACGCGCATCACATGGCGCTCCCGAGGCCCATGATGCGTCGCCATGCGCTGATCTGCCCAAGGTGCATCTGCATGTGGCCGATGCACAGGAAGGTGATCAGGGCACCTTTGTGCGGGAACATCTCTTTCATGCGACCTTCGCCAGGATTTTCCTCAGCGAAGACGGAATCCGGAGCAGTTTCAAGTGCCTTGGCTATGGACTGGTAGCCGGCGGTGAAGTGCTTCATGATCTCGTCC
>CAMDUB010000134.1 GCA_945878575.1 Phycisphaera mikurensis NBRC 102666 | reverse complement strand
CTGGCCACTCCGGAGTGACTCTTCATGCCGGTCCCAACCGCGCTGATCTTGGCCAGACCCACCTCGACGTCAATGTCCCCGCGCCCCAACTGAACGATCAGCGCTTGGCAGATGGACTTCACATCCGCAATGTCCCCATGCTCCACGGTGAATGCAATGGTCGTGGTGTCGCCAAACTCTGTTTGCACAATGTCATCCACACTGATGTTCGCCGTGGAGATCGGTTCAAAGATCTGTGCCTGAATGCCCGGGGTTCGCGGCAACGCCTTGAGACTGATGCGTCCAAGGTCTTGCTTGAGTGCGCAACCAACAACGACAATGTCTTCCATGATCTGCTCCTCGGGCACAATCAGCGTGCCCAAATCCGGCTTCTGGCTATGACGAACATGAATCGGAACGCTGAACTTTTCGCCAAACAACACCGCGCGTGGATGCATGACCGCGGCACCCATAGACGCCAGTTCCAGCATCTCTTCATAACTGATGTGTCGCAACTTACTGGCGTTAGGTACCAGCCGTGGATCGGCGGTATAGACGCCGTCAACATCGGTGAATATCTCGCAGATGCCTCCATCCGCTGCAACATCAAGAGCAGCTGCAAGCGCAACCGCGGTGGTGTCGCTGCCGCCGCGGCCAAGCGTGGTGATGTCACCGTTGGGTGAAATTCCCTGGAATCCACAGACAACCGGCACTGCGCCCGAGTCAAGGATGCGCTGCAGTTGCTTGCGATCAATCTGCGAAATGCGTGCCTTGCGATGCGCGGCGTCGGTATCAATGCCCGCCTGCGCTCCGGTCAAACTCACCGCATCACAACCGAGCGTATGCAGCGCCATGGCCATGAGCGCCACCGAGATCTGTTCGCCAGTGGCCATCAACATGTCCATCTCGCGCGGGCTGGGCGTACCGGAGATTTGCTCCGCAAGACCGATCAACTGGTCCGTGGTGTGGCCCATGGCACTGACCACCACCACGACACGGTTGCCAGCATTGCGAGCTTCAACAATGCGTGCAGCACAACGCATGATCCGTTGCGGATCTGCAACGCTGGTTCCGCCGAATTTTTGGACGATCGTTGGCATCCTGCCTGCACTCATTCCTTGGGAGCCCGCTGCGCCATGCGGCGGGCCGTTTGGTCACACTGGTCGATCCATCGACGCGCCTCACAGACTAACGCGAACCCGCTGCACATCCATCCGCGCCTTCAAAGTCACGCAGAACCTGATTTCGCCGCACGTATTGAGTTTAACAGAACATGTTTGCAAACGGACCTTGCATCAGTGGACACGGTCGCGGCCGGGCGCCCGGGCCGAAGCTGCCGCCTCGCCGTCACGCGCATCAGTCACTGCCACACGCCACCATGCCAAGAGCCGCTCGCGTGCCGCTCCGGTCGGAACCCCGTACGCATCACACATCAGTCCGGCAAACTCATCGCGCGCGGCGATCGTTCCCAATCGCTGCCACGCAGCAAGTGCACGAGCTGCACGGCCCCACGCTGCGTGGTTGCCGGGCGCCGGCAGTGCCCGCAATTGCGATGCCGAAATCCGAATCGCCTGTGCCGACATCCCCGCACCCGCGTGCCGCCACCATGCTTCGGCCGCCGTGGCTGGCGCAAGCAAGGCCGCTGCCACCTTCCACAGATCGGCGGCGCGCTTTGGCGTCACGGTAATGGCGGGAGTTGATGGCATGGCAATGCCCTTCTCATCCACCCATGCTTCAATCGCTCGGGTCTGCGTTGCCACCAGAATCTTGGGTCCCCGTCGCGCAGCCACCCACGGCCCGAGCACGGCATCATCCAACAATTCATCCGTGCGAATGATCGGCCCGTAGAAGGTCCGTCCGTGGATGCGCACCGGCCGGGCTCCCCAGTCGAGGCGAGCTGCGCCGATCGCGCCAACGGTGACGAGGGCCGGAGCTTGTGGCGAAGGAGCCGCGCCCTCCGAGGCGTGAACACGACCGCGCAGGCCGTAGTAGTGCTGACGGAAGTCTGCCGTTGATCGCATCCAATCATCAAGTGTTCCAGCGGTGGATGATGCGTGGGAATCAGGAACTCCGCGCGCAGCGGCAAGCGCTGCACCCCATGCGCCCCCCGAGCAGCGCTGACGAGCAATGCGCTGCAGGCGTCCGTCGGCATTACTAATACGTAGCGTTGCTGGTGCACGCTGCGTCAACATGGGAATGCACGTTCGCACGGCCGCGCCGAAGGTGTTGTCGGGCAACATGATGACGGCGGCAAGCTTCATCCGTGCTTCGCATGCAATGCGGATCGGCAGCGCATCCGCAGCCGAAAGCGTTGACATGGGTTGCAGCAAAGCCACTGTGCCGCGCGGCGCAAGTTCTGTGCCAAGCAATAGAAATACAGACGCGGTGTCGGCATACCCCGCAACATGACCATCAAATCGCTTGAGTAATGCTGCTTGTTCTGCGCGCGAACGCACCGACTTCTTGCCAAGCTGGCTAAGGAATGGTGGATTCCCAGCAACAAGCGAGTATTTACATCCGTCCCATGCGCCTGCCACCAAGGCATCGCCACAGCGAATGGATGAGCGCCACAACGCTGCCGCACCACCGAAACGCAGTCGTAATCGAACGCGCGTGACGGCTACAGCAAATGGATCAAGGTCCATGCCGTGCAGCGCTACAGCAATGCGCGCGCCGGTCCAACCGTTCGCTTTGAGTCGATCGGCAATCTCCACCAGAAAGTTGCCGGTTCCGCACGCGGGGTCACATGCACTGAATGCCGATGTTGGGCGCGGCTTCATGGCCGCATCCAGTACCCGCGTCACCGTATCAGGCGGCGTGTACCACGTGCCAGCGCGGCGCGCGACACCTTTCGACTCTGCCGCGCGCTTTACTTCTTCGTATCCAGACGCGATATCTTCAATCCACGCCGCTTGTGCAGCGCACGGAATGACAGCACACACTTCCTCGACGGCATCGGTCAGCAGTTCCGCGTGGTTGGCGTTCATCAATCACCCGACAGCGCGGTCTCACGGTCGCGGGCAGTGCGCTCCATACGGCGCCGTTCTGCCTCGCGCAAGATGCGCTTACGCATGCGGACTGCAATCGGAGTGATCTCCACCAGCTCATCCTCGGCGATGTACTCAAGAGCCATTTCCAGGCTCATGGAACGCGCCGACTTCAGAACCAGGGTGGCTTCCTTATTGGCTTCACGCACGTTGGAGAAGGGCTTCATACGCACGGCATTGACTACCAAGTCATTGTCACGCGCGTTCTCACCGACCAGCATTCCTTCGTAGACCGGATCGCCGGGGCTGACAAACATCGTTCCGCGCTCGCACAACTGCAAGAGTGCAAAGGTGGTGGCCGGCCCCGAGTCATTGCCAACCATCACGCCGCACTGGCGCTTACGCACCGCACTGGTGACTGGGCGATAGCCAAGGAAGGAGTGATGCATGACCGCTTCACCGGCAGTGGCGTTCAGGAGACGTGTGCGGAAACCGATCAGACCGCGCGCCGGAATGTCTGCATCAATGTGCATGCGAACGCCGCGTTGATCCACCTTCAGGATTTCGCCGCCGCGTTGACC
>CAMDUB010000133.1 GCA_945878575.1 Phycisphaera mikurensis NBRC 102666 | reverse complement strand
TTGATATTGCAGGAAACGACTCATATTCAGGTGCGCGCGCAGCAGACGGCGCCGCGCCGATTGCGGGCCCGGGTGGTGCCGCATGCGGCGTCTCGGTCATTGATGACTACGCTGGAAACGATCGCTACGAGTCCCCACACAATGGACTCGGTGCTGCGGTGTTCGGTGTAGGCATGGTGGTCGATCGCGCTGGCGATGACACGTACGTTGGCGGAACATGGACCATCGGCGCAGCGTTCGCTGGTATCGGTGCGGTCTGCGATCTTGGTGGCAGCGATCAGTATTCGTCAGAAATGTTCTCGCAAGGGTGCGGCGGACCGGGATCAGCAGCGCTGCTTCTAGACGCAAGTGGCAACGATCGATACCGCGCCGATGGAACAACACCCAGCGCGTACGAAACCCCCACGGTGCACGCGTCCTTCTCACAGGGTGTTGGATTTGGCTACCGAGCAGGCGCAGCGGGCGGCGTGGGCGCGCTGGTCGATGTGGCCGGGAATGATCGATACGAAGCGGGTGAGTTTGGTCAAGGCTGCGGCTACTACTTATCCATGGGCATCCTGCGCGACGAGGGCGGCAATGACCTTTACTATGGAAATCGCTATGCGCAGGGCACTGCGGCGCACCAAGCATTTGGAGTGCTCTTGGAGCATGACGGCGATGACATCTACTGGAGCATGACGGCCGCCGGTCAAGGCGCTGCATGGGACATGTCGGTGGCGGCACTGGTGGATCGCGCTGGTGATGACCGCTATCAAGCGGACGGCCTCTCCCAAGGAGCCGCTGCGCAACAAGCGATCGGCATGCTGATTGATCTAGCGGGTCGCGATGATTACCGCGCGGCCGGTGCGAGCCAAGGCGCGGCAGACAGTAACGCGTACCACTGGGACACATCGCGCTGCACCAGCCTGGGCGTGCTGCGCGACACGGAAGGGCCAAATCGCTTCAGTGCTGGCGGCGCCGACGGCGAGCAGCGCCTCACCGGAAAGCCCGATGCAAAGGATGGAGTGAATCAGTGGGGCGTGTTCATCACTCGCTGAACCCGCAGCAACGCGGTCCGTACACTGCATGCTATGACCAACGCGCAAGCCAATTCAACGCATCACGGCGCACGGATATCGGATGGCAATGCCGTCACCGTGGTGACACGACTTGCTCGCGTGGCACATCTCTTGTACCGCCGCTCCATGGCTGATGACTTGCCCGCCATGGCTTCCGCGTTGGCATACAAGACGCTGTTGGGGCTGATTCCCATTCTGATCGTGGTGACGTTGGTTGCCAAGACGCTGATGGGCGCGCAGTTTGCTCCATTCGTTGCTGGTTTCATCAGTTCACTTGGCTTGGACAACATGCGGATCGTGCCGCCGACTGATGGCAGCGCTGCACCAAGCGGCGCGGTGGCGCTCGGAACGTGGGTAGAAACCCTGGTCACCCAAGCTTCTGAGATTGACCTCAGTGCGCTCGGCTGGGTGGGCGTCAGCGTGACCGTCCTCAGCGCCATCTGGCTGATGACCAGCATTGAGTTGAGTTTCAATCGCGTCTTCCGTGCGCGGCAAGGCCGAACTTGGATGCGCCGATTCGTGCTGTATTGGTTTGTGCTCACCGCTAGCCCGCTACTCATTGCAGCCATCCCACTGCTTTCGGCGGTGCTGCATGGCGCGGGCACCACACCTGGCATTGGTTGGATCGTTGCACTGCTCGGCACGGTGTGGAATGTTGGAGTGCTCTGGGCGCTGCTACTGACGGTGTATTTGGTGGTACCAGCCGCTCGGGTTCGACCACAATGCGCCGCCATCGGCGCCTTCTGCGCCAGCGTGGTGATCATTGGATTGAAAGGCATGCTGTCGGCGTACTTTGAACACGCGTTCGGTATGAGCAGACTGTATGGATCGCTTGGACTTGTTCCCGTATTTATGTTCTGGATGTGGGTGGTCTGGGTGACGGTGCTGGGCGGGCTACAAGTTGCCGCATTTGCACAGACGATTCGCGCACGCGGGTTGGATGCAGGTTCGGGCGCTGACGATGATGCACATGCCGATCCAATGTTGGTCTTGGCGGTGATGGAACAGGCATCCACTTCATGGCGCGAAGGACGGCCCGTCAACCGCGACAGTATTGCGGCGGAACTCCATATGGATGACCGGCTTTCCTCGGAGCTGCTGGAGGAATTGGTCCGTGGTGGATTCCTGCTGCACACCGACGGTGACGCATACGCGCCAACCCGGCCGCCGGAAGACATTCGGCCCGACCAAGTCCTCAAGGCTACGTTTGCGCATTGTGCCGGTGAAGAAGGCGTGGAACGATCACGAATCGCCACCGCACTGCGCGCCGCGCAACTGGAAACCGCTAGCAAGATGCGTATTGGAGACCTTCGCGCCGAGCGCACCAGCCGATAGACTGCAGATTCATGTCTTCGAAAGATGCCAAGATGGATTACGTTGAATTCACGCACCCAGGCGGCTGCCTGGTGGCCAAGATCATCACGCCCAGCGTTGGGCAAAACGAAGCCCCGTTGATTCGTGAGCAAGTGCTCGCGGAGTTCAGCAAAGCAACGCGCGGGCGTTACTTCATTCTTGACTTGTCACACGTGTCACTGGTCACCAGTTTGGGGCTCGGCATGTGTGTGGACCTGCGCAACTGCGCGGAGAAGGCCGGCTTGAAGCCAGCCGTCTTTGGACTGAACCGCCACCTGCTTGATCTCTTTCGCTTGATGCGAATCGAGCGGCTCTTCAACATCCTGGCCACGCGGCAAGAGTTTGACTCGGCCATCGGGAAGTAGATCGATGCGCTTTACGGCCATGAATCGGATGAAACTCATGACGAACATGACGACCATCAAACCAACGAAACCCATGCAATCATCTGCATCGCTTCGCGCCCCGCGCGCCACGCGCATGATGGCTTGGGCTGGCATGGCAACCCTCGCTGCCCTGGCCATGGCGCCCACCGGCTGCTACCGCAACGTGGTGGGAACCTCCGGCACCGGGGCCGACCATTACGACGTGCAGGAACCCAACATCGAAAAGGGCGAGAGCGTCTGGTCAGAACCAAAGCCCACCGAGAAGGTGCCCAACCGTTACTCGGGCACCACACTGCAGAAAAACACGCGTCCGGTGCCACAGCCGCTCGCACCGAAGTCGCCACCGCAGTAAAAGCAGCATTTCTAGCGGTCCCCGCAGCCACCGCCCCGCCCTTTCCCGCCTATCATTTCCGACCTACCTATGGGCATCGAAGCAGCACTACCCGTCGACAGCATTCTCACCACCCAGTTGCAGCGCGTGGTGAATTGGTCCCGCCGCTCCAGCGTTTGGCCCATGCCATTTGCTACCGCTTGTTGCGGGATTGAACTGATGGCCACCGCCTGCAGCCGATTTGACCTCGCGCGCTTCGGCGCCGAAGTGATGCGCTTCAGCCCGCGCCAGTGCGACCTGATGATCGTCGCCGGCCGCGTGAGCATCAAGACGCTGCCCGTGCTGCAGCGCATCTACATGCAGATGACCGAGCCCAAGTGGGTGATCTCGATGGGCGCCTGCGCGAGCACGGGCGGCGTCTTCGACACGTACGCGGTCGTGCAGGGCGTGGACCAGTACATCCCGGT
>CAMDUB010000132.1 GCA_945878575.1 Phycisphaera mikurensis NBRC 102666 | reverse complement strand
TTGGTAACCAGCCGCGGAATTCCTCCATTGGCACCGGGACGCTTTCTGTACTCAAGCCCCGAAGGCAACGGCATTTCTGGACATGTTGCTGCGTGCGGCGAGCCGTACTTATGCACTGATTCCGAGTCGGACAGGTTGTATATCCCGGGACTTGAGGGCGGACGATCAAGCATCACCGCCCCGCTCCTGCTGCATGACAAAGTAGTTGGCGTCATCAATATGGAGAGCACGCTCCCCAACCAGTTTGATGATGAGGATTTGCTGTGCTTGGAATTGTTTGGCCGCTATATCGCTATGGCGCTGAATATTTTGGACATGTTGGTGGTCGAGCGTTACACCACCAATCAACGCGTCAGCGGCGCATTGCGCGATGAGATTGCCGCGCCAATCACCGCAATTCGCGGCGCAGTGGAGCACCTGAAGCGCGACCCGGATGTTCCTGCGACCGCCATTTCCGAGCTTGAACGCGCTATCGCCAGCGTTGAGAATCGCGTGCGCGGCGCAACCGGTGGACCACAAGTGGTGCTCGGGGTTGATCGACTTGATCGCAGCAAGGGTGTTGATCCGGACATCGCCGGACGGCGCCTCGCGGTACTTGATGATGAAGAACCAGTGCGTGATGTGGTTGCCAACGTGCTTGCCGAAGTTGGCGGTGCCGTCGATCGGTTCTCTTCCAGTAACGAAGGCTGCGAGGCCATCGCTCGCGCCGCTGCTGAAGGCAAGCCGTACGACGTGGTGATCAGCGACGTCCGTATGCCGGAACGCAATGGCTACGAAGTCTTCCGCATCGCCAAGGAAGCGTGCCCGCGCACTCAAGTGATCTTGATGACCGGATTCGGATACGACCCCAATCATTCCATTGTGCGGTCAACGCAAGAGGGATTGCACTGCTTCCTCTTCAAGCCGTTCCAAGCGCAGCAACTGGTGGACGAAGTCCGCAAGGCAATCGCGGAGTGGCGCGGCGAACGACCGTTGGTTGGCGGGCGCTAAAGGTCGGTTGATTGGCAGCGCGGCGAACACCCGCCATCACGCCCGGCTGATCACTTGCGTGTCGCCACCAGCATCCGCCAGAATCCTTCGAAATCCTTCTGCATTTTCAGATCGGCAAGGTGGGGATTAGCGGTTGCGGCGGCAAGTACGTCGTCATGCTGCCGATGACCAATCTCCACAACCAGTCGACCGCCCGGCGCAAGCCACGTGTGCGCGTTCGCAATCAACGGCGCCAGAACATCCATGCCCGCGGCACCTCCTGCCAACGCCGTGCGCGGCTCGTGATCCCGGACATTGGCATTCATTTCTTGCCATTCGTCATCACGAACGTAGGGCGGATTTGAAACCAACACATGGAATATTCCCTGCTCCGCCGCGGTGAGCGGTTCATAGATCGAACCCGCACGGAATTCGATGGCATCCGTTGCACCATGCGCGGCCGCGTTGGTGCGCGCAAGGTCAAGCGCAATGGGAACCAGGTCGGTCGCAATAATTTGAATTTCAATCGGAAGCACCGGCGGATCAGTCGGCTCCGTTCCGCGCCGCTGACCACGAAGTGCGGCAGCAACACACGTGGAGATGCAACCAGTTCCGGTACCAATTTCCAACATGCGCACCGGGCGCGCTCCGTTGGCTGCAGCAGCGCGGGCGGCCAGCACTGCCTCTTCGACAAGATGTTCGGTGGCCGGACGTGGAATGAGTGTGGCGGGGCCGACCGCAAATCGCTTGGACCAGAACCACGCCTCCCCGACCAAGTACTGAACGGGCTCATGTCGAGACGCCCGCACCACCAGCGCGCGCAACCGCTCCAACTCTGCCGCGGAGGCCGGCCGATCCGCTTCCATATACAGCTGCATCCGCTCCGCACCCACCACATGACCGACCAGCATCTCTGCGCATACGCGCGGGGCATCGATGCCCTTGGCGGTCAGATGGCTGTCGATCCATCGAATCAGCCGACGGGATGTCCAGACATCAACCTGAGTATTTGCGGATTCATGCTCAGAGGAGGTGCTCATGGATCAAGTATCCTACGCCGCCTCCGGCAGAAAGAACTTATGAGCAACGAATTGCAATCACTCGTACAACTAGCGATCAATAGCGGTCGATTCCAGAACGCAACCGTCAAAGGTGACATGGTCCGCTGCCTCGCCAAAGATGCTTCTGCCGAAGCGTGGTACGTGATCGACAAGACCGACGGACACTGGTCCGTTGCGCTGGAGACTGCCGACCGATGGCTGAGCGAGTCCATTGAAGGCGACATGCTTGAAGGCCGCGACACTGCAGAAGAATTGGTCGACGATGAACTGGTGAACCTGGACTTCCCACATCGTTGCCCGCAAGTCAAGCACTACCGCGACGACGCCAAGGTCTACGTGTTCCGCAGCCGCGTGCCACTGGAAGGCATCGCTGATGAAACCACTGGCGTGGCTACCTATCTCTTGGCATTTGAGGCAGCATTTTCGCAACTGGGCGACATGCAGGAGAGCGCCGCAGAATGACCGGACGTCGGCCCAAAGTAGTGATGCTCGGGTGGGAGTTCCCTCCGTTTATTACGGGCGGACTCGGCACGGCATGCCATGGGCTGACCAAAGCACTGGCGGGCATGGATGTGGACGTGACCTTTGTTCTACCCAAGGGCGTGCGCGGGGACGAAGCGTCGCACGTTGATCTGGTGGTGCCGAGTCACGGGGCGGACGCACCGTCGATCGCTACACGCTCAACCACCGGTGATGCAAGCGGACTTGCACAGGACCGCCGCGCTACCGATCGTGGAATTGCCGCACGCCGGGCAGCAGGAATCCCCAACTCCAACGCACTTGCTGCCGCGGCAGCGCTCGCAGCTGCAGGGCTTGGCGGAGCGCTGAAGAGTGGCGACGGTGGCGCATTGACGGCCGCGGCGGGGTCGATTTCTGGAACGCACGCCCTCGGCGCGCGGAGTGCGCGGGGCATCACCGATAGCGCCCTCGGCAAGAGTATTCGTATGATTGCCGCGCCATTTCTGGCAAGCGGCGCCTACACATCGGCGGGTGCGCGCACGGTGCTGGAGCGCATCGCCCTTGCCAGCGCAGCGCCGCAAAAACTCTTACGACCGGGAGCACTGAGTAGCGAAATGCTGCCAGCAGAGTTAGCACCTGAACTCTTTGCAGACCTGGATGACAATGCACGGCAAGAGGCACTCACCATGCTTGAAGCATGGGAGCGATACGGATCAGATGATCCGTCCGCCGTTGCCGAGATGGTGGAGATGGTGCGCGCTGTTCGAGCGGCCGTTCCAGAGTCGAACGGTCGTGGCGCCGCGTTGGCTTTGAAGAGTGGCACCGGAACCCCGGATTATTCGGGCGATCTGCTTGCACAGAGCGAGGCATACGCGCGCTTTGTTGTGGAGTCGTGCCGCGACCGAGACTTTGATGTGATTCACGCCCATGACTGGCTCACCTATCCCGCAGGCATTGCACTGGCGCGAGTCACTGGCAAGCCGCTCGTAGTGCATGTCCACTCAACGGAGTTTGATCGTTCCGGCGAACATGTAAATCAAGCGGTTTACAACATTGAACGACGCGGTATGCACGCCGCCGTACGCGTGATCACCGTGAGCATGCTCACCAAAAACATCTGCGCCAATCGGTACAGCGTGAATCCCGCCAAGTGTGAAGTGGTCTACAACGGTGTGGATCTTGATCCGAAAGCGGTTGGCTTGAGCACCATTGGTCGCCGCGACAAGATCGTCCTGTACTTCGGTCGTATCACCATGCAGAAGGGTCCGGAGTACTTCGTCCAAGCGGCCAAGCGTGTCTTGGA
>CAMDUB010000131.1 GCA_945878575.1 Phycisphaera mikurensis NBRC 102666 | reverse complement strand
GGCAACCCGGCGCATGAAGTCGTTGACAATCGGTGCCTCAACCCCGGCTGGTGCAAGCATGATCAGCGCATCCACTCGCTGCGGGAACTCGATAGCTAACTCACAGGCGATCGCCGCGCCCATGGACGAACCAACCATGGTGGCATGCTCGATCCCCAGCGCCTTCATAAACGAATCAACCGAGCGTGCGTAAAATGCACCATCGTGATGCTCACCTTCGTGATAAGGGTGAGCGCCAAAGCCTGGTAGATCTGGCGCGATGGTGTGCCAACCATGCTTGGCAAACGGAGCTGAGAGCTCCATCATGGCGTCCTTACTTGCACCGAATCCGTGTACGAGCAGCAACACTGGGCCGTCCGCAGGCCCCGAGGCAAGGTACGGCCACTGATAGCCGTCCACAGTGATGTGGCGCGATGTGATGTCAAGCCGCAGGTATGCACCTTGGCGCAATGGAATCACAATGATGCGCGGATCAATCCACCATCCGTACGCGATGACTGCCAGCAGTGCCGCTACGCAACAACCTACGCTCAGCAATGCACGACGGACCCACTTACGCACCGTACCTACCGCTGGAATCACGGGGCCTCGCTGCGTATCGTGCCGGCGGAGGCCCTATCTGGAACGGTCTTTCCAGGTGCGCCCTGAATGGCACTCACCGTGGTCAGCAGCTTCTGCGCCACTGCACGCTCTGGCTCGCGGGCGACCGCCTGCTCAAACATCGCCAGTGACTCTTGCAAGTGACCCGCATTGTGTGCGCTGGCACCAAGGAACATGTAACCGTCGGCTATTTCTGGATGGCGTCGCACTAAGTCTTCGCCGCACTCACGCAGCCGTCCCCAATCACCAATGCGCCACGCCGCGTGGCCCAGGAGCAACATAGTCCGACCGTGTGGGTCGTTGTCATCACGAATGGCAAGCAAGATGTCCCGGGCTTCTTCCGGACGACTCACCAAGATCAGATTGCGTGCCTTCAATCGCACGAGGTCAGGCCTACCGATACGGCTAGCAAGCACTGGGTCTTCAAGCGCCGCAATGGAGCCGTTCCAGTCGCCCTTTGAGTAGCGAGCAAACGCCAACTCCTCGATCAATTCCGGCGACGCTGTTTCACGCATGGACACGCGCTCTAGCAGCTGCGCGCAGCGATCATCGTCGCCGCGCATCTTGGCAACGTCAGCACGCAAGCGATCAATCACTGGGCTGAATTCAAACTTCTTCTCAACGGCGGTCAGGCGCGCATCTGCCTCGTCATTGCGCCCCATGAGCGTCAGCATCTCAATTTCTGCAGCCACAAAGTGAATCTTGGTTGGCTCTAGCTCAGCAGCCTTGGCATATGACTCCAATGCCTTGTCATTTTCACGCCAACGCTGATACACGATGCCCAAGAAGTAGTACGGCTCCGGCTTCTTCGGATCCAGGTCAACAGCCGCTTGGAATGCATCACGCGATTCGTCAATGCGGGTCATCTCATGAAGAATGCGCCCCCGCAACAGTTGGTACGAAGACTCCTTGGGGAAGCGAGCGATGGCTCGATCAATGTGCCCAAGCGCTGGCTCAAACTGGCCCGACTGGAACGATTGACGTGCCTGGTCGTATGCAATCTGCGCTCCAGCACGGTCATACCGGCCGCGTGCTTCGGTCCGAACCTGCTGCGAACGCGGCGCACCGCAACCCACTGCAAACAGCGTGGTAGCGGCAAGCGATCCTGCTAATAGGCAATGAATGAATGGACGGTTCAATGGTTCGGCTCCTGAGTTGGGCGCGCAGTCTTCTCACGACCAGATTCGCGGGGCAACGGCGGCGCCTCAAGATCCGGTAGTGGAAGTGGGTCAAACGGCGAGTAGTCGTCATCTACAGTTGGCGGAATGTCCTTTTTCAAGTCCTCTGGCTTGGGCGGAGTGACCCAGCCCTTCGAGTATTTGAAGGTGTCCGATAGCGGAATGCCATTGAATGGCTGGCGCTGGGTTGGATCAAGCAAGTCAATCGCATCAAGCTCCGTGCGGTACTGGTCCTTGTGATCGGTACGGATGGATTCGCGCAGCGCAATCATGGAAGGCGAATTCTTTTGTGTCCGCAGCGCCTGGTCCACATAGTAAAGCGCAGTGGATCGATCGCCTTCCTTCCACGCCTCAAGTGCTTGCAGCTGGTAATTGCCCGCCAAGTGTGACTCGGAGAATGGCAGCAAGCCAGCACGTCCACCAACACGTGCTGCTTCTGATGTTCGAAGCGCCATGTCGCCGGCCTTGTAGTCCTGGGCGTCTTCCACCACTGTTGGAGTAATCAAGAAGATGATCTCTTGCTTCACCATCTGGCTTGAAGCGCCGCTGAATGCACCCGGAATGAGGTCGCCCAAGCCGGGAATCTGCCGGTTGGTCACCTGCGACTGTTCCTTGAAGAGTCCGCCCAGAATGATCGTCTGTCCGCTCTTTACGCGAACATTGGTCCGGAGCTCTTGGGAAATTTCATCGGGAACGGTCGCCTTACCGCCGCCTGCGGCATCAATGTCCTTGATACGAGCGGTACTGACCTGCGGTGCAAGTTCAAGACGCACCATGCCATCCGGTGAAACGAATGGTCGGAAAATCAGTTTCACACCGACATCCAGGTACTTCACTTCCTGTGTGGTACTTGTCTGCGTCTGCGTGGTGGAGAGGTAAGCAATTCGCTCACCAATGAGCACCTGCGCACGCTGCCGGTTCAGGACCGTGACCGTCGGCCGAGCCAGCACCGTGGTGTCCACCACTTGATCAAGCATCTGCAAGAAGATGGCTACATCATTGGTCATGATGCCCACCTTGCCGGTCGGCGGCGGCGCGCCCGTGGCTGATGGATACAGTGACGCCTGCGACGCAGTCGACGGAGTTGAAGGCTTCAACAATCCGTCCTTCACATCATCAAACGCCAAGAGCGGCGAAGTGACGCTGGAGAAATCAATGTTGCCAACCACCGAGATGTCCATGCCAAAAGCAGTGTCATCCGTGAGGTTCACGGTAAGAATGGTGGCCTCGACGCGCACCTGCTTCGGCGGCGTATCGAGTTCAGCAATCAAGGTCTGGACCTGCGCAATATTTTCTGCAAAGTCATTCACCATGACCTTGGCGGAGAACGCAAAGCTGTCCGCGCCACCATTTTCAAGAGTGGGTTGATATCCAGGCTCAACTTTTCCGAGTGCGACAGCAGAGCCGCCTTCGGTCAAGATTGGCTTCACGAACGCGATCGCATCGTCGGCGGACAGGAATTGCAACGTAAAGACGCGGGCAACGCGATTACGCTCGGCATCAACTTCGCCTTGGGTCTTGACATAAATGAAGTCGCCTTCCCGGCGCCACGCAAGACCGTTGACATTCAAGATGGCGTTGAGCGCATCTTCAAGCGGCACGTCATACAAGTTCACGGTGACTACGCCACGCACTTTGTCGCTGGCGACGATGTTCTGGCGAGCCTTGATGGAAATCAGTTCCAAGAGCTTGGAAACATCAATGGCTTGCGCACTGAGTGAGAATCGACCTTCACTGGTGACATCCACTTTCGCGTCGGGCTTGCGACTGGCGGGCGCAGCAGCGCCAGGACCCACCGGCGCGCTTGGCGTCGACGGTGGATCCATAGTCGGTGATGGTGGCCTTCCACCCGGCCCGGTGAGTGGAGTCGAAACCCCGCCCTGCGCTGCATTTGGACCGGGAACGCCCCACACGGTTGGCTTCAGTTCTGCAGTCGGGTCAGCGCCTGGATCATCGGTCGGTACAGGAGCGGGTGCCGATTGCGCTGTACTTGCTGGACCAACGGCAGCCGCGCCTTTGACGGATATTGAACTCACCGGTGCAACGGCTGGCGCTTTCGCGGGTGTGCTACTCGGCG
>CAMDUB010000130.1 GCA_945878575.1 Phycisphaera mikurensis NBRC 102666 | reverse complement strand
TATCTCTTAGGAACCGCCACTGCGGCGTCATACGGGTTCAGCGTGACTGTCTGGAGTTGCGCGCTCGGAGCACTGACCTTTACCCACGAGGTTGGGCATAATCAGGGTTGCTGTCACGCCACTGGCGACGGTGGCGGCTGCACCTCGGGTGGTGTGTTCCCTTACTCCGTGGGTCATCGTTTCACTACCGCGGGCGGTACGCAGTTTCGCACCGTGATGGCTTATTCCCCGGGTACGCGGAGTCCACGATTCTCAAGCCCGCTGGTGAACTTTGCGGGAAGGCCTACCGGGCTGCCCGAGGCGGACAACGCGCGGACAATCAACGAAACGGCGATTGCCATGGCTAACTATCGCTGCTCAGTGACGCAGTCTGTTGAGCAAGATCATGTGGTGTCTCCGATTATGGCATTCCCACTGATGGGTCAGATATCAACGTTCACTGCACCGGCTGTTCCGCGTGCAGTTGAAGGCACCATGGTGGACATCAGTACCACTGCGGTTGGTGATCTCAGCGCAGCTGACGAATCGCTCACGCTGAAAGTCGGAGCCACAAGCATTGGAGTAGTCATCGGCTTCACTGGATCAGACTGTGGCGTCTTCTCGCGTCGCACATCCATTCCGGCGGCGACCTTCAATGCCGCCATTGGAAACGGGACAAACGTTCTGTTTACGCTTGTTCCATCAACGACCGTGAACACGGTGTGCTCCTATTCAGAAGCACGTGTGGTGATCCGCTACCGAAGTCAACTCCCGTGTGCAGGTGATCTCAATAACGATCGGACCACTGATGGTGCCGATCTCGGCACCCTGCTCAGCCAATGGGGTCCTTGTGCGGCGTGCAGTGCCGACCTCGACCGCAACGGCAACGTGGGTGGATCGGATATCGGAATCCTCTTAGGTGGCTGGGGACCGTGCCCCTGATGCACTTCGGCGATCGGTATCATGGGCTTGCTTGGACAGATGGCCGAGTGGTTTAAGGCAGCGGTTTACTAAACCGCCGAAGGTGCTCGCACTTTCCGTGGGTTCGAATCCCTCTCTGTCCGTTCATACGCAACGCCCTCGGGAATTTCCACCCGTGGGCGTTGTGCTTTTTCGGGATGCCCGTGTGCGCGTCACGCCAGTCCGGGCGGGCTGGCATGCAGCGCGGTCTTCCAAATCGGCACGTCGCGCTTCATGAGGTCAATGAACTCGCCGACGGCAGCCAACGACTCTGCGCGATGGAGCGCATGCACGGTGAGCCGGAATGACCGCTGCCCCACCGAGACCTCGCCACGACTGTGCTCAACCATGATTGAAACGAGCCCGTGCTTTGTCAGCATCTCGCGTCCGAGTTCGGCAAGCATGTTCGAAGCCATCGGCTCGTACACCTCGTAGTTCAGTGCGCGGATGGTGCGTCCGCCTTCGTCGGAACGGACAACCCCGTCAAAGACGATCGCTGCACCGAACTGCGCTGCGGGCAGCAGCACTGAGGCCGGTTCGCCAAGCGGACCGTCGATGATTCGAATGGTCACGCTCATCCTCCGCCCACCAGTTCAACCACTGCGATCTCGTCACCAGCATGGAGAGGCACTTCTGCTGACTGAAACGCATGGTTGACTGCGAGCCGTGCCCCACGAAAGAACGTTGCCTTGTGGGGGTAGCGCGCGGCAAGCGCCTCGTTGACATCGCGTGCAGAACCGTTGTCAGGCACGTCAACTGCAATGCTTGTGCACGCAAGTTCGCGCGCAAGTGGACCAAAGATGAGTACGCGAAACACCATGAATTGCAGTGTAACATTGAGCATCGCTATCCAACTCGATATCGCCTGCACCTTGCCACGCGCGATCGATGGAACCATGTTCATGCCAGCATCGAATCCCATCGTCGCACCAACCGAGCCGCAATCGCCGAGCGCGGCGATCGATGCTGTGTGTGCGCATCTTGTTCCGCTTGAGGCCGAATCGGTTTCGCTGGCGCATTCATCTGGGCGAGTCCTCGCTGACGTAGTACGCGCCGACCGCGCGAGCCCGGCGCTTGATATGAGTTCGATGGACGGGTTCGCGGTGCGTGTTGCGGATCTCCCTGCGATGAACTCCACTACCGGTCTTCCGATCGCGACAGGCGCGGATTGCGAAGCAAGCATCGGGCAGGCGCCAGTTTCCATGCGCGCTGGTCACGCCATCCGCATCGTGACCGGCGCGCCGATTCCGATCGGCGCAGACGCCGTGGTGCGACATGAAGATGTCCGCGTCGCCAACGGATATGCGCTGCTGGAGATTGCCGCGAGCACCGTGCAACCCGGCGCGTTCATCCGACGTGCTGGTGAAAACGCGTCGAGAGGTGCTGAGATTCTTCAACCAGGAACGCTGATCGGAGCGGCTGCCATCGGTGCACTTGCCACGTTCGGCGCGAGCAGCGTTTGCGTCCATCGCCGCGTGCGCGTGGCAATCATCACCACCGGTAACGAGCTAGTAAGCACTGACCGAACACCCACCCCCTGGCAGATTCGCGACAGCAACGGAAGCATGCTCGCGTCACTCCTCGGCGCTCGAGCGTGGATCGAAGTAGTGGTACACCTGCACGCCCTGGACGATGCCGATTCGCTTGCGGTGACGCTGGCAACGGCGCTCGAGTCAGCGGACGCGGTGATCCTGACTGGCGGCGTCTCCATGGGTCATCACGACCACGTTCCAGAGGTGATCGAGCGTATTGGCGCAAACACGATATTCCACCGACTTCCGCAGCGCCCAGGACGACCGATGCTCGCAGCGGTGCTGCCACGCGTCGGCACGCGGGCACCGCGGCTGATTCTTGGTCTGCCGGGCAATCCGGTCTCCGTCATGGTCACGGCACGCCGCCTTGGAATTCCCATGCTTGGGCAACTCGCCGGACTTGCCCGGGGTGCATTCGCCGCGCAGCAACTACACATTGATGGCGATGACGGCACACAACTCGGAATGTGGTGGTTTCGACTGGTCAGCGAGCGAGTTACTGCGGAAGGCGAACGCCGACTACAACTGCTACCAACCAAGAGTTCCGGCGATATCGCTGCCGCCGCAACAAGCACTGGGTTTGTAGAAGTACCGCCAAACCAAAGCGCAGCAGGTGGGAACGCCTTCTATCCATGGATGCACTGATTTACCAACGGAACCGCGATGGCCAAGAAGAAATCAACGAAACGCACTGCGAAGACCCGACTCGCTTCACCATCACTATCGCACCTTGATGCGCACGGTCGCGCTTCCATGGTTGATGTCGGCGCAAAACCCGTTACGCAACGCCGCGCCGTGGCCGAAGCTCGTGTGCTGATCTCGCCCGCACTCGCGGAACGTATCGCGCACAACACGCTTGCCAAAGGCGACCTGCTTGCTGTGGCGCGGATTGCTGGAATACAAGCTGCCAAACGTACTGATGAACTGATTCCGCTCTGCCATTCGTTGCCACTCGACTCCGTTGATGTCCGCGCAGAGCTACGCGTCGACCACGTGTACCTCTGGGCCGAAGCAAAGGTCACCGCACGAACCGGCGTTGAGATGGAAGCACTGACAGCGGTATCAATCGCTGCACTGACCGTTATCGACATGGGCAAGTCAATTGATCAAGCGATGGTCATTGAGGGAGTTCGACTCTTAGAGAAGGTAGGCGGTCGAAGCGGTCACTTCCGCGCGCCTGCCGCATCGACAAAGCGAGTCAAGCGGGCGGGCGCATGAGCACTGCCCCACGCGTGGTCGTCCTGACTGTCAGCGATCGCTGCTCGCGCGGCGAGACCGTGGATACATCTGGTCCAACGCTGCAGGCATTGGCGGTGCAGCATCTCGGCGCCACAATCGCGCACGCGGAATGCCTTCCCGATGACATGGAAGTACTTGCGCAGTTCTTTGCCCACTGGTCGGAAGAATCGCACACCATTGACTTGATTTTGAGCACTGGCGGAACC
>CAMDUB010000129.1 GCA_945878575.1 Phycisphaera mikurensis NBRC 102666 | reverse complement strand
TCATAATGTTTCCGAGTTCCTCGAACACCGCGACCACTTGCTTCCTTGGGAGCTTGGTCTTCTCGGCGATCATCTTGAGGGTCTCGCCCTTACTGCGGGGCTTCGTTGCGGTTGCCATCCTGACGTCCTTTCTGCCGGGCTGTCCATATGTGTGCGGACAGACCGGAAAGCTTGCGAAACTGGGCTCACTGCCCAGATACGGAGGCAAATATAGGGTTTTTTAGGATGGACGCAAGGGGTAACACACCTCCGTCTAGTGGTTTTGCACCGATTTCGCAGATTTTCCCGTGTTTCAAGTGGTTACCCCAACGTCCACACCGGGTTTGGCGGTTTCTCAACCCGGAAACGAGGTCCGGTGCAGCCCCTTACACCCGGCTCAGGCCTTCACCGCCCCGGTCGTCGGCCTGCCCACTGAGTGGTACTCAAACCCTTCGTGGGCCATTTGCGCGGGCCGGAACAGATTGCGGCCATCAAACACCAGCGCATGCTTGAGTCGGCGCTTGATCTCCGCAAAGTCCGGCGAGCGGAACTCATTCCACTCCGTGCAGATCACCAACGCGTCAGCACCATCAAGCGCGGAATACATGTCCTTCGACTGCGGAATCTGTGGCTCCTCATGCGCCAAGTTGGGCATCGCCACTGGGTCATACGCAACAACCGTTGCACCGGCCGCCATCGCAAACTTCATCAGCACAATCCCTGGTGCTTCACGAATGTCATCGGTGCGCGGCTTGAACGCAACGCCCCAGAACGCCAGCGTGCGTCCCTTGAGTCCCGCGCTTCCAAATCGCGTCTCAACCTTCTTCCAGAAATGCCCGCGTTGATCTTGATTGACTTCATGCACCGCAGCATTCAGCTTGCAATCAAAGTCTTTGCCACGTCCCATGCCGACAACCGCTTGCGTGTCCTTCGGGAAGCAACTGCCGCCGTAACCGAGACCCGGATAGAGGAACTGATTGCCAATGCGCTTGTCTGCGCACATGCCTTCGCGCACTGACGCAACATCAGCGCCCATGTACTCGCACAAATTGGCAATCTCATTGATGAAGGAAATCTTGCACGCCAGCATGGCATTCGATGCGTACTTCACCATTTCCGCGCTGCGAACATCCATCAAATAGATCGGATTACCGTTACGAACGAACGGTTCGTACAGATCACGCATGGTATTGGCGGCTTCTTCACTCTCCACGCCGCACACGATTCGATCGGGCTTCATGAAGTCGCTGATCGCATCGCCTTCCTTCAAGAATTCCGGATTGTCGGCAATGTGGAATGGCACGTTGGTGAGGCTCTTAATCAGGTCGCGCACTGCATGACTCGTACCAACTGGCACGGTGCTCTTCACCACCACGGTCTTTGGCTTTCCAACCGCGCCAATCTTCTCAAGCGCACCAGCAATATCCCGCGCGACGGCCAGCACATACTGCAAGTCCGCGCTGCCGTCTTCATCGCTTGGCGTACCGACGCAGATGAAGATGGTCTCTGCATCCTGATACGCAGCCTGCTTGTCGAGCGTGAAGTGAATACGTCCGGACTGAATGTTGCGCGCCAGCATCTCTGTCAGACCGGGCTCATAGATCGGACTCTCGCCGCGCTTGAGCTTCTCAATCTTGCGCGCATCAACATCAAGGCATGTCACCTGATTGCCGGTCTCTGCAAAGCACGCGCCGGTAACGAGGCCAACATATCCAGTGCCAACCATGGTGAGTTTCATAATGCGTTCGACTCCGTGTGCGTGTTTCGATCTGAGTAGCCGTGAGGCGGTTGATGTACGAGTGGTGCGCGTGCTGTGATTCCCGTGCGCCGCATGCGCACCGCCGGGAAATCTGTCACGAGGCGCGAGAGTTTACCTCAGATGATTGTGCCTCTAACTGCAGTAACGCACGCTTGATTCCGAGCGTCGGCCCGCTCTGCCGCGCATCTCCCGCGTAACCACCGATCCAGTCGCCCGAGCCCACCACCCGGTGGCAGGGCACCACGATCGGCATGGGATTCCTGCGCATGGCTTGCCCGGCCGCGCGCGCAGCCCGTGGACTACCCGCCGCCGCTGCCAACCATGAATAGCTGCGCGTCTCACCGCGGGGAATCGAGCAACACGCCCGCCAGCACGCCTGCTGGAATGCCGTTCCCTCAGCAAGCGGAACATCACGAAAGTCATCAGCGCTTCCCGCGAGCCAGGCCTCAATGCGTGCCCGGAGCAGCAGCGCCTCATCCGCGTCGCGAGTGAGCAGGGTGACCGAACCGCCCGCCGTCTGCACCACCAGTGGCACGCGAGCCCCGATCGCCCCTTTGCCCACGGCTTCGCCATTGCCACGAGCCGCCGCGCCCTCGGCGTCACAAACTCGAGACGAAATTTCAGTGGCAATCGCACTCATTGAACCGCAAAGCCTACCTGCGCGCCGGAGTACTATTGGTCTCCAATGACCACCGCCGCCCGACCATCAGCGTTCGCCGCGCCCGCCTCTCTTGATGCCATGTCCCGCGAGTTGGTGGACCTTGTCTCCGCGCAAGATCCCGACATCGCAGCGCTGATGGCGAAGGAAGCCGATCGCCAAGCGAGCACCCTTGAACTCATCGCCAGCGAGAATCATGTCACTCCCGCCGTCATGCACGCGGCCGGTAGTTGGCTGACCAACAAGTATGCCGAGGGCTACCCTGGCAAGCGCTATTACGGTGGCTGTGAATTTCACGACCAGATCGAAGACATCGCCCGCGAGCGCGCCAAGCAACTCTTCAAGTGCGGGTTCGCCAACGTGCAGCCGCACAGCGGCGCCAACGCCAACATCGCGGCGTTCATGGCACTCCTTGATCCAGGTGATCTGGTCCTCAGCCTGCCAATCAAGAGCGGTGGTCACTTGAGCCACGGTCTCAAGCCAAACTTCAGCGGCACCTTCTACAAGATCGCCGAGTACGGACTTGACCCAACCACCGAGTTGCTTGATTACGACGCCATTCAGAAGATCGCGCTTGAAACCAAGCCGAAGCTCATCATCTGTGGTTACAGCGCGTACTCACGCGTGATCGACTTTGCGCGTTTCCGCGCTATTGCTGATTCTGTCGGCGCGTACCTCATGGCAGACATCGCGCACATCGCAGGCCTGGTTGCAACCGGCGTTCATCCAAGTCCATTCCCGCACGCGCATGTGGTCACCACCACCACGCACAAGACCCTCCGTGGTCCACGCGGCGGCCTGATTCTCTGCAACGATCCGGAAATCGCCACCAAGCTCGATCGCAAAGTATTCCCTGGAAGTCAGGGCGGTCCGCTCATGCACATCATCGCCGCAAAGGCCATTGCATTTGGCGAGGCGTTGCAACCGGAATTCACCGTCTACAGCAAGCAAGTGGTTGCAAATGCCAAGACGCTCGCCGCTGAACTGATCAAGCGCAACTACCGCCTGTGCGCTGGCGGCACCGACAACCACCTGATGCTCGTCGACCTTCGTCAGCGCAGTGCTGACCTCACCGGCGCCGACGCAGAGAAGTGGCTCGAAGCTGCTGGAATCATCTGCAACAAGAACGGAATCCCCAACGACCCACGACCACCAATGGTGACCAGCGGTCTTCGTCTCGGCACCCCGGCACTCACTTCGCGCGGTCTCAAGGAGCCCGAAATGATTCAAGTCGCGGCATGGCTCGACCGCATCATGGGTTCCAAGGGCGCAGCGGCGGAAACGGCTACGGTGCGCGCGGAGATTCGTGCATTCTGCACTCGCTTTCCGATGCCTCACTAAATAGGTGCCGTTCACCACTGTCCCCAGTTTGGGGGCGCGGGTGAAGTGAGTCGAGTCGTTGACCGCCCCCTCCGTTGCGCGCGGTCGAAGTGAGTTGAGTCGTCCCCCGCCCCCTCCGTTGCGCGCGGGACCCTCGGACGCGGACGGCTGCGCTCCACAAGGTTCCGCTTAGCCTCGGGCGAAACTGTTCGTCCGGTTGGCACCCACGGGGCGTACGTCCAACTG
>CAMDUB010000128.1 GCA_945878575.1 Phycisphaera mikurensis NBRC 102666 | reverse complement strand
CTCCTTGCATCACGGAGCGTGGCAGCCATGGCGGAGTTCTTGGCAATGTTTGCCTTGATGCATGCCAACGCCGCAGTGTGTGCAGCATTTGCTTCTTGCTCCGGTAGTGCAACGCGCGCAACATCGACGAGCGTGTCAAGTTTCATGATGATCGCAGTGGACGCTTTGCCGTCACTCAGTGTGGCCAGCAACGCACGCACCATATCGGCATGTGGAGCAAGGTCAGCAGAGCTCGCATTCGCCAGTGCATCAAGCAATTCGCTGCCAACTTTCGTCTGCATCCCATCCTGCGCCGCGCTGCGCTTCAAGAGCGGCATTGGATCCATGGGCTTGTCATCGCGTTGCGAAATCAGCATCGCTTGCAGGACTGCGCACTCAAATCCTTGCACATCGTCAGGGGCAGATTTTTCAGCAAGGACAGCAATGAATTGGTCGCGTACTTGGGGTGACGCTGCCGCACGTGCGCGTTGGTCGAACAGTTGCGATGCCTTCATTGTGGCAAGATCACGTTCAACAGCCTTCGTCTCCGCGGGCGGAGCAGTGCTTGTGGTGACCTCCGATACGCACCCATAAAGCACGGCCGTCCATAGCAGCACGCATGCAGTAACGGTTGTTGGATTCATCATGTGTGTTCCACTCATCAGCCACCGACGGCAGACATTGGTCGCGCTGGCTGTGTGAATGTTGGAGAGGAAATCTGGTGCCCCGACAACTTTGTCCAAGTGACATCAATCAAGAATCGCTCAATGTCTATGTCGCTGGCCCCATTCCTGAGAAGCGGCAGAAGACCCCATTCAGTCGTACTAAACAGGCACGGGCGAACGAAGCCATCGGCAGTCAGCCGTAAGCGACTACATGCACCGCAGAACGGGCTACTCACTGGAGCGATGAAGCCCACAGTGCCGAGTGCGCCATCGGCAAATCGGTAGGTTCGCGCCGTGCTGTGCGCATCATCAGCTCCGGTCGGGAGCAGCGCGAACGCCTGTTCGATCACGGCACGCGTCTCCGCTGCTGGAACCATGAGCGTTCGATCCCACGCATGCGCAGAGTCAAGTGGCATGTATTCAATGAAGCGCATTTCAACGCCAAATCGCCGGGCAAGTTTGGCAAGATCGACTGCCTCGTCATCATTCACTCC
Source organism: Phycisphaera mikurensis NBRC 102666 (assembly GCA_945878575.1). GTDB lineage: Bacteria > Planctomycetota > Phycisphaerae > Phycisphaerales > SM1A02 > UBA966. Next base: position 3,007 of record CAMDUB010000128.1, on the reverse strand, counting down.
GCGCACGAGCACGGCATTCAGTTTGAGCGGCGTAAGTCCTTCGGCGATACACGCGTCAATACCAGCCATCACATCGTCGGGCGTTGCCGTTGAACGGGTCACGCGCGCGAAACGATCAGCACGAACCGAATCGATACTGATAGTCACTCGATCGAGTCCAGCACGCTTCCAACGTGCAAGAGCGCTGCGGGTGAGCATCGATCCGTTGGTGATCATTGCGATCTCCACACGTGTTGTGCTGCGAATACCCGCAATGATCGCCTCCAGTTCCGGATGCAAGGTTGGCTCGCCGCCGGTGATCCGAATCTTGCGCACCCCAAGCCCCTCGGCGATCCCGGCCATGCGCACGATCTCGCTTGGCGTCAGTAGCCGGTCGGCAGGTTGAAACCGAACATCGGGTTCCATGCAATAGACGCATCGAAAGTTGCAGCGATCGGTGATACTGATTCGTAAATCAAGGATGGTGCGCCCGTGCGAATCGATCATGCGCCGTCCCGCTCGGACAGCGTCGGGTGCCGCGGGTAGTGGTTGCTGCGGGTTCCGCTCCATCCCTGCACTTCCGGCGTTGATTTGCGGCAATGCGATCGCGCCCGATGATTCTGTGCCGCTCCCGGCGCGTGCGAGTACTGGCACGTTTGCGGTACCGATCGAGTGTGGCGCATCGGTTTGCAAGGCGTGGTGAGGGTAGCACACCGTGCACGGTGGACCGCTCCGCTTCAAGGCGCGCGCGTGGCTGGTTGGCGGGGGCGGTACCTTCTCAGGGATTGGAAACCTCAGGATCCATCGAAGCATTCGTACTGATGCTCGCAGTCCTTGCCGCGCTCTACGCAAGTGTTGGCCATGGCGGTGCATCGGGCTATTTGGCGGTGATGGCCTTGTTTGGCATCAGCGCAACAGTGATGCGTCCGACTGCGCTGATACTCAATGTATTAGTGTCGCTGGTAGCCACGGTGATGTTCGCTCGCGCGGGGCAGATTCGTTGGCGGATGCTGATGCCGTTCGTTGTTGCCTCAGTTCCAATGGCATTCTTGGGAGGGACGCGCACACTGCAGGACAGCACCTTTCGGATAGTGGTGGCAGTGGTGCTGGTGTTTGTTGCTGTGCGTCTCTTTATTCCTGCGGTGCAGCGACCAGCTCGCACTTTGTCGTTGCCAGTCGCCCTTGCCGTCGGCGCAGTCATTGGTGCACTCTCCGGACTTGTTGGTGTGGGCGGTGGCATCTTTCTCACACCGCTCCTCATCTTGTGGGGTTGGTCAACACCGCGTGAGGCTGCCGCTGTGTCCGCACCGTTCATTTTGGCTAACTCGCTTGCCGGTCTTGCTGGAATGATGACCCAAGGAATTCAGTGTGAGCACTGGATCTGGTGGGCGTGTGCTGCCGTGGCGGTCGGTGGATGGATCGGTGCGCAGTGGAGCGTTCGCGGTGCATCGCAGCGGACGTTGCGTGTATTACTTGGAGTGGTGATTCTGGTGGCGGCCACGAAATTTGTGCTGGTCTAAAGCAGACTTGGCGCGTACATTTCCTGCCATGCCCCTCTTGAATCCTGGCCGGAAGGCCGCCGCTTTCTCCGCTCCCGACCAAACCGGCACGCTCCGAACGCTTGCCGAATTCAAAGGTCGATCCGTCGTGCTGTACTTCTATCCAAAGGATGACACCCCGGGTTGCACCGTGGAAGCATGCTCCTTCCGTGATGGCTGGGCGAAGTTGCGCAAGGCAGGTATCGAAGTACTCGGCGTGAGCCCAGATGGCACTGCGAGCCATGTGAAGTTCATCAAGAAATACAAGCTGCCGTTTGCGCTACTCGCCGACGAGCCCGCCGCTGGCAAGGCGCCGAAGTTGTGCACTGCCTATGGAACGTGGCAGGAAAAATCCATGTACGGCAAGAAATACATGGGCGTTGCGCGGACCACCTACCTGATTGGTCCCGATGGCAAAGTGGCGGCACGCTTTGACAAGGTCAAGCCCGAAGGTCACGCCGACGAGATCCTTGCCGCCGCCGCCGCGCTAGGCTCCGCACCATGCACGCCGTCGAAATCCGTTTCCTCCGCCTCCACCAAGGCGCGCAGCTCCCCGCCTACCAAACCGAGCACGCGGCGGGCCTCGACCTCCACGCCTGCATCGAAGCGCCGGTGACACTTGCGCCTGGTGACATCGCCATGATTCCGTGTGGATTTGCCATGGCCATTCCACATGGTTTTGAAGCGCAGGTGCGACCGCGATCCGGTCTGGCCACGAAGCACGGAATCGGCATGCCGAATTCGCCGGGCACCGTTGACAGTGATTATCGCGGCGAGATGAAGGTGCCGCTCGTGAATCTGGGGCGTGCAGCATTTACGGTGGAGCACGGGATGCGGATCGCGCAGATGGTGGTGGCACCGGTGGCGCGTGCGACGGTCCGCGTGGTTGAGGAACTTGATGGAACATCGCGCGGCGGGGGCGGATTTGGCAGCACCGGTAACTGACCGAGTAACTGCTCAGTCTTTGGCGCATATTTTTGCGGAACTGGCTTCTGGAATGTTGCCGGCCCGAACGCTGACCGGAAACGCGCTGCTCCGTATCATCTCGTAATGACCACCGCGACCGCCCGTGAAGTCACTGTCCCGCTTCTTGACCTGAAAGCGCAGTACGCCACCATCCGTGCTGAGATCGAGCCCGCAGTGCTCGCCGTCATGGAGAGCCAGTATTTCATTGGTGGCCCCAAGATCGACGAGCTTGAGAAGGAAGTGGCCGCCTATTGCCACGCCAAGCATGCGATCGGTTGCGCGAATGGTTCGGACGCCATTCTGCTTGCACTACAAGCGCTTGATATTGGTCCCGGCGACGAGGTGATTCTTCCAACGTTTACATTCTTCGCCACCGCGGGCAGTGTGCATCGCCTTGGCGCACGACCGGTCTTTGTGGACATCGACCCGACCACCTACAACATTTGCCCAAAGTCAACCGAAGAAGCCTTCGGATGCTGCAAGAAGGTCAAGTGCTTGATGCCCGTGCATCTCTTTGGTCAAGC
>CAMDUB010000127.1 GCA_945878575.1 Phycisphaera mikurensis NBRC 102666 | reverse complement strand
GGATCAATCGAAGTTCAACACTTCGATCAACCAGCAAGGGCGGGGCTGTTTGCTTTTTCGGGGGCTCGCTGTATTCCGTGGTTGGTGTTGAGTTCTGCGGCCCTCATCGGGTGGATGAGCCCAGCGACCACCGTTCGCGCGGCCTCCTTACCCTTCGTTGCGGCGCTCATCGTCTTAGGGATGCCGCACGGGGGCGCCGACTGGGCCGTCGCCGCGCGCCTTTCACATCGATCGGGCTTCATAGCGCAACTGCGGGGCTTCGTTCCCTATCTACTCATGATGGCGGGATGCCTCTTGGCGTTGCTGCTTGTTCCTGGTGTCACGGTATTGGCATTCCTCGCTATGACTGTCTTCCACTTCGGAATGGCTGATGCCACCGCGTTGCGTGCCGATGATGACGGACCGCTGGCACGCTGGTCACTGGTAACGAGCCGAGGGCTTCTGCTGCTTGCCACCGTGTTCTCCGCGCACCCGGAGGCCGCGTGGGAGCCGTTTGGGCAGATTGTGAATGCCATGGGTGTGTGGCCGCAGGGAGCATGGCAGCCCGATCCGCTGGCATTACAGCCGTGGGCGGTGGTGGGCAGTGTGTTCGGGGTGCTGCTTGCGTGTGTCAGCGCGGGGATGCGGGTGCTCCACCATCACCGCCGCGAGGCACTCTGCGATCTGTGCGAAAGTGCACTGGTGGTGGCGCTGGCTTACTACGCGGATCCCTTGTTTGCCGTTGGCGTGTACTTCATTGGAGTGCATGCGTTTCGGCATTGCCGCCGGCTATCGAGGACGCGCATCGTGATGGAACCGCCGCCGATCTCGGCGCATTTCTTTCGAAACATGTTTCATGTGCATGTGCTGAGCTTTCCACTGATGGTGGCAACCGCTGCGTGCCTGATTCCCCTGTGCATCGTGATAGGTGGATTTGATATGCGATCGATCGCTATCGCGAGTATCGCTTTCTACATTATCTCAACGCTGCCGCATCACTTGCTGGGACTGGAATTGCCGGCGCCTGAAGCAACGCTGAAGTGAATGCAGTTGTGGGGCAACATGGTGATGGCTCATCCATGCCATGCTCGTGCTCCTGATCAAGCGCACGCTCAAGCCATCATCATGATGCACACTCCGCGCGCACTCCACGCCGCGGTGCGCCACCAATTGCTGGTGACCAGGCGGTGATGGGCCTTCGCGTCGAAACCGTTGGCCAGCGTGTTATGCAGTGGAATCTGCACCATCCACGTGGATATCCAAATCGAAGCCAAGAGCGGAAGGCTGGCAAGGAACCACGGATCGCGCGTACCGGTGAGTACGAGCAAGACCGCGGTTCCCAACTCAGCGAGCATCAGCGGCCCAACCACCAAGGTGATGAGCCGAGTGTGCCGCTGGTGGTAACTGATGAATTGTTCACGTCCAACCTGACCGAACAGCGGATAGTGAATGATCTGGATGGTCCAGATCAAACCCACCAGGGCCCAAGTAGCTGCGTAATGAATATGGAAGACGCTGGGCATCGGTGTGCCATCAACTTGGAGTGCGCTGGGGTGCGTCTGTGCCAGCATCGCGCCGATGTTCCGTCCACGCGTATCGGAGGATCAGCGCAAAGGGCACCCACCAGATCAGATCATTGGTGATGCAGTTCAGCGCAAAGGCCCATGGCAGCTGCTCGGTCCACAGCGCTTGGATCATGCCGAGTGGACCAAAGATCTTTCCGAGAAAGCCCACCAGGACGATCGGCCAATGTCGCACCGGATTGAAGGCCGCGATGGCGTAACCGATGCCGTACACGCCCACGATCATTCCGATGCACTGCCAGAACTGCGGATAGTTCGGTTGCGGCATGTGCAACCAATCAAATATTGCCCCAGGAAAGAGCACTGCAAAGCCACCCCACAGTAGGTTGTAGAACCCGGCGGCAAGCAAGACATTGCGCATCCAGCGCGGCGATGAAGAGGTGGTGTTCATCACGAGGGCTCCGGTTCACTTTTAACAATGAACGGACGGCCCTCGGCTTCGCACCACAGCTTGTAAATATTGACAACGTTCGGACGAATACCCTTGACCGGGACTTTGAGAAATCCGTTCCGTTGTGCTGCTTCAAAGAGAATGCGTTCCCTCTGGGTCAGGCGGTGGCCGACACTGCGACTACCGATCTTCGCTCGGGTGGGTTGACCACGGCTCAGCCGTTCGACATCATCTTTTTTTGGTCGAGACATAATGTGTTCGTATCGCTTCGAGCCGACTGCGCGAGGCGAGGACCCCACACTGGGGGTCCTCGCTTGAGCGCTCCGAATGCATCGTTACCTAGTCAATTCCCGGCGAGGCGGATGACTTGCTTGAAGGTTCCATCGGCCCTTCGGGTAGTGACCAGTTCACCAGTCGCACCAAAGTATTCGCCGGTTCCGCCGACGATGGCGATCGTCGTGGCGACACCAACTTGAAGTGGAATGAAGTCCGGACCGGTTGCGTAGGTACTGCTGCCCATGGCAACGATCTGTCCGCCCGGTAAATCGAAGACGAGTTGGCGCAGGCGGATCTCAAAGTCCGCATCGCCGTCAGCGATGTCAAAGGTGTTGATGCGTCCGCTTAAGGTTCCAAAGTCCTTAGACCCCTTCTTGAGGTTCGCCTTGTAGAACGTGGAGTCGCCAAGACCGGAACCAGCTTCGCCCTCGCTATGGAGAACGACCTCTCTTTCCTGATTCAGCGTGATAGTTTTGCGTACGTCTGCAGCCCAAGGAGCGACTGGCAGCACAGCGAGGGATGCCAGTGGCACCGTCAACAGGCCAGCGGCTGCAACAGGAATCAGGAGGGGGAGCGTGCGGAGTTTGGAACGAATGTTCATAGTGGGGTCTCTTACAAGTGAGGTGGGGGTGAGGAAATACAACAAAACCAAATTGGCAGTCATGCCGCTTCAACAGGTGATTAGGCGTCAAAGCGTAGGCACGTGGCTCATGCTTTTCAGCGCCGGGAAGGGGCTTGAGTCATGATTTCCAACGCGCGATCCATGGCGCGCCGGTAGATCCAGGCGCGTTCGGATGGGTCTTGGTTGGCTGCGCCTTTGGCAAGGGCGTCAGTCAGCTCAGCTTTCGCTCCTGCGGCCACGGCGTCATCACCAAGGAGCACCGCCGCATTGATGGCCAGCTCGTAGAGCGCCGCGCAGGATGCGGTATCGCCGGCATTGAAGCGGGGGACACCGCGTTCGATGGCGAGTTCAAAGATGGCTGCGATTCTTTGCGCACGGCTGACAGCGAGTTCAGCTTGGGGAGTGGAGGGTGTCTTCTTTGTGAGCAGCACTCGATTGATGATGTGGATGACACCGTTGACCGCTTCGATGTCGGCAACTTCGATCTGCGCACCATCAACGGTGATCGCTCCGGATTCAAGCGCAAAGACAACACTGCCGTCGCCGAGGAGCGTGCGGGCGGAGCCTTGTGAAAGCATTTCATCACGATGGATCGCCGTTGGTAGGACATGCCTGGCGAGCACCGCTGTCAGCGCTCCCTTGTCCTTCAGAAGCGCCGCGAGCGCATCGGCAGGAACAGCACTGAATGCATCGTTTGATGGCGCAAGTAGCGTCCAAGGACCAGGGTTTGACTTCCCGAGTTGCACGCCAAGACCGGCGGTTTCAATGGCGGTACGCAGAGTGGCGAAGCGCGGCTCGGCGGTCACCACCTCTTCGATCGTGCGGAGTTCTGGAACCATGACCGCATCAATGACATGAACGAGACCACCGTCAAAGGTGACATCGGTGGCAACCAGGTGAGCGTTGTCGACAGTCAGAGCGGTTGGATCGATATCAAGTGATTGCCCAGACAGCGCAGTGAGTCGTCGACGCTCAAGGACGGCGGAACTCTCCAGTGGCTGTGCAACAATGTGATGCTTCAGAACGGTCTGCAGGGTTGCCTTTCCTGCAGCACTGGTCAGAAACTCAACTTGCTCCTTGGGGAGTTTGGCAAATGCTGCGTTGGTTGGTGCGAAAATGGTGACGCGCGCACCCTTGGGTAGTTCAAGTTCGGCGGCCTTCACCAGTGCAAGAAGCGTGGTGAGGTTTGCCTTGGTTGCCACTGATGCCAGTGAGCCCGCAGCTGACGGTTCGGTGGTGGCGGCGGCGCCGATTGGTCGGATCCAATCGATTTCGAGCGCAAACGGCCCCGACTT
>CAMDUB010000126.1 GCA_945878575.1 Phycisphaera mikurensis NBRC 102666 | reverse complement strand
GACTTGGCTGAAGCATTGACGCGTTTGCAAGTTGTTCGAGAGCTTGGGACTGTAGAGCCAGTGGTCATTGGGATGCTTGAGCGACGTACCGATCAGTCGATTGCCGACTTCTCAGCTCCGGAAAGTGGTCACTGCATGTCAGCACAACGAATTCCGGGAACCACGGAGTTTGCGGTCGCGTCAGGACATGGGGTGTATCTGTCTGACACAGCACAGCACCCTGGCGCCGAACGCTACTGGCTCATGACAGACCATGCGGCGAACGGCGTGGCGATCAGCGATGACGGGGTGTGGGCATGGATTGCCACGCCGGATGGCACGCTCTTGCGCTATGAGTTACGGAGCAAAGGAGTATTGCCGCTGGCCATGCAACCATTGGCAGGTGTGGGAATTGAGTCCATTGCGCCAACTGAAACCGGCGGGGTAGTTCTGGGCATGGATAACGGCAGCGTCCTATCAGTCGATCGGGACGCTGGCATACCGGTGGTGCGCATTCCGGCACTGAATGTGCCGGCCGGATTTGGGACGTTTGTTGCGCGTGGTCCGCGCGGTACGGTTCTCGCCGGCTTGGCTGATGGCCGACTTATGTTGATTCCGGATGATTCAAAGATTCCCCCGACGAGCGTCTTCGAATATGGAGCATCAGTAACTGAAGTGGCGTGGAACAGCGACACAGGAACTGCGGCGATTGGCTATCGGGACGGTCATCTATCCATCGTTGACCTTGCGGGCACGCATCCCACAGTACAACGGGACTTCCCGAATGCCATCTGGGGTCTCGCCTTCAGTGCCGACGGGGCGATGGTGGCAATCGGCGATCGCGCAGGAATCGTCACTGTCTGCGAAAGCCACACACTGCGAACTGTGAGTGAACGATCAGTGGGAACTTTCGATCCAGTGTGGTGGTTGGAGTTCGATTCGGACGGCCAAACGCTGCTTGCGATGGCTGGCGTTCGTTTCGTTCGACTCCCAATCAAAGTGGATTACCCATACACCATCGCAGCCGCTGAACAATCGCGCGGGCTGCGCGTGATAAAGGACGATGTTGCGCTGATATGGACGGCAGGCGGTCATGTGCAGCGCATTGATCTCCGTACGGGCTGCGAGCTTTCCATCGACAAAGTACCTGTGCGGTGCAACATGAGAGGGCTCACCGTGGGACCACGCACTGGTAAGTATGCGGTGGTTGACGGAGATGAGTTACTGATCGACGGGAAATGCATTGCCGACTTCAAGGTCAACGGAACCGCGTCGCTTGCGATGGCATGGGCGCTGGATGAGTCAAAACTATGGTTCCTCGACGGATCGCACTTCAGCGTGTTTGCTTCGAACGGGGTGCTCCTTCATTCGTTTGAATTGGGGCAAGTGCCGGAAGTTCCAAGTCTCGCTCCCCGCAATAGCAATGAAGTAGCGATTGTTTCCGGGCGGAGCACATGGGTCGCCGACTGTGGGGCATCAGGATTCGACGTGAAGAAAGTTGATATCACTGGCTTCAAGAGTTGGGCGATGGCAGACGGCATTGCCATTGCCGAACCAAATGGAGCAGTGAATTGGAGGCCGTGGCCAAAGCAAGCGAGCACTGGCGTCGTGAAGCGATTCGTTGGACACACGGATATTGTTCGGGCTGCAGACCTTGATCAACAATACGGGTTGCTCGCAACCGGTGGATCTGAGGGCAAGGTTCGTATCTGGGACTTTTCGACCGGTGAGCAGCTCGTGTGCTTTGAAGGGCACCAAAGTTCTATCGTGCGCGTCCAGTGGTTTCATGACGGACACGCGCTTGTCACCCTCGACAGTACGGGACTGATACAGGTTTGGACGGACCTTCCGTCGTCGTCCTTGGACCTCACATCGACGTTCGATCCTCAATTACCCTGATTTCCCGCGCTTCTCCTTGCCCCGCCATGGATGCGCCCTAAACTCGAACCTTACGGCTCGAGATTCGTACTCATCGCTATGGGCATCCTCCGCACTCAACTTCTTGCGTTCGCTGCGCTCTGTTGCGCGGGGGTTGGCGTGGCGTGCGCCGACATGTATCTGCAAGGTGTGAACGGCGACCACGCCATGAGCGCAACGCATGACCGCTTCTACGCTGGTGTGGACAAGACGTTTGTTGGCGAGGGGCTTGATTGGTCCGGTGTGGGGCGTTCCTCAAACGGGACATGGGTGACCATGATCTCCCCGACGCACTTTGTAAGTGCCAACCACTACCACCCAAACGCGGGCGACACGATCACCTTTCATGAGGACAACAATCTTGGCGGCGTGACGCACGCGTACACGGTGGCCGCTGATGCGTACGCCACAACGTATGACGGCATGTCCTCCGACCTGTGGCTTGGGAAGCTCACCGCGCCGCTTAATCCGGCGCATCATGTTGCAACGTATCCCGTGTTGATGCTCGGTGCGGATGCTTCCTGCATGGACCTGCACATCATGGCGTACGGAGCGCCGGATCGCGTGGGTACGGGGATGATCGGCGCGGTGGTCGATGACTTTGAAATTGGCCGCACGCGCACCATGCGCTGGTGGTTTCACGCAGAGGAAGGAACCGGTACTGGCGCGGGCGACTGTCACCTGATTGGTGGCGATAGCGGCGGTCCAAGCTTTGCGGTGTTGCGAGGCCGGTTGGCATTGGTGGGAGTTCACTTCACCACCAACGACACGAACGGCGTGTTCGATCCGGAAGATTCATGGCCCCTTGGATTCGGTTGGTCGGGGGACTCGTTCGTTCCGTTCTATGTGGATCAACTCGACGCGCACATGGGCGCCGAACGCACCGGACGGATGTGCGGCGTGGCAGACCTGAATTGCGACGGCCACGTGAACGGCATCGACCTCGGTCTCTTGCTCGGCGCCTGGGGGCAGGTCGGTGCGACGTTTGACCTTACTGGCGACAACCACACGGATGGGGCGGATGTTGGGGTATTGCTGGGGGCGTGGGGGAGCTGAGCCATCAGTGGTGAATTTTGGCAGTTATAATCAAAAAACGTTAAATCACGGACCTCTGACTTGACGTTTTTCGTTTAAAACGGTATAAAATCACTATAGATGGTTAATAAACATCAAGTAAAATTGGGAGCGTTCTTTGCTGACCATCCGGTGTTCACATTGGACGAGGTCGCGTCATTCGCGGCGCAACGGCTGAGCCCTGCCGCAGTGACGGCCAGGCTCAGTTACGCCACGCGCACTGGGCGCATTCGATCAATATCGCGCGGGATTTACGTGGTGACCCCGCCCGGGCGGTCGGCGCTAACAACCCACATCGATCCGTTCCTTGTGGCACTTGCTGCCCGTCCAGATGCAATCTTCTCGCATCACAGCGCGCTGGAATTGCTGGGGGCGGCGCATTCTGCGTGGTCGACATGCACGCTTTATTGCAGTGGTGCTCGCATGGAGTGGGAGTTTGATGGTTCCTCGATCCGCGCTGTACCGCATCCCACGGCCCTCGCGCGGTGTGCGATGACCGAGCTTGGCACGCGACGAGTTGAACGTCGTGGATCGATAGTGCGCACGACGGGGCCAGAGCGCACACTGATCGAAGGATTTCGGCAGCCGAGTCTTGTAGGCGGCGTGTCGGAGCTTGTTGCCTCGGCAGCGGGATTCGCAACGCTTGATATCGATCTGCTGGCGAAGTTGCTGGAGCTGTACGCGATCCGGCGGCTATGGGCTGCGGTTGGATGGTTTCTTGAAGTGAACGCTCAGTCATTCGCTGTCAGCGAAGCCGACCTGCTTCGGTTCGAGCAGCACCGCCCGAACGCTCCTCAGTATCTCGTTCGAGCAACTCGCGGTGGCAACTTCATCGCCCGGTGGAACCTTGTCCTTCCACAGGAAATTGGGAAGGGAGATCCCGATGTCGGTGAGTCTTGAATTCCTAGAGCGGCGGGCGGCATCACCCGCTCAGCAATACTCCGGCGAATACACCTTGCTGCGAACGAATTCTGCGATGTTGGCAGGGCGCGGAACGCGTGCGAGGCCGCGGTCGAAGATGAGTTCGGCGACGTGCACCGCAACCTCAACGCTGGCGTCATGGATGTTTGCCATCGGTGGGTAGATCAAGTTGACGGCCAGGTCTTGGTCAGTGACTTGCGCGGCAAGACTCTCGGCGGCTTTCAGGAACATCTCGTCCGTCACGCGGCTTGCTTCAGTAGCGAACACCGCGAGGCCAATGGCCGG
>CAMDUB010000125.1 GCA_945878575.1 Phycisphaera mikurensis NBRC 102666 | reverse complement strand
GGCCATGCGCCCGACCCCCGTCTCTCGTTTTTGCGTCATTTCACGGTGTTTGCGACGATCAAATCGCCCACTCCGCCATCCTTGCTTACCCCGCGCGCAGTTCAGAAAGCGCCTCGGTTACGGGTACACTCCGCGGCTCGGAAACCCGTATGTCAGAGACACCAGAAACCACCGTTCCACCGGCAGATCGCCTCGTTGATATTGAGATCGAGCGCGAGCTGCATGACAGTTATCTCACGTACGCCATGAGCACCATCATGGACCGGGCCCTGCCCGATGTCCGTGACGGCCTCAAGCCCTCGCAGCGGCGCATTTTGGTGGCGATGCATGACCTGAATCTGAGCCCGGGCCGTAAGCAAATCAAGTGCGCCAAGATCTGCGGCGACACCAGCGGTAACTACCACCCCCACGGCGAGAGCGTGATTTACCCAACGCTGGTGAATCTCGGCCAGTCCTGGAAGACCCGCGCACTCCTGATCGACAAGCAAGGAAACTTCGGATCGATCGAAGGCGATCCGCCAGCCGCCATGCGTTACACCGAAGCGCGCATGACCGCCGCTGCGGTGGCACTCCTTGAAGATCTCGACAAAGGAACCGTCGACTTCAAGCCCAACTACGACGACCGCCTGCAGGAGCCAACTGTGCTCCCGGCGAAGTTCCCCAACCTGCTCGTCAACGGTTCGAGCGGCATCGCGGTGGGTATGTCCAGCAGCATGCCGCCGCACAACATCGGCGAAGTATGCGACGCGATCATTGCGGTCATTGATGATCCAACCATTGGCCTCGACCAGCTGATGAAGCACATCATTGGCCCAGACTTCCCAACCGGCGGCGTGATCATGGGGCGACGTGGCATTGCCGAGGCCTACGCCACTGGTCGCGGCAAGGTGACCGTGCGCGGCAAGGTGCATTTGGAGAAGGACGGCACGCGCGACGCCATCGTCATCGACGAAATCCCCTACCAGGTGGTGCAGTCGAATCTGATCGAAAAGATCGTGGATGCGAGCCGGAATGATCGCATTCCTGAAATCGCTGACGTCAAGAATCACTCCGGCCGCGACGCGCAAACGCGCATCGTGGTGGTGTTGAAGAAGAACGCCGACCCCGCGGTGGTGGAGAAGCAACTCTATGAGTTCACTCCGCTGCAAGACACCTTCTCAATCATCAACATTGCGCTTGTCAATGGCCAGCCCCGCACGCTGCCGCTGCGCAACTTGGTTGATCTGTACATCGCGCATCGCAAGGAAGTCATCCGTCGACGCACGGCGTTCTTGCTTCGCCAAGCGAAGCAGCAGGCGCATCGCCTTGAGGGTCTGATTTACGCAGTCTGCGACATTGACGAAGTCATTCGCATCATCCGCGCGGCACGGACCCGCGAAGAAGCGATCGCTGGACTGATGGAGCGCGCATTCCGCATCGCGCGCACACATCCGTATGCGCCGAAGATTCCCAACTCGGTGATTGCCAAGACGGAACCAGACGGGACACGACTCACGCGCGTGCAGGCTGAGGCGATCGGTGCACTGCGTCTGATTCAGCTCACCGGTTTGGAAATCGAGAAGCTGACTTCGGAACTCGCCAAGCTTGTTGATGAGATCGATGGCCTGGAGGCAATCCTTGCCGATGAGCGCCTGGTGCTCGACATCATTCGCGAAGACACCATCGAATTGAAAGAGAAGTTCGGCAACCCACGGCGCACCGTGATTGCCGGCAATGAAGCCGAAGACTTTGAAATGGCTGACCTGATTCCTGAGCACGAAGTGGTGCTCACGGTCAGTCGACGCGGCTACATCAAGCGACTGCCCGCCGATACCTACCGCGTGCAAGGCCGCGGCGGCAAGGGAGTCATTGGTGCCAAGTCATCAAGCAGCAGCAAGGCGGCGGGAAGCGATGATGATGATGCTGATTTCGTGGAACAGCTCTACGTGAGTTCGAGCCACGATGATCTCCTCTGCTTCACCAACACCGGTCGTGTCTTCAAGATGAAGGTCTGGCAGATTCCGGAAGCTGCGCGCACTGCGAAGGGCCGCGCCATTCAGAACCTCTTGGAACTCCGCCCCGACGAGCGCATCTGCACGTGGCGACCAGTTGCCAAGTTTGAACAGCGCGAAGACTTCCTGTTCTTCCTCACTGCCAACGGCCAAGTAAAGCGCACGGCTCTGCAGGAGTACCGCAACGTCAACAAGTCTGGAATCATTGCGCTTGGCCTGAAGGAAGGCGACCGCTTGGTAGACGTGCTGGTTACCAGCGGCAGTAGCCATGTGCTGCTCTCCACTGCGCAAGGAATGTCCATCCGCTTTGACGAGAACGACGCGCGCGTCATGGGACGCTCTGCGGCGGGCGTAATTGGTATTGACCTCGCCGACGGCGACGACGTTGTTGGCGGCATCGTTTGCGATGACACGCTCGACCTCTTCACGGCGTGTGAATCTGGCTTCGGCAAGCGCACTCCGATGAAGGAGTACTTGGTGCAAAGCGAAGACGGCTCTACACGCGCGCAGAGCCGCGGCGGCAAGGGTCGTATTGACATTCGCACTGAGGGTCGCAACGGCCGCGTGGTGGCGGTGCGCAGCGTGACCGACACCGATTCCTTGATCTTCTCCACCAAGTCCGGCATGGTGGTGCGTATTCGCGCTGCTGATGTTCGACAGGTGGGGCGCAACACCCAGGGTGTCAAATTGGTCAGCCTTGATACGGGCGATGCGCTCGCTTCAGTAGCCAAGATTGAACAAGGTGATGAGCCCGTGGAAGCACTGCCAGCAATCGAATCAACTCCGCCGACGCCTGAGGCGCCGCAGTCTTAAGAATGCGGGTCGAAGAGTGCGAGCCGAAGTGATGGCCTGCGGTTGACGTGCTATTGCTCAGCGTGAGCCGATGGCTGCAATTACTTGCTGCGGGACATCTGTAACGCCGCCAGCGCGGTGGCCACATCTTCGCTGAAGTCAAACACGCGATCGAGATCGGTGGCGAGCAGAATTCCCCAAATGCGATCGGTCACGGAGCAGATCCGCGGCTGCGCGCCGGCGAGGAGTGCCAACTTGCGCACGCGAAGCATCTGCGCGATGTTCGAGGAGTTCAGAAACTGAACGTGACGCATATCCAGAATGACGTCGCGGGCGCGAAGATCGGTTCGACCGGTCTTCAGGCCATCAGCAACCATCTGGTATGTAGCGGCGAGCGTCGCCATGTCATCCGAAAACGACGGGTCGTTCTGGAGCTCTGCGACTTGGATAGATTCCGACCATTCGTTGATTGGCACGGGCAGAGGATAGCGGGATGTCGGAAACGCGTATCCTGCCGCACCCCATGCGCAGGCTGCGTCGTACCCCCATTCAACCCCGGATCGAACTGATCCCGCTGATCGACGTGATGACCTTCCTCATCACCTACTTCATCTACGCCACCGCCACGCTCATGCGCGTTGACTTGGTACCGATGGAGCTGCAGCAGTTCACTAGCGGCAAGGCTGCGACCGGTGCGCCGGCGGTCACCGTGGCCGTGAACCTGGAGGGCAAGGTCTTTGTTGACAAGGAGCCCGTGGAACTATCACAGATGGTGGAGCGGATCCGCGAGAAGGTTTCGAAAGATAAGAAGACCGTGGTCTATCTGGCGATTGCCGAAGGCCAAGGAACCATCGATCGTGCGCCGCTGCTCCAAGAACTGTGGGATCGGATGCGTCCACTCAATATGACCGTCAACCTGGTTGGTCGCCCTGGCCTTGCTGCAGCGAACCACCCAACGGCGCCCGCGGGAACCGGCGCGCCGAAACCCTGAGTCATGCCCATTCCGAGTACCGACAACGATCGCGTCGGCCGGACCCTTGCGTGGGGCATCTGCTTCTCGCTGTGCTTTCACGCCATACTGTTCTCGCCGCAACTGGCTGACCTGTTGACCACCAAGCCTGCAGAAGCGGAAGCCGCTGCAGCCAAGGATGCGAAGGACCCAAAGAACAAGACCGAAGAACAGAAGAAGGCTGAAGCAAAGCAGGGCGAAAAGAAAGAGAAAAAGCAGGGAGAGAAGGAAGAAGCGGAGAAACCCCCTGAAAACGGGGCGCAAAAGCCGCCGCCGCCGCCCGGCTCGCAAGACGCGCCTCCTATTGAAACACCCAAGCCATCGCCCGCGTATCCCGACGTTGAGGACACCTCCGTTGGTGAAGATAAGGGCGATGCCATGAGCGTGGTGATCATCGGCCGTGATGATTACGAAGAGCACATGGCGCAACT
>CAMDUB010000124.1 GCA_945878575.1 Phycisphaera mikurensis NBRC 102666 | reverse complement strand
CGTTCATCGACAGGCTGCCCAGCGACCGATCCGACCTTGCCGAAGTGCTCGACCTCTTCGAGGCGAACCGCCGCTTCACCGCGCGCTGGCTCCGATCGCTCCCGCGCGAGGCGTTCGCGCGGGTCGGGGTGCACACGCAGCGCGGCAAGATCACCCTGCTTCAGATCGTCGAGATCTACGCGCACCATGTCGACCATCACCTCGACTTTGTCTCGCAGAAGCTCCGAAATCTGAAGGGCAGCTGAGGCGAGGACACGGGCCGGCATCCTCGAAGGAAGGGGGTGCAATGTCTCTCGTCAGAGCCACCTCTTTCAAGATTTGGATGTCCAGCTGCTGGTCCGCCACCAGACGCTTCAGCCGCGCGTTCTCCTTCTCCAGCTCCTTCATCCGGCGAACCCCGTCCCGGTCCACCGCGCCGTACTCGGCACGCCACCGGTGCAGCGTCACCTCGGACACGCCCAACGACCTCGCCACCTCGGCGATCGGCGTGCCCTTGGCCAGAGCTTCGTCAGCCTGCCTGAGCTTCGCGACCACCTCCTCGGGACGGTGACGCTTCCTGTTCGAACGCTTCATCGGAGACTCCTCTCGGCCCCTTGGGCCGCGAAAGTCTCTTGTAGTGGGTGGACCTTTTCAGCGTACCCCTGTCAGCGATTTATCCACGCGCGATTGAAAGTATCAATGTTCCGTGGAAGTCCCCGGCCTACTGTTCTTTACCGTTTATCAAGGTGTGAATCAAACGGCGTTTATCAATCGTTCTACAAGAGGAGTACTCACACGTCATGGCGCTCATTCACAAACCAGGAACAACTTGGAACGAGGTTTATCAGCGGGCGCGCATGGCGGCTCCGGAGGCATTTGATACTCACCGAATTGCGAATCTGATCGGCGGAGAGTGGACCTTTGTTGGCGAAACGAGACCCCATCCTCTTGCTGTTGATGGAAGCTTTATACCGGGACCTCCGCGGATCAGTCGCGAGATCGCGATCACCGCGGTGGAGCAAGCGGCTCGGCAAGACGTCGAGTGGTCAAAGGTTCCCCTCGAGGCCAGGAAACAACGAGTGCAGCAAGCACTCGCACTGTTGCGTGAGCATCGCGAAACCATCGCCCTGTTGTTGATGTGGGAAATTGGCAAGCCTTGGCGCCTTGCTTGCGCAGACTTCGACCGCTGCGTTGACGGAATTGATTGGTATCTCTCCAATATTGACAGGCAGATGCAGGGGCGTACTCTCTTGCATGGCCCTGTTTCAAACATTGCATCTTGGAATTACCCCCTCAGCGTGCTGGTGCACGCTGAATTGGCGCAGCTGTTGGCGGGCAATGCCGTCATGGCAAAGACCCCATCACAGGGTGGATTCCATGCCTTGACACTTTCGCACGCTTTGATGACACGCGCTGGCCTGCCGGTGACTCTTCTTTCCGGAGTTGGCGGCGACCTCAGCGATGCGCTCATTTCCTCGCCACAGCTTGGAGCTCTTGCCTTTGTTGGTGGCCGTTCCAACGGTCGCAAAGCGGCAAGCACCTTGGCCGACCTTCGGCGCAGACACATTCTTGAACAAGAGGGTCTCAACACCTGGGGTATCTGGAATTTCTCACAATGGCCACTACTTGCGGGTCATCTGAAAAAGGGCTTTGAGTATGCAAAGCAACGGTGCACCGCGTATCCGCGCTACGTTGTGCAGCGTCGGTTGTTGCCGGATTTTCTTACCATGTACAACGGCGTCATTGGGTCGCTGCAATTTGGTAACCCGTTCGCGGTGGAAGTGGAATCAGCCTCGGACCCGCTGCCCAATTTGGACTTTGGTCCGGTGATTTCGCAATCAAAGGCCAACGATCTCCGCGCCCGCTACGACGAATCCATCAGCGCTGGCGGCATTCCCCTGATCCACGGCGATCTTCGCACCGGCCGTTTCATCGACGGGCAGGATCAATCGGCGTACGTCGCTCCCGCTTGCGTGCTGAATCCTCCAACTTCGTGGGCATTTCACCACAGCGAGCCGTTTGGTCCAATCGATTCGATTGTGATTGTGGACACCGAATCAGAGTTGCTCTCCGCGATGAATGTTTCAAACGGCGCGTTGGTCGCTTCGATCGCCACTGACGACCCCGCGTTTGCCGAGCGGCTTCGATCCGATGTGCAGGCATTCAAGTTTGGGGTGAACATGCCGCGCAGTCGTGGTGACCGCGAAGAGGTGTTTGGCGGACGAGGCGCCTCATGGCGTGGCGCGTTTGTGGGTGGCGATTTGCTCATCCATGCTTTCACCGATGGCGAACATTCGCTCTACGGAAACTTCCCGAACGGATCGTTGTACCCACCCAACGCCTGAATATCTCTAACATGCACTGCCAGTCAACTTCCCAACACAGCGGCAGAAGACTCCGTGCTTGCCATGGATCTATTGAGCAGCGCGTGGAGACTCCCTGATGCATCAGCAACTCATCGCATCCATTTTCGCCGTGGCGCTTCTTTCACTTACAGCATCCACGATCGCCCTCTTCACCCGACCACGCGAGGCCTATCGCGGGTTCTGGCTCATGCTTGGTTTGTGGGGCATTCTTGATGGTGTGATTGTGTGGCCATCGCTGTTGCAAGAGCCAATGGCGCTGGCTGACTTGCGCGTGGTGCTTGGCATCAATCTGCTTCTGCAATGTATTTACTTACCCACTGGAATAATCATGGCCACGCGCGCCAAGCCACTCGTGAAGGGATTTGGCTTTGGCATTTTGGTGTCAGCGATTTTGCTTTGCATCATTGACGCCATCTTTTATTTGCGCGCCAGCGCACAATAGAAATCATCGCTGAAGCCGGCGCACACCTCAAAAAGAAGAGTGCACGGGTTGAACCCGTGCACTCTTGAATGTAAGTCACGTGCAAGCGAGCTCTATCAGCTGCGTCGACGGCGAGTCAACAATCCGCACATGCCTACGAGGGAAAGCATGCCAGGCGCCGGAACCTGATAGATAAACCCACGGATCTCTCCGCCTGGATATGCGGTGGAGTGGAGATTCAGGTAAGCCCTGCCATTACTCATTGCAGCCAACAGGTCGGTTGTGGCCGATGCCGCGGTGCCACCATGCGCCGCTAGATATGAAGAACCATAAGTTGCTGTGGACATCATATTAAAGTTTCGGTTGTAAGAACCAGACCGGAGCCCAGTTGTCCATCCAGTAAGCCCGATAGCAACTCCCGCTGTTCCAGTTCCAGCGACTGCAGTGTCCGCGTGGATATGAGCAACAGTGGTGGTGCCCACGAGACCATAGAAGCTAACTTCCATAGTTAACAGGTTGGTGACCGTGTCGTAATCAAATGTTGCACTACCGGTTGCGGGAGACGAGTTTGGCGGCGATTCGGAGGGACCATTCAGCATCGCTACATATTGAATTATCGCGCCTTGTGCTACTGATGCAGTCAAGGTAGCTGCTGCCACGGATGCCAAGAGCAGAGGGGACTTCATTGCAAATTTCCTTTATTGACGGGAGGGGGTTTTGAAAGGCAACGAGATGCGAGTGGATCACGCTCTATGCGCCGCAGACTATGCCTCAAATCGCGCGTGACAACAATATTGTTTGCGCTTATTTAGAAGATTAACATCTGCGGGTTCGCCACGGCCAGTTCCTGCATCCTGGCCACCAACTTGTCCCGGTACGGGTTCGGCGGCGCCGGGCGGCGCTGCGTGCTCCGGTGCTGGCCGGCCACACGGCAGACACGCCGCTCGGACACGTCCATCACCATCGTCACGTGATGAATCGCCCGGCGCCGCCGCGCCGGGCTCAGAATTCCCCCTTGGCCACCTCCTTCAAGATCTGGATGTCCAGCTGCTGGTCCGCCACCAGACGCTTCAGCCGGGCGTTCTCCTTCTCCAATTCCTTCATCCGGCGAACCGCGTCCCGGTCCACCGCGCCGTACTCGGCACGCCACCGGTGCAGCGTCACCTCGGACACGCCCAACGACCTCGCCACCTCGGCGATCGGCGTGCCCTTGGCCAGAGCTTCGTCAGCCTGCCTGAGCTTGGCGACCACCTCCTCGGGACGGTGACGCTTCCTGTTCGAACGCTTCATCGGAGACTCCTCTCGGCCCCTTGGGCCGCGAACGTCTCTCATAGTGGGTGGACCTGTTCAGCGCACCCCTGTCAGGGGCATTGCAATCGCTGTATCGCGGCCACTTGGCCGCATCGCTCATCACACCACGCTCACGCGCGGCGACGGCGACCGCCGGACAGGCCAGCGAGGCCGAGCAGCGCCAACGCACCAGGCGCGGGCACTGGCGCAGCCCGGTCTTCAT
>CAMDUB010000123.1 GCA_945878575.1 Phycisphaera mikurensis NBRC 102666 | reverse complement strand
ACAGGCTCAAGAAGATTGGGTTGATAATGAGGATTAATGATCCAATACTGAGTCCAAATGAGCGCGTGCCGTCTGCGTTGTAGTGCTGCAAGCTGGCGATGCCGTCCCACGCAAGCAGGCCGATGACCAACACCGCGGCATACAAGAAGTAGCGGTGAATGTTCTGCATGATCAGTGGGAACTTCTGTTCGCCGCGATAGTTGCCGCCGCGGAATCCTGGTTCGCCGACTGCGCAGCTGACTGGATCACCCCAGAACGCCTTGTAATAGGCGCCTCGGTAGTAGTAGCAAGTGAAGCGGAATCCAGCCGGGAAGGGCAGAATCAGCAGGGCTGGCGAGAATGGCATGAACGACGGCCACCATCCGGGGAGCTGTCCCAGCCACGCATGGCCAGAATTGATGCCTGGTGGATCCCAAATCACCGGTGAATAGAACGGCGAGAGCAGCCGCTGTACGCCGGGCTGATCGATGCCACCGATGAAATAGTTGCATCCTTGAAATGCAGCCCACGTGGAATAGATGACGAAACTGCCGAGACCGAGCAGTACCAGAATGGGGGTCACCCACCAGTAATCAGTTCTCTGCGTCTGGAGAAATCCGCGAACTTGTGGAAGTGGAATTGGCGAGCGAGTCACGCGAAGCATCCTTTCAAATTCAATCAAAGAAGGGGTTGTCGATTATAGCCACGCATGATTTCCCGGGCAGATTCCGGGAAAGTGATTTCCTAAACTGCATAAATTCAAGGGTTTTTGACCGCTTGATGTGCGCTGAAATTCGTCCGTCGACCCCGTTCGTCACCCCACCGGCGCGCCAATGGCCACCGTGCCGGCTGGCACCACGCCGCGCTTCATGAGAACGCTCCCCGACTCCAGCGTCCCCCCGGGCTCAATGGTGGCGCCGTAGAAGACCACCGCATTTTCTCCGGCATTGGCGCCGGCGCCAATATGCACGCGGTCAATCTTGAGAATTCGGTCTTCAAAGCTGTGCGCCTGAAAGTGGCAGGCCACCGTGGCACCGTCAGCAAAGTGCAGCATGTCTGGATCCACAATCTGCGTGGCGCCCGGACCGATGAGAACATTGCGGCCGATGTGCATGCCGGTTGCCCGCAGCGCGAAGTTGAGAATCGGCGTGCCTTCCACCCGAAGAAGCGCGGCGCGCGCGCTGAACCACCACAGCACATAGAGATAATCCCATCGACTGCACCAGGAACTCCACAGACCATGTTGACCGGGTTGCACGCGCCCAAGCAGGAGCCACTTGGCGGATATTCCAAAGATGATGACAGCGATCCATGTGGCCGCGCTTGCAAGTGGAGCCCACACCAAGGCGCACCACCACACACTTGATGCCTCATGCGCAGCCTCAACCGCGGCAATCCAAGCGATCCCCGAAATGAGTGCTGGCGCAGCGACGAGGCATCGCGCCGACTCCCAACTCCAGCGCGAAACCTGTTGCCAGAAGCCGGGATCATGAGTGAGACGACGGTCAACGCCCACTACTTCTCTACGGTGTAGCAACATCGGCGGCACGCCAAACCAACCTTGATCCTTCCCCGCATCATGCGGAGCGATGGTGCTGACGCCAATGAACATTCCATCGGGGTAACGCTTCTGTGCCGGAATGACGCAGTGATTACCAAGGAATGTTCCATCTCCAAGCACGGTGTGTCCAACGTGCACCATGCCGTCGTGGACAAACGGGCAGCACAGATACACGCCATCCGCAAAGAAGGAATCGGCGCCGATGGAAACAGACTCCGGCAGCACATCAATGATCGTGCTCACTTCGCTGCCGCGCCCAACCTGCATACCTGCAGCGCGTAGCCAGATCGGCCAGAACAGCGTGCCACTGATCCATCGGCCTGCCGCTTCCACAGTGCCAGTGCGATTCCAAATCCAGAAGTACGTCCAGCTGTAGCGCGGATGAAATCCTGCACGAATCCCGCTGGTGAATCGCATCGCCAGCGCGGCATAGAGCAACCACAGCACGATGCTCGCGGCGCTCCAAACGGAGGCAAGCGCCGCCGCATGCCAAGTGATCTCCGGATGGGCAATCCAATCGCCGACAGCTTGGTTATCGATAGTGATCAGGAGTAGCGCCAACAGAATCGGTGGGACCAGTCCGGCCATAGCAAGTACGGCACGTACCAAGAGGAACACCGCGGTGTATGTCCATGGATTCCAACCCGCATGCAGGCGTGGCGTGACCTCCGCCTGCGCAGCAGTGGGCGTAGCCGGAACACCGGACCAGCGCTCGCCCGGGGGAATGTGCGTTCCAGCAAGCAGCACGCTGAGCGGCTCGATCGAAGCGCGCACTCCGAGCGAACAGCCTGGATGCAGGGTGGCACGGATTCCGACATGTGCGCCGGCGCCAATGCGCACGCGGTCATGGACAACTTCGCCTTGATGCAAGTGGCTGGTGAGCAGCACGGCGTCTTGCGCAAGCGTTGCGCCATCACCAATCTCTACTAAGTCCCATCCGCCGCGCCGCATATTCACGCCGCGATGGATGTGCACACGTCGACCGATGCGCGCACCCAGCACCCGGTACGTCCAACTCACCAGTTCGGTGCCTTCAATCAGGCTCCACGGAATAGTGCTGGAAACTTGTTCAACAATCCACTCCCGTACAAACTGCGGGCTCCATGCCCGAACGCGACCCACGTGGTATCGATTGATGAGGACGCGCTTTGTTACCAGCGTCATGAACACGCTGACTGGAAGCCATAGCGCAGCAAGCACCATGAGTGCCAGCGGCGTCAGCCACACAGCATGCGCTACGCCGACGGCAGTTACCAGAGCAGGGAGTGCATGGAACAGCAGTAGGTACGCGGCACACGCGGGCGGAACGAAGCCAAGTGCAACGATGAGCACTTGACCAATGGATCCGAGCAATGCAGTGCCGTGTTTGTTCTCTGGGCTAGCGTTGCTCGATGTGCCGTTTTTTGTCTGCAAATCGGGCTTTTTCGTGTTGCCATCCGTTACACGCGGCTGATCAAATCCTTGACGCTGAATCACGCGTGCCAGCGCAGCCGCTGTTGGCTCTGCGTAGATATCCCGTACACCGCTGCTGACTGCGCATCCACGGCGCAGCCGGAGCAAGCAGTCCACGGCACGCAGCGAATCGCCGCCGAGGTCAGTGAAGAAGTTGGCGCTTGGCGCGGGCGCGTTGCTCATTCCCAGCGCTGCTGCAAACGCAGCGCACACGCGCTCTTCGATGGAGCGCGAATGATCCCCACACACCGAATCCCAATGTTCCACCATACTTGGATCAATTGATTGAAAGTCGTCGGCAAGTGCTGCAGCCATCGCACGTCGATCAATCTTTCCACTGACCAGTGTTGGTATTGAATCCACTGCGCGCACGCGTGCTGGCACCATGTAGATGGGTAAGCGTTCGCGTACCCACGCACTGAGCGTACTGGTCAGCGTCTCGCTCTCAGTGACGGAGCGAGTGCTTAGCACAACACACGCGCCAAGTTTCGCATGCGCGCCATCGCCAACCACGGCGCATGCCGCATGAGTAACACTGGGGTGTTCCATGAGGCACGCTTCAATCGCCGGCAGTTCCACGCGGTAGCCGCGTAGTTTCACTTGCCCGTCGGCACGGCCGAGGTACTCCAGCTCGCCTCCCGCCCGTGCACGCACGCGATCACCGGTTCGGTAGATACGACCAAGGGAGGCATGCTCAACGAAGCGTTCTGCCGTCGTTTTGTGGCGATTTCGATATCCGCGCGCTAAGCCAATGCCGCGCATCCACAGTTCGCCTTCGGTTCCGTGACTGACCACTTCACCTGCATCGTTGAGAACAAACGCCTCGTTTCCTTCGACCGCCGTACCAATGTGCACCGGTACTCCCGGGTGCATACGACCGCGCACCACTGTCACGGTGCATTCAGTTGGCCCGTAGCCATTCTCAAGCCACACATGCTGACTCCACAAGTCAGAGAGGTCCTGCGGCAGTGCTTCACCGCCCACATACAGAAGCTGTAGGTCGGGCAGCTCGCTTGGTGGATGTTCAACACCCATCGCGCGCAACAGCGTTGGTGGTGGGCAGAACACGTTGATCCGCTCCGCGCGCATCCACGGGACAAGGTCTGGCCCAGATCGAACACGCTCGTCATCTACTGGCACGAGCGTTGCACCAACTGCGAATGCCATCCACGTCTCTTCGACACTTGAGTCGTACGCATTACTTGAGCATTGCGCCACGCGATCGCCAGGTCCCAGACCAAACCGTGCCATGTCGGAGCGGACCAAACTTGCAATACTGGCGTGCTCAATCATGACGCCCTTGGGCGCGCCGGTGGTGCCGCTGGTGTAAATCAGGTAGGCAAG
>CAMDUB010000122.1 GCA_945878575.1 Phycisphaera mikurensis NBRC 102666 | reverse complement strand
AAGAAGAAGTGGGACTTCATGGCGCGGAGATGATCGCCGTGAGTTTGCACCCAAGCGTTGCCCTGGTCACCGATGTTGGCCACGCCACCGACAGCCCCGGGATTACTCAAGCGCAACATGGACAATTCAAGATGGGTGCTGGTCCCAAGATTGCTATCGGCGGCGCCATGCAGCCCGAGGTGGTGGCTCGACTGCTTGCCACCTCTGAGCGCCTCGCCATTCCATTGCAGCGTGGTGCTACTCCAGGTAGCAGCGGAACTGACACGGATTCCATCTTCCTTGCTGGTGGCGGCATTCCATGTGGCCTGGTGAGCTTCCCCATTCGTTACATGCACACCACCGTGGAAATGGGGCACTTGCGCGACCTGGAGCAAATTCCTGAGTTATTTGCGGGCTTCTGCGAAGGTCTACAGGGCAACGAACGCTTCGCGCCAACACTGTGAGGTTGAGGCGGCATGTCCCTGATATCCTGACCGTTTCGTGCGCATGCATCCCGACGTACCGGATCGCGTGAACCCATCGACCTCATGATTCAGTTCCTTTCCATCGCCTTCCGCAACATGAAGACTGTGGGCACTATCTGCCCAAGTTCCCCCATGTTGGCACGGTCGTTGGCGGCGGCGGCCATTGAGTCCACCTCTCCGAAGCGGATCTTGGAGGTTGGGCCGGGGACTGGGCCGGTGACCAAAGAAATCTTGAAGTGTCTTGGACCAGATGATGTCTTAGACATCGTGGAACTGAGCAGCGAATTCTGCCAAGATCTTGATGCAAAGATTCTCACGCCGTGGCGGACACGTGGCAAGCCAGGGCAAGTGACATTGCACAATGCTGCGATCCAAGATGTGGAATTGGAAATGGGCTCGTATGACTGTGTCATCTGTGGCCTGCCATTCAACAACTTTGAAATTGACCTTGTGGAAACCATCATGCGTCGCCTGCTCGACTTGCTGCGACCAGGTGGAGAGCTTTCATACTTTTGCTACTTCGGTGCAAAGACTATGAAGAGCACCGTGCTTGATGGTCCGGGTCGAGACAATCTGCGCGCCATCGCTCGCCTTGAGCGCGAGTTACACCTGGCACATTCCGGTTCGCGACATGTGGTCTTGGCCAACATCCCGCCAGCTGAAGTTCGCCGGCTACAGAAGCCATGAGTGCGCTACCGTGAAGGAAGTACAAGACCATTTCTTCAAGCTTGCCAAGGAAGAGGGGTATCGCGCACGCAGCGCGTACAAACTCCGGGAGCTTGACGACCGATTCAAGTTGATGCGCCCTGGTTCGCGCGTCCTTGACCTTGGGGCATGCCCCGGCAGTTGGATTCAGGTAGCGGCCGAACGGGTTGGGGATAACGGCGTGGTGGTGGCAATCGATCTGAAAGCCATTGATAAACGCGGCTTTGGACCCAATGTCCACCTGATTGAAGGCGATATCAATGAACTGACGCGTGAGCATTTGCCCTACGCCATGGAAGGCAAACTCTTCGACACAGTCATCAGTGATATGGGTCCAGACACGAGCGGTGTGCCCATGGCCGATAGCGCGCGCAGTGTGCAGTTGTGCCACGCGATGCTTGACCGGTTGCCGTTCTTACTACGCACCGGTGGACATGCAACCATGAAGGTGTACGAGGGCGTTGAGTACCCCGCACTGGTGAAGCGTGCGAACATGGTGTTCACTGAGGCCAAGGGATACAAGCCAAGTGCCAGCCGCGCGGAGAGCGTGGAGATGTTCATCGTGTGCCGCGGCTACCGCGGACCGAAGGACACTGGACCTGGACCGCGCGATCCTTCGCTGCCACAACGCGCGCCGAGCAAGGGCTGGAACTCGTAACGGTTCTGCTTGCACCGATTGCGCGTCCGTGACATGGGCGGCACTGTTCCCACGGCGGCATTTACCGCAGCGCTTGCAGCCGCTTACCAGCTTCAATGACATTCTCGCGCGAGTTGAACGCGCTGATCCGGAAGAAGCCTTCGCCGTGACGCCCAAAGCCTGCGCCTGGAGTCACTACCAGCCGGGCCTTACTGAGGAGCGCATCGAACGCGTCCCAACTTCCCATACCAGCCGGGCATGCCACCCAGACATACGGAGCGTGTTCGCCGCCCCAGACCTGTAGCCCCTCGGCCGCGCATGCTTCCCGAAGAATGCGCGCGTTTTCCATGTAGAAATCGATCAATGACGCTACTTGAGCGCGGCCAGCGGGCGTGTAAAGCGCGGCAATGGCGCACTGCACCGGCCAACTGACACCGTTCGAGCAGGTTGCCCAACGACGCATCCACAGGCGATGCAGCGAGACGCGTTCACCGCTGTGGGTGCGACCCTCAACGGCCTTTGGAACAACGGTGTAACCAGCACGGACGCCTGTGAAGCCACCACTCTTGGAGAAGCTACGGAACTCCACTGCGCACCGATCGGCACCAGGGATTTCATAGATCGAACGTGGCAGCGATGGGTCGCGCACATACGCCTCGTACGCGGCGTCGTAGCAAATGAGCGCGTCATTGGCGAGCGCCCATTCCACCCAACGCGCCAGTTGTGACCGAGTGATCATCGCGCCGGTTGGATTGTTCGGGTAGCAGAGATAGACCATGTCCACTGGTTCAGTGGGGGGCTCGGGAACAAATCCATTGGCAGGAGTCCCGGGCAGATAGACCAGCCCTTCGTAGCCGCCGCCAGCAAGCGCGGGGCCTGTGTTTCCTTGCATGACATTGTTGTCTACATAGACCGGATACACCGGGTCACAGACAGCGGTGCGATTGCCGCCTTGCGCTGGAGTGCCGGTGGCCATGATTTCCATGAAGGCGCTTGCATCTGGCTTGCTTCCGTCGGAAACAAAGATTTCATCCGGCGCGATAGCGATACCGCGATCGCGGTAATCACCCTGCACGATGGCCTCGCGGACAAAGTCATAACCGGTGGCGGGACCATAGCCACGGAAGGTCGCACGATGAGCGAGTTCATCGACTGCTGTGTGCATCGCAGCAATAACGGCGGCAGGAAGCGGCTCAGTGACATCGCCGATGCCGCAGCGGATGATCTCTTTCGCAATGGCGGGATTGGCCTCTGCGAACACGGACACGCGGCGGGAAATTTCAGGGAACAGGTAGCCGGCGGCCAGCTTCAGGTAGTGGTCGTTGATGATTGCCATAGAAGTCAGGGTAGGCGCGCGGTAGAGAATGAGGGGAGCGGTCGGCAAGCGCACAGAGATGCACTTGCCACGGAATCGTGCAATCACATCATGGTCACTTACGGCGCCGAGAAGAGTGAGCCGTATTCCATCGGCTCGGGAACGATACTCAGCGTGACTGAAGCGTCAACATTGCGAATCAGAATCTTGTTTGTGCACGGGCCAAGTGCGGCATGCAGTGTGTCGTGATCGTTACGCTTATCAACAACGCGCCAGTCACCCGCTTCAACGCGGGTGAGCACCTTGCCATTCACGCAGTCGATATCAAAGATGCCACAGGTTCCAGTGAATGCGCGAAACACAATTTCTCCGCCGCGCGTGACCAGCGTGACATCTTCGGTGATTGCCCATGGAGTGATCATGCGGATATCGCCGTCGGAAGTTTCGACGGAACATGCACCGCGATTTTCGTAGATATGCACCTTGCCCGAGCGCGTCTTCACATGAACGCGGCGCAATTCCGGAAGTTCAATATCGATATCCGTTTCATGGAGCCATGCCTCATCATGCTCGGTGGTGCCGCGCAACACCAGCGTTGGCACATCGCCCCCGCGACGGATTTCTGCCTTGACGGCTATCTGCGCCAGTGATGATGCAGCCTCATCGGTGCGATCAGCGCCATGACTGGCGGTCACGGTCACCTGCATACGGATTTCGTTCTTCGTTTCGCGACCAGAACGAATCACTACATCACCACCGAACGTCTCCAGGTCGATGTCGATGATGCCGTCCACGGGCAATACGTAATTGCGTTCCTCAGTGACCGACCCTGCGAAAGTGGCAGCGATACTGCTTGCCGATTGGTCGATTCCACGCTCCACGGAACTGTGACCCGCGCAACCAGCGGCGCCGATGAGGGTCACGGCGGCGGTGGCGCTACTGATCCAAAGCGTGGCGCGGGGGCGAAATGCCCCCACAGCGCGCAGGGACGAGGTGAAGAGACTCACGGGTGCTGACTGGACAAGATGTCGTCGGGCGGGCATTCCAAAGATTCTACGATGCCGCCATGCCTTTGCCCGAGATCGTTCGTGCCTTGCCCATGCTCGCGCTGACGTTGGCATGCATGAGTGTGCGCGGAGTCGCGGCAGCGCAAGTGCCGTCGGTACCACCGGCACAGCCAACACCGGCGGTGGTGGATGTTGCAAAGCCCGCGCTGCCAGCGGTGCCCACCAAGGATGTCAT
>CAMDUB010000121.1 GCA_945878575.1 Phycisphaera mikurensis NBRC 102666 | reverse complement strand
TCGACAATCTCGCCGAGGGTTGCCGTGCGACCTTCGCGGAACGCGTACTCGGTGTCGCAGTAGGTGCAGCGCAGCGGGCAGCCCGTCAGGCGCACAAAGACGCACGGAGCGCCTGCCCAGGTGCTCTCGCCTTGGATGGAGTGAAAGATTTCGTTCAGTCGAACGGTGCCAGTGCGCGGATCAGCATGAGCACTGTCGGCCAGTGCAGGGGTGGAAAGCACCGTGCCGGCAGCGGCGGCCTTGGCGCCGGCGCAGGTGGGCATCAGGTGCTGGAGTGGGTTTGGCTGCATTGAGACTTCGCAACTGTACGGTCTTCGGCATGTTCCGGAATGCTCCGGAATGCAACACGGGAGGCGCCATGTGGCGCCTCCCGTGAATGCCCGGAAGAGGACTCGAACCTCCAAGGGATTGCTCCCACCAGCACCTCAAGCTGGCGCGTCTGCCAGTTCCGCCATCCGGGCGATGGATCTGCCGCGCAGGCTAAACCTGCTGCGGAGGGTCGAGGAGTATAGCAAAATGCCCCCGCCGTTCAACGGCGGGGGCATTTGTCATAACTATGGACACTGGGTCAGTTGCTACCCAGGGGGAACACGCGTATCACGGGGTCCAGTTTCCGAGCAGAGCTCCCAAGTCGCCACCCCCCACCGGGCCGCCATCGCCGTTCAAGTCGTAGGTAAGTGTTCCCCACGCTCCGAGCAGGATGCCCATGTCAGCACCGTTGACGAAACCGTTGCCATCAAGGTCGCCGATGATCGGCAGCACGCAGTTGGCACCGTAGACGCGCACGTCATCAACACCGGCTTCCACGATGGAACCGCTACCCAAGTCTTGCGCACGGAAGCGCAAGCGCACCTGCGCCGAAGGCGTGACGTAGTTGTTGATGCGGAAGGTCTTCTCAACCCAGACGCCGGCGTTCTCGGCAACATTCTCAAGCTGAATCCAAGTGGCACCGTTGTCAGCAGAGATCTCAACAGGCATGCTGTCGGTGTTCGGGGCACTACCGGCGTTGTTGGAGTACCAGCGCGAGTAACTCACGTATGCCTCGGCGAGACCAGTGCAGTCGTAGGCTGGCGACACCAAGGTGGTGCTGCCGCCGTCAACGTCGGCTTCGCCCACTACGCCGCCAGTTCCCTGACCAGTGATCCACGCCTTGACGCCGGGGCTCGGAGTGTGGTCATCCTCTGGCTGAGCGGTCGTGCCGAGCGGATCAACGCGGGTCCAGATGCCAGTGGTAGCTGCATCGCCGGTGGCGCCGACGGTCCAACCGGTGGTCGCCGCTTCAAAGTCGTCTGCCATCACTTGGGTGATGCCGTTCGCCACGGTGCCCATGTAGAAGGCCGTTGGTGCAGTCGCTGGCGAATAGCTGGTGACGCCGGTGCTGGACTGAGCCGAGACGTAGAAGTTCAGCGTGGAAGGGCACGTTCCGCCTGGCAGATTCACCTGGTAGAGGTTCGATCCAAGGTAAGTCATTGGATATTGCGTGTATGTACTCGTTCCGCTGATCTTGCCGTACAACTTGGCGGTAGCCGTGTTTGGAACGCCCGCGCCCGAATCAATCTTCACCTGCATGGAGGTGCTGCCATCCGGTGCGATCACGGTTGGAAGTCCCTGAGGGAAGCTGAATTGCAGCAGCGCGAGCGGTGGGCCTGGCAGTCCGTGCAGGGTGAATGAGTCGTTGATCGCGGAGTAGTTCGGGGTTCCGTCAGCAATGTTCCCGTTATTGTCATCGAGCGTCAAGAAGTCGATGGTGATGTCTGCAGCGATGGTTGAGATGTTCCCGTGCAGCAGGATGGAGTTGACGCACAAGTCAGCAAGTTCGGTGCGGTAGGTACTCGGGTAGGTGGCGGCCAACCGATTGCGCAGATCCCAGCAGCAGCCCGAGATCAACTGACCGCAGGAGTGGATTGCACTGCCGCAGGTTGCGCCGGACGAAGTGGAGCCCGTGGAGCATGAGGTAGCGTCGAACTGGCAAGTATTTGCCGCTGTTCGAATGCCAACCGTGCACGACGACTGGAATCCGACACCGGTGCGTGGGTCATCCGACAGTAGGAAGCCGCAGATGTCGCCCGTGCCTTCGCCGTATGCACCTTGACCCGATCCGCCCTTGGAAACCAGGTTATGACCGTATTCGTGGCCAACCACATCACCGAACGAGGTGGCAGCGCATCCGCCACCAGCGATGTAGAAGTTGATGGTGTTGCCGGAGTAGTACGCATTGCACGTGCTCCCCAGGTTGCAGTTAATCAAGAACGCGCTGGTCTGCGTCGACACTGACGGGAAGGCTGGCGATGCGGCCACAGCAATGTCCCGTATCTTGTTCGACATGTAGTAGGCGTTGACTTGGGACAGTTCGTTGGCCATGTTGTTGACCGGGTTGAACACTGGGCTCCAGTTGGCGCCATCATTGGCGGTGGTGCTCAGCGAGACCGTTGCAGCGCCGTTGTTGGTGGTGGTGAAGTAACGACCAACCAAACTCGTCGTGTACGTGGCTCCCGCGCCGCCAGCAGCAATGGAGAAATTGCCGTTCACGTCTGTGTAAGCGGTGGTGGCGCCAGTTGTTACTGCCACGTATGGCATTCCGGTGGAAACTTCGCTGGCGCAGATGTCCGCGCCGTATCCAGCGGTTGCTAGACCAGTCACTCGGCCGCTTACCGCGTGATAGATCTTGCTCTCTTGGAAGAGAATCGATCCGTTCTGCGCGTCAACAACAAACTCAATGCGTTGATGATTGTCTGGATCAGCGGGGCTGCCTGCTTCCGCAGTAAAGAGCACGGCGAGGCGTGGTTCCGCCTTGACGCGATCGACGCCGGCCCAGATCACGTACTGCGCCGGTCCAACTTCTGGCTTGGAGCGGAACGCACTCAATGGGTTGCGCGTCCAAATCTTGGCGCTTGGCAACTTGCTCACATCGATGCCTTCAAGTTGCTTCTCAACGCCGGTGACATCCCACAGTGAACTGGAAGCCAACACGGCGGGGAATCCCGCCTCGTTGCGGGTGAGCACCATCAAATTGCTTCGGAACACGGTGATGCCGCGGAACTGTTGGGTGTAGTAGACCCCCGTGAACTTAAAGCCATCAACATCGCGGTTGGGCATGATCTGCACCAAGTGCTCGCCCGACTCAAAGGGTCCGAACGGAGCCAAGTCCGTTGGCTGGACGCCGAAGAGTTGTTGCGCGTTCGTCTCGACGAACTTCTTGGCGCTCTCAGAAGGCGTTGCGCCCTGGGAGAAGTTGCCATAGACGCGGCCGATCTGATCGCCGCAGATCATCACGTCTGACTGTGGGTGCGCAAGTCGGAAGGCTTCGACTGCCTGAGACGGTGCTCCAAGACCAGGCGCGATCTGCGCGGTAGTCGTGAGTGTCGTGGCGAGCGTAAGAGCGACGGCGAGCGAAGTGGATTTCATCGATGGTCTTCTTTAGTATGGATCTATCTGCTTGAAGCAGTGCTGCATTCGGAGGAGAATCAGCGGCGGTGGGGGGCAGATAATTAATAACTAACTCATTGTTGCACTTACTACGGGTTGAGGCAAGCGCCGACTTGACGGTTCCTTGACATCCTCTTGTCCGATAGGCGGGCAAGTGGCACAACCTCCTATACTCACGCCGTGGCTGGAAGTTCCCAAGAACATGTCCCAAACGAGCCGACGATCGAAAATCGTCAGTCGCGGCATGATTACGAGATCACCGAGACCCTGGAATGCGGTATTGAGCTCCTTGGCACCGAAGTAAAGAGCATTCGTGCGGGAAAAGTCAGCCTGGCAGAGGGTTATGTCAGCGCCACTGCGGAGCCGCCGTCGCTGTCGCTCCATTCGGTGCATATTGCTGAATATCCGGCAGCGGGCAAGGCACTCCAGCACGCACCCGTCCGCGTTCGCCGACTTCTTGCACATAAGCGCGAAATTCGGAAACTTGCTGAGGAAGTGAAGCGCAAGGGCTACACCATTGTCCCGCTCAAGATGTATTTCAAGGACGGTCGGGCCAAGATTCTCATTGGTCTGGGCACGGGCCGAAAGTCGTCCGACAAGCGCCACGCCATTGCCTCGCGGGAAATGAAGCGCGATATGGACCGGGCCATGCACGGCCGCCGCTAAAGGGTGGCAGACCGCCCACTACTTCTTGACGATGATGCACTGGCCGCGATCAGCATCGCGCCGTCCTTCAATGCAATCAACAATCACCTGCGCCGCGAGTTCCGGTGTCAGCGTCATGGCAGTCGGTAGCACCGTTTCGGGAAAGTTGCGCCGCAACATCGGGGTATCGATGGATCCCATGTTGATGCAGAATGCTCGGATGCCAAGTGTGGCACCCTCAACATGCATGCTGCGGGTGTAACTATCGAGCGCACTCTTGCTGGCTGCGTAAGCAAAGAAACCGGAAAACGGATCCGAGGT
>CAMDUB010000120.1 GCA_945878575.1 Phycisphaera mikurensis NBRC 102666 | reverse complement strand
GCCATCACGCGGTCCGGTCCGTCGGGGTTCTTCAATTCAAAGCCGGTGCGCTTGGCGATCGCGTCCTTGCCGAACGCAACCTTCCAATCAATCTTAGGCTCGTCCTGTGCCATGGCGCCGCGGAGTGCACCGCCGGCTTCCAGAGCGCGGAAGTCCTCAATGGTGAGGGGCTTCACATCGTTGATGCGAACCACCATGAGCGTCAACTTGGTAGGCACTGGCACCACCAGGGTGCGATCAGCATCTGGCAGGGTGTTGATCGGGCTGGCTGTTGGCAGTGACACCGCCTTGGCGAGCACGGCTCGAATCGCATCCAGGTCTTGGCCAGCTTTGGGCATGGTGCCTGGGAAGCGAATCCCGTATTGACGCAATACTGCGGGATCGGCAAGGTGCACGCTTGGGGCCTTCTCAACGCTGGATCCGTACGTCTTGGCGACGGCATCAAGACCGTCCTTCTGCGCTTCTTCGCCAATTTGAGCGGTCTTCAGAACCAACGCGTCGTAGCGGGCCTGCGCGGTGGCATCGCGGACAACGGCGTCGCGCACCTCGTCCATGGATGATGGCTCGTGTGCAGCCTGCGCTTCGGTGATGCGCCAGATGATCAGGTCATCATTGGGTGTCTTGACAACTGGTCCAATGACTCCCGATTGCACCGGCAGTCGACCATCCCTATTGAAATCGCGCAGCTCTTTGATGAGCTCGCCGATGCGCATCGGTTGCCCAAATTCCTGCGTGGTGGTCTTGCCAAGCACCGGATGACCGTCGATGTCCGACGCGGTGAACCATGCATCGCCAGTACTGATGACCGCGGGAGCGGGGATCAAGAATTTCGTTGCAAGCTCTGAAGCAAGCGATGTCAGTGCGGGCTGCCGCGTGTTCCAATCGGCGGGCAGCTTGTAGATGCCACCCTCAACAGGTACGTCCTTGAGCGAAATGCGCGACCAATCACGCACAGCGCTACTGGCGCGTTCCATGCGATCCTTGAGGAGACGACGCTCTACGGCCTCGCGCACTTTGGGTGCATAGGCTTCGTAACTTGGAGCGGGCTTATCTGGGGTGAGGTCAGCAGCGGCGACGCCAAAGGCTCCGGGATTCTTGCGGAATTCCTTGCGGAGTTCAACAGCGCCGAGGGCCGGATCTGCGGCAAGTCCACGGATGACATCGCCGGCAGGAATGACGATCCATTCCAGCTTGGCGCGGTCTGGGAACTTGTAGCCAATACCGCCGGGGCCAGCGCCAAGAACGCTGGTCTTGCCCTTCTCAAAGGTCGCGGTCAGTTGATCGGCGGTTGGTGAGCCAACAGGAACGACGTCGCCGACGGTGTTCGCATCGATCGGAACCACGTCGCAGGAAACGTCGGTGAGGAGTTCGCGTGCCGCGAGGCGCGTGCGTGCTTCCGACAGTCGACCAGCGCCGACGTTCAGGCTAATGAGTCGTTCAACTCCACGCAGGTTGGCCAGGGTTTGCAAGACCACTTGTGGTTGCTGACGTGAACTGGCGCACAGGCGTCCGAGCAGTTCATCAGGCTGCATGCGTGCTTGCACTGCGGCGCCATCCAAGTAACTGCGACCATCGGCGATGCCACCGATCATGCCGCTGTCCTGTGCTTCCTTCACCAAGAGCCACCAATGCTCTGGGTTCTTGGCAAGGCCAAGTTGCATGCTCATTTGGTCGCGCAGCATTTCAAGAACAGCGAGTTGTCCGCGCAGATTCTCAAGATCGCCGAGGGTGAGCGTGGCGCCGTCAGTGGTGGTTGCCCACACGGAGGTCGGCTTCGCACTGACTCGGCTGCATTGCGTCACAGCGCTGGGGGCGAGGAACACCACCAGCAGCAGCATGCTGACGACGGCGAGGATCTGCCTGTTATACGTTTGCAGGTGTTTCATCATGGCGGGTGGCGAGTCTACGGGAACGGCAGCAAAAAAGACCGGAGCGCGCCATTTCGGTGGCGCGCTCCGGTGAATTACAAACTTTGTTGAGCGGAGGGGCGAACCCTCTGCCCAATCTGATCAGCGATAGAACTCGACGATCAGGTTGGTATTGACGTCGAACGGAATCTGGTCCGAAGTCGGCATCGCCAAGATCTTGGCTCGGAGTTCAGCTGGGTTCACTTCGATCCAACCTGGGATCTGGTGGCCCTGCAGGCTCTCCATTTGCTCGCGGCAGACCTTCTGCAGCTTTTCCTTGATGGTGATGACATCACCGATCTTCATGGAGAAACTTGGACGGTCAACCTTGGCTCCGTTGACGCGCACGCTTCCGTGGGCAACGAGCTGACGGGCAGCCCAGATGGAGCGGACGAAGCCGGAGCGACGAACCACGTTGTCGAGGCGACGCTCGAGGAGCTGCATGAGCACCTCTCCGGTGTTGCCCTTGGTGTGACCAGCTTCTTCCATGTACCGGCGGAACTGACGCTCCAGCACGTTGTAGTGGTAGCGAAGCTTCTGCTTCTCATCCTTGCGGATGCCGTATGGCTTCGCGCGCTTACCACGGGCACCGTGCGGTCCCGGAGGCGTCAATGCGCGCTTAGAAGTGTGCTTTGGCAGGTCGGCGATTGGAACACCGACGCGTCGTGAGAGTTTGACCTTGGGACCGAGATAGCGAGCCATTCGTTGTCCTACATTGCTTCGAGTATCGCCGGACAGCGTGTCCGACGGTCCCAACGCTCACGCGGTGGGGAACGGGGCAGTAGACCACAAACCGCTGTTTCACGCAATGGTCGGTGCGCAGATCACCGCGAATGATTCTCGGACGCGCCGGATCCACGGGTCGGGCGTGACATCGGCGCGCGCAGGTCAGTACGCCCGGCGCTCGTCACCCCGGCGCCAGTTCAGGAAAGCCGTATTTAGCACCTTGTAGCCGCCCGGAGTGGGATATTCGCCCGTGAAATACCAGTCCCCGGTGAAGCGCGGCATCGCTGCGTGCAGACCCGGAACGCTCTGGTACAGGACATCAAGGCGCCCGCGCCATGCCAGGCCCGGTGTTCGAATCAGGTCTGCCACCTTGGCGCTGAGTTCGTCGAGGGTGAATGGATCGTAAATGGCCCGGACTTCGTTGCGCATGCGCTCTGCTGGAGCGTCAGCTTGGGCGCGGCACCGTGCTTCCACCTCGTCCAAGACGCGATCCATCCGTCGCTCCGCAAGCAGGGCAATGGCGGCCTCAAACGCAATGAATCGACCAAGTTGGCTCATGTCGATGCCGTAGCAATCGGGATACAGAATTGGCGGCGCGCTGCTGGCAACCACAATACGCGCGGGCTCCAACTTAGTCAGCATGGTGACGATGGACTCGCGCAGGGTGGTGCCGCGGACGATCGAATCATCGATGACGACCAGCGTGTCGCCAGGATTGAGGGTTCCGCGTGTGATGTCATACACATGATTCACCAGGTCCTTGCGGGTGCGATCGGAAGTGATGAATGTCCGAAGCTTCTGGTCCTTGGTGGCCACCTTCTCCGCGCGAATGCGTGGATTTACCAAGCGCTGCACGTCCTTCTCGGTGGCCGTGCCGGCTTGGACCATCGCCCAAAGTTCTTTCGCGCCGCGCTCTGTGACCAGGCGTTCCAATTCTTGCAGCAAGCCGAGGTAGGCAGTTTCGCTGGTGTTTGGAATGAACCCAAAGACCGTGTGCTCAACATCCCAGTTGATGGAGTCAAGCACGCGCAGCGCTAGATTGCGGCCGAGCGCCTTGCGCTCTTCATAGATGTCCGGGTCATTGCCACGGCTGAAATAGATGCGCTCGAACGTGCATTGCCGCTCTGGTGCGGGCGGAAGAATGCGTTCCACTGAGTGCTTGCCGTCAGCCTTCATGATCAGTGCATGACCAGGCGTCAGCTCTTGAACATCACTGGGGCGAACACCAAAGACCGCAGCAAGAGCAGGGCGTTCGCTGGCGACAGCAATGGTTTCCGCGGTCTCCACCCAGAATGCAGGGCGAATACCGTTGGCGTCACGCAGCACGAAAGCGTCGCCATTACCGATGATTCCGCCAAGGACATAGCCGCCGTCGAAACCTTCGGTGGCGTTGCGCAAGATGCGCGGGATATCAAGTTCCTGCGAGATCACCGAAGCAAGTTCGCGGCCTTCTAAATTTCGGAAGCTGCCAGGGCCCGCGGTCGATGCCAGGAACTCATGCTCGCGATCGATGAAGTGACCGATCTTCTCCAAGATCACGCCCGTATCCGCGTCGCCAACCGGATTGATTCCAAGTTGCACCAGGCGCCGGAAGATCTCGCCTGAGTTGGTGAGATTGAAGTTGCCGGCAAGGGCAAGATTGCGGCTGGCGATATTGCTGCGGCGCAGATACGGATGGCAGAGATTGCTGCCGGCGCCGGAGTGCGTTCCGTAGCGCAAGTGGCCAAGCATCACCTCGCCCAAGAATGGAATGCGGCGCTTCAGTTCGGTGGGATGCAGGCGCCGCAGGTCTTCTGGCTCAAGCTTTGATGCTGGATC
>CAMDUB010000119.1 GCA_945878575.1 Phycisphaera mikurensis NBRC 102666 | reverse complement strand
CGCGTCATGCACATCAGGCTTGGTTTACCGTTGATTTCCGCAGAGCACGAGCCGCACTTGCCGGCCTTGCAGTTCCAGCGGCACGCCAGGTCGGACGCCTGCTCGGCCTGAATGCGGTGCACGCAGTCAAGGAGCACCATGCCCTCGGTGACATTCACGGTGTACTCAACGAAGGCGCCATTGTCCTTGTCGCCGCGCCAGATGCGAAAGTGCACCGGACGAGCGTGATCGGCGGGCGGCTTCGGCGTGGTTGTTGCTGCTGCTGTTTGGGTGGACATATTAATTCCTTACTTCATCTTCTCGATGACAGCCTTCAGATCATCGCGCATCTGTACGACCGGACGGCGCGTTACTTGCATGGAACCATCCGGCGCCTTCTTGGCAACCAAGTTGAATGTTGAGCACTCGGCGCTCTTCTCCGGGTAGTCATCACGGAACTGCGCGCCGCGGCTTTCCTTGCGGTCAAGCGCGCTGCGAGTGATGGACTCGGAAACCGTGAGCATGCACGGCAAGTCAATCGCCGTGTGCCAGCCTGGGTTGTACTCGCGGTGTCCAATGACGCCCACATTCTTCAGGCGCGCCTTGTACTCCTCGATCTTGGCAAGCGCCAATTCCATTTCGCCTTGGACACGGACAATGCCAACCAAGTCCTGCATGGTGTTCTGCAGATCCTGCTGGATGCCGTAGGGATTCTCACCATGAGGGCGATCAAACGGCGCCATGATGGCGCGCGTGTGTGCCTCAATCTGTGCTTGATCCACTTCGACTGCGCCGTGTTCCTTCACAAACTTGGCAGCGTGTTCGCCAGCCAGCTTGCCGAACACGATCAAGTCGGAGAGCGAATTACCGCCGAGGCGGTTCGCGCCGTGCAGGCCGGCAGTCACTTCGCCAGCAGCAAACAAGCCAGGAACGCAAGACATTTGCGTATGACCATCAACAGCCACGCCACCCATCACATAGTGCGTGGTTGGTCCAACTTCCATCGCTTCGGTGGTGATGTCTACACCGGCAAGCTGCTTGAACTGGTGATACATACTGGGCAGCTTGCGCTGAATGTGCGCAGAAGCATTCGGCATCTTTTCCTTGATCCAACCGATGTCCAGATAGACGCCGCCGTGCGGTGAACCGCGGCCGGCCTTGATTTCTCGATTGATGCAGCGCGCAACGTGGTCGCGGGTCAGAAGCTCTGGTGGACGATTGGCGTTCTTGTCGCCGCACACATACTTCCAGCCTTCTTCCTCATCCTTGGCAACCTGGTTGCGGTACGCATCCGGCACGTCATCAAACATGAAGCGCTTGCCTTCACTGTTGCGCAACACGCCGCCTTCGCCGCGGACGCCTTCGGTGACCAGAATGCCGCGCACGCTTGGTGGCCAGACCATGCCGGTTGGGTGGAACTGCACGAATTCCATGTCCATGAGTTCGGCGCCTGCTTCATAGGCCAGCGCGTGGCCGTCGCCAGTTCCTTCCCAGCTGTTGCTGGTGATTCGGAATGACTTGCCAATGCCGCCGGTCGCCAAGATGACTGCCTTTGCCTTCCACACATGCATGCGACCGCGTTCGCGGTCATAGCCAAGCACGCCGGAAATGCGCCCACCAGTGGTGAGCAGGGAAACCACCGTCATCTCCATGAACACTTCCATGCCCTGGTGAATGCCGTGATCTTGCAGTGTGCGAATCAGTTCCAGGCCGGTTCGGTCACCAACGTGCGCCAGGCGCGGATAGCGGTGTCCACCGAAGTTGCGCTGCAGGATCTTGCCTTCCTTGGTGCGGTCAAAGACTGCGCCCCAGGATTCGAGTTCCAGTACGCGCGCGGGCGCTTCCTTGGCATGGTGTTCAACCATGATTGGGTTGTTCAGGTACTGGCCGCCGCGCATGGTGTCTGCGAAGTGGACTTCCCAGTTGTCGCGGTCATCAACGTTGCCCATGGCTGCGGCCATGCCGCCCTCGGCCATCACGGTGTGGGCTTTACCAAGCAGGGACTTGCAAATCACGCCAACCTTGACGCCCGCAGCAGATGCCTCGATCGCTGCGCGCAGACCAGCGCCGCCTGCGCCGATGACAAGCACGTCATGTTCGTGCACGATGTATTGATCAGTGAAACTCATAAGATCCTCAAGTCGGTCCAGGTTCCGTTTGCGCACAAGCGCACGTAGATATCGGTGAATGCCACTCCAAACAAGCTGATCCAGGCGAACAACATGTGCCGCTGATTGAGCCAGGTGACCTTACGGTAGGCATTGCCACCATCCATACTGCACGATAGGCAGTCATGATTGCCGCCGACAAAGTGGCGCATGCAATGGCAACCGAAGGTGTACAGGCTCAAGAAAATTGGGTTGATAATCAGAATCAATGACCCAACACTCAGTCCGAATGAGCGGGTGCCGTCAGCGTTGTAGTGCTGCAAGCTGGCGATGCCGTCCCACGCAAGCAGGCCGATGAACAACACCGCGGCATACAAGAAGTAGCGGTGAATGTTCTGCATGATGAGCGGGAACTTCTGTTCACCGCGATAGTTACCGCCGCGGAACGCCGGTTCACCCACTGCGCAGCTGACTGGATCGCCCCAGAACGCCTTGTAATAGGCACCCCGATAGTAATAGCAAGTGAAGCGAAATCCGGCCGGGAAGGGCAGAATCAGCAGGGCCGGCGAGAACGGAATGAACGACGGCCACCATCCGGGAAGTTGTCCAAACCACGCATGGCCAGAATTGATGCCCGTTGGGTCCCAGATCACCGGTGAATAGAACGGCGAGAGCAGCCGCTGCACGCCGGGCTGATCGATGCCACCGATGAAATAGTTGCATCCTTGGAATGCAGCCCACGTGGAATAGATAACGAAACTACCGAGACCGAGCAGGACCAGAATGGGGGTCACCCACCAGTAATCAGTTCTCTGCGTCTGGAGAAATCCGCGAACTTGTGGAAGTGGAATTGGCGAGCGAGTCACGCGAAGCATCCTTTCAAAAGCAATCAAAGAAGGGGTTCGCGATTATAGCCACGCATGATTTCCCGGGCAGATTCCGGGAAAGTGTTTTCGCAAACTACATAAATTCAGGCTTTTTTGACCACCTGATTTGGGCTGAAATGCCCCCGCCGAGCCCTTTCGTCACCCCACCGGCGCGCCAATCGCCACCGTGCCGGCTGGCACCACACCGCGCTTCATGAGAACGCTCCCCGACTCCAGCGTCCCCCCGGGCTCAATGGTGGCGCCGTAGAAGACCACCGCATTTTCTCCGGCGTTGGCACCGGCGCCGATGTGCACGCGGTCAATCTTGAGAATTCGGTCTTCAAAGCTGTGCGCCTGGAAGTGGCAGGCCACCGTCGCACCGTCAGCAAAGTGCAGCATGTCTGGATCCACAATCTGCGTAGCACCCGGACCGATGAGAACATTGCGACCGATGTGCATGCCGGTGGCGCGCAGGGCGATGTTGAGAATCGGCGTTCCTTCCACTCGAAGGAGCGCGGCGCGCGCGCTGAACCACCACAGCACGTAGAGATAATCCCATCGACTGCACCAAGAACTCCACAGGCCATGTTGACCGGGTTGCACGCGTCCAAGCAGGATCCACTTGGCGGATATTCCAAAGATGATGACGGCGAGCCACGTGGCCACACTTGCAAGTGGAGCCCACACCAAGGCGCACCACCACGCAGACGATGCCTGATGTGCAGTCTCCACGGCTGCAATCCAAGCGATCCCGGAGACGAGCGCCGGTGCAGCGACGAGGCATCGCGCCGACTCCCAACTCCAGCGCGAAACCTGTTGCCAGAATCCGGGATCATGAGTGAGTCGGCGGTCAACATCCACTACTTCTCTGCGGTGTAGCAACATCGGCGGCACACCAAACCAACCTTGATCTTTCCCTGCATCATGCGGAGCGATGGTGCTGACGCCAATGAACATGCCATCGGGGTAACGCTTCTGTGTTGGAATCACGCAGTGATTACCAAGGAATGTTCCGTCTCCAAGCGTGGTGTGCCCAACATGCACCATGCCTTCGTGGACAAACGGGCAGCACAGATACACACCATCAGCAAAGAAGGAATCAGTGCCGATGGAAACGGATTCTGGAAGCACATCAATGATGGTGCTCACTTCACTGCCGCGCCCAACTTGCATGCCGGCAGCGCGCAGCCAGATTGGCCAGAACAACGTGCCACTAATCCATCGGCCCGCCGCTTCCACAGTGCCGGTGCGATTCCAAATCCAGAAGTACGTCCAACTGTAGCGCGGATGAAATCCTGCACGAATCCCGCTGGTGAATCGCATCGCCAGCGCGGCATAGAGCAACCACAGCACGATGCTGGCGGCGCTCCAAACGGAGGCAAGCGCCGCCGCATGCCAAGTGATCTCCGGATGGGCAATCCAATCGCCGACAGCTTGGTTATCGATGGTGATCAGGAGCAGCGCCAAGAGAATCGGTGGCACCAGTCCGGCCATGGCAAGGACGGCGCGTACTAGGAGGAACACCGCGGTGTAGGTCCATGGATTCCAACCCGCATGCAGGCGTGGCGTGACCTCCGCCTGCGAAGCAGTGGGCGCAGCAGGAACACCGGACCAACGCTCTCCCGGTGGAATATGCGTTCCAGCAAGCAGAACGCTGAGCGGTTCGATCGAAGCGCGCACTCCGAGCGAACTACCCGGATGCAGGGTGGCGCGGATGCCGACGTGTGCGCCGGCGCCAACATGCACGCGGTCATGCACAATTTCGCCTTGATGCAAGTGGCTGGTGAGCACTACGGCGTCTTGTGCAAGCGTTGCGCCATCACCAATCTCTACTAAGTCCCATCCACCGCGCCGCATATTCACGCCGCGATGGATGTGCACACGTCGACCAATGCGCGCACCCAGCACCCGGTAC
>CAMDUB010000118.1 GCA_945878575.1 Phycisphaera mikurensis NBRC 102666 | reverse complement strand
CTTTGCTTGCGCGAGTTGTTCGCGCCGCCACAGGATCCAACTTGAATCTGCGAGCGAGTGGCCCATCTGCCGAAACATGAAGGACATTTGCGCGTTGTGATACAGCGCATGGGTCGGTAGTTGCACCAAGATGTCGCGCACGAGTTGGCGAACCTCTTTCCCGTCCCGGACTCGCATCACCACCCGGCTGCACTCATCATCCGTCAATTGATTGAGATACGTATCCCATGTACCGCGTACCACCGGCCAGCCTTTGCGAATGGAGTCGATGGATGGAAATTCTTCAGTGGACGCCATGACCGCGGTGGCGTTTCCGTGAATGGCGTTCATCCAAATGCGCTCTGCGCCGAGGAGATGCGTCAGTGTTCCGTGAACACTCCCGGATCCAATCGGGAACTCGCGGCGAAAGTCCGCCTCTGTCAGGGTTGATGCCGCCTCCAAGGTGCGCCCGGTGAGCCATCGCATCCAAGAATGTGTTTCACGAATCAGAGTAATGCTGTCCATGCGGAAGACGATATCCGCACTGTGCCGGTCGCGGGATCCCCGCGCCGCGTGGTACAGCGCACGGCATCACGCGCATCTCATGAGTATCACGCCCCCTCAGGGGTGGACCAGTTGAAATGCTGCCTGTACAGCTTTCGGTGCAGAGACATCTCAGCGTGCTGCACGCCCCTGGTAGAGAGAATCCGTGTTCGGAGGTCATCAAAGTGAACGCTGTCTCGGGTGTTGAATTCCGCGGCGATTTGGAAACGCCCGCTCACAATGGCAAGATTGGTGACTTCTGGCAGTTTGTTCAATTCGCTAGCGAGCGCTCGGGTGGCGGTGTCAGCCACGATGCGCACATTGCCGGACAGTGTCAGGCCGATGCGCGTTGGATCTGGCAGAGTGATGACCCGAATGATTCCATCGGTCAGTAGTTTGCGGAATCGATCAGCGGCGCTTGTTGGCGAGATATTCGTTTGCAGCGCGATGTCAGTGAATGACATGCGTGCATCTTGCTGTGCCTGACGGATGATTTGACGGTCCGTATGATCGATCTGCCGTGGCACGACTTGGGTGACCGACGGCGCGTGGCCGCGCTTCGCATCAGGAAATTCAAGGACTACGTGACACTCGGAGTCGTGAATCAGTGGGTTGGCAACAACGGCACGGTCCATGATGGAAACCATGTCCATGGTGTCGCGAGCCGTCCCATAGATGACAAGGTCATACGCCCCCAAGGACGCGCTGATGTAGGAAATCTGTTCGTGTGCAAGCAGACTTGCTGCCGCTGCATCGGTGCTTCCGTTGATGCGCAGGTAGGCAAAAAACTGCGTGTTCAGCCCCAAGAATTCTGGTGGAACGAAGCCGAGGACTCGAACCGACTTCTCTTGAATCAATCGCGCTAAACGTCGGCTGACGTTGGCTTCGGAGATACCGGTCTGCTGTGCAAGCTCTCGACCGGAGGCGCGGCCATCAAGCATCAAGATGTCAATGATCTTGCGATCGGCGTCATCAAGAGGGGGGAGGTTTGGGTCGGAGAAGCGGGGCGGGCTGTGCAGCATTG
This sequence comes from Phycisphaera mikurensis NBRC 102666, assembly GCA_945878575.1. GTDB lineage: Bacteria > Planctomycetota > Phycisphaerae > Phycisphaerales > SM1A02 > UBA966. The sequence goes on along the minus strand of CAMDUB010000118.1, from coordinate 3,335 downwards.
CGGAGGCAATCTCGGAGAGCAGGCACTTCCAGATGCGAAGGTCGCCCGCTGAAGCGGACGCTGCACTGGCCCCCGAAATGTTGCACGAGCATTGACTCAGCCAATGCTCTGTGATCTAGACATCCCCCACCGGACTGTTCCGGTGCCCGCGGAGATGGAAGCCATAACCCAAACACAGTCACACACACACGTGACCAATCCAAACAATCAACCGCGCCGAAGTGGCACTTGTGAAACACCAGCGCGATGGCGTTTGCTTACTGTTTCAGCGTTAAAGCCATCGCGCCGAAAGTCTATCGGGCAAATTTTGCTATCGCATGAATGCTTGCCGATCACGGATGAATGTCAAGATTCAGCAGCAAATTATGAGGATTATTGCGGCTTCAAGCAGGACTTGCAAGGCGCGGGTTCGAACCTCCGGCATAGACTTCCACGATTCGCTCGGGGCGCGGCCACGTTTGTGGTCCGCTGAGAAGTACCCGCGGAACCTGACCCGGTTCGTACCGGCGTAGGGAAGCGAACGGCACGCACCGCACTCATGCGGCAGTGCTGTTCATCCCCATACCGTTTGCATGGTGGTCAGCAATGTTTGGCCGCCCATTTCCTTGAGGATGATCACATGACCAATACTGCAGCCGGATACGCACTTCCCCTTCATGGGGCACACAACCCGTCCTCTGAAGCGCAGGGCACCACGGCCGGCAGCTTTGCGCGGCGCGCGGACATTGGCGGGCCGTTGGCATTTAGTTCACCGGATACGCCAGGGATGCCGGAGCCGAGCCTTCGCACTGCTTGGGACTTTCTCCCAACCGGATGGTCGTGTGTGCGATTGCCTGCAGCACCGACGAACAATCACCAGGACAGCAGTCACGGTCCTGCACACAGCACGGTGGACTTTGTCAGCGCACGCGGCGAGTGGATGCGCGTGGTTTACCCCAAGGGCTTTGTTGCGGTGACTCAACTTGAGAGCGCGCGACTTGGCGTGGTCACGGCGCAGATGACGCGTGTTGCTGAGCGTGAATCGCACCTCACTGCTTTACATGTGCGCGATGAGATCGCTGCGGGTCGCATGGTGATTCCTGCCAACATTACCCACCTGGGATACGGGCTTGACCCGATGGCCATTGGGCGCGCTTCCAAGACCAAGATCAATGCCAACATGGGAGCATCGCCGGTCTCAAGTGGGACGCATGAAGAGGTAGAAAAGTTGAAATGGGCCGAGAAATGGGGCGCGGATACGGTCATGGACCTTTCCACCGGGGGCAATTTGGATGAATGCCGCGACGCCCTCATTCGCAACAGCACCGTACCGATTGGCACCGTGCCGATCTATTCAATGATCATTGGGCGCAAGCTTGAGGACTTGGATGAGTCGATGATTCTGGAGACGCTGGAGCATCAGGCCCGCCAAGGTGTGGACTACTTCACCATTCACGCGGGCGTCCTGCGCGAACATTTGCCGTTCATCAAGCGTCGACTGATCGGAATTGTGAGTCGCGGTGGATCACTGCTTGCCAAGTGGATGTTAGTGAACAACAAGCAGAATCCAATGTACGACGGGTGGGAGCGAATTTGCGAGGTGCTGCGTCGCCACGACGTGACATTCTCAATTGGCGATGGCCTTCGACCAGGCGGATTGGCTGACGCCACAGACCGCGCGCAATTGGCTGAACTGGAAACGATCGGCGAGCTCACTGAGCGCGCTTGGCGCATGGGTGTGCAAGTGATGGTTGAGGGTCCGGGACACGTGCCGTTCGATCAGATCGAATTCAACATGAAACTGCAGCGCACGTTGTGCCACGGTGCGCCGTTCTATGTGCTTGGGCCACTGGTCACCGACATCTTTCCGGGCTACGACCACATCACCAGTTGCATTGGTGCCACCGCCGCGGGCTATCACGGCGCGAGCATGTTGTGCTACGTGACGCCCAAGGAACACTTGGGGCTTCCCAAGAAGGATGACGTGAAACAAGGGTGTATTGCTTACAAAATCGCGGCGCATGCAGCGGATGTAGCGCTTGGTATTCCGGGTGCGCGCGATCGCGACGATGAACTCACCAAGGCGCGCGCAGCACTTAATTGGGAGAAGCACTTTGAATTGAGCTTTGACCCAGACACTGCTCGTGCGTACCACGACGAGGACCTGGACGTTGATACGGATTTCTGCGCCATGTGTGGACATGACTGGTGCAGCGTGCGTATCAGCAAGGAAATTCAGGAATTCGCGAGCGGTAAGGATGAGGAGTATCAGCGCGGCAAGCCGGTGCAGAGCGCGGCCCTCAGCGTGGAGCAACAAGAGATTCTTGCCAAGCGCGGAGTCTTGAGCCCCGATGAAATTCACAAGCTGGCGTCAAAGACCCGCAAGGCAGTGGGGGCTGAAGAAGGAAAGGCGAATTGCCACAGCGACTATGTTGATCCGGACGCTGCAAAGGAAGTGCAGGGTGCCAAGTTGGTGCAGTTGAATACTGCTCCGGCGCACAACCTTGCCACTCATGATTCGGTGATTTGAACCGTGGTCATCGCTACCAGCGGTTGCAAACGGAGTGAGTTGACCGGCTGGGTTGGCACACAACCGCTTAGGCGGCGGGTCTACCCAGCAGCCGGTCCGAGCGTTCACCTTGCTGCCCTTGCGCAAGCAATGCGCTGATGCCCGTAGCCACGTCGAATGCGGCTCGTGGATTGCCTGCGGCACTGGCGGCGATCCGCATGCTGCGTAGGCGCGCGGAGTCACCGATGATGGCGGCAACGGCCGGTCCGGCATCAGTGGCACGCTGCGCGCGAACAGCGGCGCCAAGAGACACCAACATGTCGGCGTTACGCTCTTCTTGGCCTGGAATTGGCTGCAATAGCACCATGGGAAGTCCCACGGCGCGAGCTTCGGTGGTGGTCAGACCGCCGGGTTTGCCCACCATGAGATCCGCGGCGGCCATCAGTTCGTGCATGGCGTTGGTGTAGCCAAGTACGCGCAATTCGGGGGTACCGGCGGCTTCTGCGCCGCCAGACGGTTGCAGTGCACGCATCGCCGTTTCCAAGGCAGCGTTCTTGCCGCACACAACAACAATGGTGCAGTGCAATGATGTGGCAAGCAGTGATCGAACCACCGCGGGAATGTCACCAAGTCCGTGCCCGCCACCGCAGACCAAGATCATCGGCCGCGGTTGATCGGTCACCGCGAACGATCGCTGATGAGTCATGCAGAAACGTGGATCGATGGGAATTCCGGTGACCTCTACTCGAGCGGGGTCCATACCACCCGCGATCGCCGCAGTACGGGCGGCTCGGCTTGCAACACAGGTCAGGTCGACGCCTCGGTGCAGCCACACGGCGTGCGGATG
>CAMDUB010000117.1 GCA_945878575.1 Phycisphaera mikurensis NBRC 102666 | reverse complement strand
GCCATGCAACGCAGCGGCGGCGTTCGATGCGGTTTGCGCGGCGTTGAGTTGCTCGTCGGCCACGGGGAGTTTTGATGCCGTGATGGCTGCGGTGGCTGCATTCACGGCGGTGCGCGCGGTGGCGATGTTCGCGTCAATGGCGGCGCGGGCCGCGGTGTCTTGCAGGGCGCCGATCTGCGCTTGCAGCCGTGCGGACAAGCCAGTGATGGACTGATTGAGCGACTTCTTGGCGATGGCGTCCAGTGAAGTGCTCTCGATGCTGCGCGTGAGTTCCGTGGCTTTGGTGGACGCGGCGGTGAGACCGGCGAGTTTGCCAGCGGCGGCGGTGGCTTCGCGGTCAAGCGCTTCGAACGCAGCCTGCAGGCGCGCGGCGTTTGCGCGCTGCGCCACGTGGGTGCGCGTGGTGGCGATCAGGGTTCGAAGGTCCGCAGCTTGGCGGGTGAGGTCGGCGGTGGGAACGAGGGTGATCTTGGAGAGTTCGGCTTCGACGGAGCCGACCGTGACTTCAGCGCGGTCAGCTTCTGCGGCGTTGTCGGCGGCGAGCGCTGCGGTGGCGGCGCTGAGTTGACTGGCCAGTGCCGCGGCGGTGCCTTGCTCAGATTGGAGTGCGAGCCCAACCTGTAGGCGTTCTTCGAGGCGATTGATGCGCGGCTCAACCGCGGCGCGCTGCTCAGGCGCGATAGCAGTATCCGACTGGGCAAAGAGCGCGCGGATGGAAATCAGTTCGACACGGAGTTCGGCCCACTGGTTCGCGGTGGCATGGGCTTCGGCGCGCGTTAGGCTCGGCAGCAGAAGTGGAATGACATTCACGCCTTGGAAGTAGGCGTCGCGCTGCAAGGTTCGGTCCTGGACTTGGCGATCCATGCCGAGCTCACAACCGGCCTTTCGGGCGTTGAGCATGGTCATGTTGATGGTCTGCATGGATGTCGCCAGTTGCTCCGGGTTGCGAGCGGCGAGGGCGGCATCAAAGTCTGCCATGGCGGTGGTGAGTTGCGCCGTGAACTGCTCGCGGGCGCGGGCCTGGAGTTCAGCGTCGGTTTCTTGCGGGACCACCGGGGCGGGCGGGGCTTCCTGGACGGGCGGTGGGGGTGTCTCGCACCCGGTCAGGGCGGGGATCGATGCAGCGAGTGCGCCAAGAACGGTCACGGAGAAGCGTCGAGCGAGGGTGTGATTCATGGTGATTTCCAAGGGTCAGGATCGGCATAGTGAGGGGGGAATGGGGATAAATCGCGGACTCCCTGCGGGATCCAGCGAGAAAAATTGGGCATTGGAGGCCAGGGGCCCGGGCTGGCACTCGGGTGAACCAAGGTCGACGCCCTTGGCGCTGGTGCGTTGGGCGCGCATGTGGTTCTGGGATGACGACTTCGACAGCCGTAGCCAATGGTCACGGAAAGCCCGATGCAACGGGTTGACAGCATGCTATTTGTACGTACATTATATGTATGGCAGGAATCGAGTTCGAATGGGATCCCCGCAAGGCAGCGACGAATCGTGCCAAGCACAAAGTCTCATTTGAAGAAGCAGCAACTGCCTTTGAAGATGAACAAGCGTTGCTGATTGACGATCCAGAGAATTCCAATTCTGAGGATCGATTCATTCTGCTTGGAATGAGTCGCTTACCACGAATTTTAGTGGTAGTGCATTGTTTTCGAGAAATGGATCAGAGAATCAGAATCATCTCGGCGAGGAAAGCCACTCGCCATGAGCAGTCTCAGTACTTGAAGCACGATTAAGCGAGGATCATGATGCGAACCGAATACGACTTTTCAAAATCAAAGCCAAATCCGTACGCGCGAAAGCTGAAGCAGCCCGTGACCATTCGGCTGGACGAATCCACGGTGCGGTATTTCAAAGAGCTGGCGCAAGAATTGGACATGCCGTATCAAAGCTTGATCAATCTCTATCTGCGGGATTGTGCGTCCAGTGGACGGTCGCTGTCGTTGAAGTGGCGTCCGAAGAAGAGTGGACGCGCGGCGTAGATCGACGCCCCAAGTGGACAGGGCGTGATCGGCAGGGTGCCGGTTCCAGCGCTCTCTTGACTTTGTGTGCGTGTGCCCGTCCCGTTACAACGGTGACGGCACGCCCGCTTCGGCGCACATCAGGTTGGTGGTGATTTCGCTGGAAAGGAAGATCACCGGGAGGCCGCTGCCTGGGTGCGTGCCGCCGCCGACGAGCCAGAGATTGTCGAAGCCCTGCAGGCGATGCTGCGGACGACGGTGCAGCATCTGACCAAGGTTGTGCGCGAGATTGAAGGTGGCTCCGTGCGCAATGCGCTCGGACTTCCAGTCAGCGGCGGTCACGATGTGCTCGGCACGGATGCGTGAGCGGATGTCGGTGATGCCAAAGACGGTTTCCAATTGCTTCAAGGTGCGTTCGCGCAGTTCAGCCTTGGACTGCTCCCAGTCAACTTTGCAGTGGCCGGGCTTGTCGTTTGGGGTGGGCACCAACACATAGAGCGCGGAATGTCCGGCCGGTGCAAGTGTTGGGTCCAAGCGCGATGGATTGCACACGTAGGTGGACGGATCCGTGGACAGCGTGCCGCGCTCGGCAATGTCTTTCAGGTTCTCCACGTATGAACGCGAGGTGTAAATGGTGTGGTGCGGCAGATCCACTTCGCCCTCAAGGCCGAGGTACATCATGAAGGTGCTGCAGCTGTAGCGCTTGGAATCAAGCGTTGCATCCTTGAGTGCGCGCGGACGGAGCGCATCGGGGATGAGGTTTTTGAGGGCCCATGCGGCATCGGCATTCACCACTACGTGATCGTGGCGATGCTCGGTGCCATTGACGACGACGCCGCAGGCTTTGGTTCCTTCAAACAGGATGCGCTGCACCGGTGCGCCGCAGTGAATCTGCGTGCCCATTTCGGTGGCAGCATCAGCCATCGCTTGCGTCAGCGCGTTGCAGCCGCCGATCGGGTGCCAGACGCCGTACTCGTATTCGATGAACGGCAGGATGGAAAAGAGTTCCGGGCACTCAAAGGGGCTCATGCCCAGGTACTTACTCTGGAAACTCATGGCCAAGCGCACGCCGTCATGCTTGAAGTAGCCCTTGAGGTGGTCGTACAGTGATTGCCACGGACGAAGCGCCGGACCTGCGCGCAACATGTCCGGGCTGAGGAAGTCAGCGAGTCCGCGGATCGGCCGGCGAAGAATCGGCGTCATCACTTCAAGCTTGCGGCGATTGTCGCGGATGAAGCGTTCGAACGCGGGACCGTCGGATGGTTCAATGGCGGACAGCTGCCGCGACATGCGCTCAATGTCTTGCGTGGCGTTGATGACCACGGGCTCGCCGGTTGGCTGGCCGATGAGCAGCCGGTACATCGGGTCAAGGCGCTTCAGTTCCGCGTAGTCAGCGAGACGGCGCCCGGTGGCGGCGAAGATCTCCTCCAAGACGTACGGCATCATGAAGAACGTCGGGCCGCAATCAAACCGGTAATCGCCGAGTTCAATCCGCCGGGTTCTTCCACCAACGGTGGGGTGCGCTTCGTAGACCGTAACGGCAAAGCCGGCGGCTGCTAAGAGCATGGCCGTGGTCAGACCGCCCGGTCCGGCACCGATGATGGCGGCTGTTGGAGCCGAGCCATCTCGAGTGCCAACTGTAGGCAGGGTTGCGGTTGGCGTAGCGCCGCTCCCTGGTAGTTTTTGCTGCCAGTGGGCGGAGAGGACAGAGGTCTTAGACTGTTGCGTCACCATAGTTTTTATCGAATTCGCCCCCACAAGCGGCTCAGATTCGGGAAGATATCGCTTCTGACAGATGTCGTTGTGCGAATCCGCGCGGATTTGACGGCCGAACCCCGTTGCGAACTAAAAATGCATCAAGAACCCATGTTGCACGCCGACGCGATGGAGCGAGTCTCGGACCTCTCGGCGCGCGTTGCGTGGGCCTCGGCATTTGAACGCCGCGTGGTGGAGCGCGAGCGCGACTTGGTCGACGCGGTGCACACGGATATCGGCAAGCCGGAGTGGGACGTGGTGACCCATGAAATCATGACATTGGTGGCCAGCATTCGTTGGCATGTTCGAAATACGCCGCGCGCTCTCGGGCCGCGCAAGATCGGCGGTGCACCGTGGTGGATGCTTGGCCAGACGCACTGGAGCTATCGATTGCCGGTCGGGCGGGTCTTGGTCATTGCCACTTGGAATTATCCGGTGCAGTTGTTGGGCATCCAGTTGCTGCAGTCGGTGATGGCGGGCAACCGTACCGTGGTGAAGCCAAGTGAGCGTTCGCCGCGTTCGCAGCGCCTCTTGGTGGAATTGGCGCGCGAGGCGATGCGTGATGTGGGCCTGCCGGTGGAGATGATCACATCCACGGAAGCAACCCGGGACGCTGGTCGCGCGATTCTTGAGACCGAGCAATTTGATCACGTGGTGTTCACCGGATCCACCGCCGTTGGTAAGCAGATCGCCGAGGTCTGTGCGCGAACGCTCACTCCAAGCACGTTGGAACTCTCTGGTCGTGATAGCGCGATGGTGCTTGCAGACGCGAACGTTGAGATTGCTGCACGTTCGATCTGGCATGCAGTGACCATGAATGCTGGTCAGACGTGCATGGCCCCGCGTCGCGTCTTGGTGGAACGTGCGGCGTACGGATCGTTCATTGCTGCCATGCGGCCGTTGGTGGCGGCGTCGCGTCCGATGAAACTTGCCGATGCCGCCATGGCCGATCGCTGCGTGCAATTGGTGCAGGCGGCCATGCTGCAGGGCGGATGCAGTCTTGGTGGAGTGGTGGAGGTTGCGCATCGCGGTGTCATGCGCCCGCTGTGCGTGGCTGGTTGTGAACGCGACGCGGCATTGGTGCTGGGCGATCACTTTGGCCCGGTGCTCGCGGTGCTTCCGGTCGATGGGATTGAAGACGCCGTCGCCGTGCATCGCGCGGCGGGGCAGCACTTGGCGACGAGCATCTATACGGGCCGGCCCGATCAACTGCTTGCTGATGCAAGCTTCATTGCCGCACTTGGCTCAAATGTGGTGACGATCAACGACACGGTGATGCCAACGGCGCATCCAGCAACGTCCATCGAGGGCCGCGGAGCGAGCGGGTGGGGTGCCAGTCGCG
>CAMDUB010000116.1 GCA_945878575.1 Phycisphaera mikurensis NBRC 102666 | reverse complement strand
GTAAGCGGCGTGTGAAACTGAGAAGTCCGGCAGTTGGACGTACGCCCCGTGGGTGCCAACCGGACGAACAGATTCGCCCGAGGCTAAGCGGAACCTTGTGGAGCGCAGCCGTCCGCGTCCGAGGGTCCCGCGCGCAACGGAGGGGGCGGGGGACGACTCAACTCACTTCAACGCACGCCCGCGTACTGGCCCGCATTCGCCTTACGAGGACGGCCGCTGAGCGCGGCCCTGTCCTCTCCGGCGCCTGCGGCCAGGTTGGGTTGTTCGATGGAACGTGGAGTTCACGCCGTTGTTCGGCTTGGCTTTGACGCGATAGAAGGGACATGGTCGCATGCCACCTGCACGCGAGTCATTGATTTACGATGTCAGTATGCCCGCTTCGGCTTCGGATCCCATCACTCGCATGACTGAATTGCGCACGCTCCTTCATCGGGCCAACCGCGCGTACTACGTTGATGCCGCGCCATTCATGAGTGATGCTGAGTTTGATGCGCTCCTCGCCGAACTGCAGGCGCTCGAATCGGACCATCCACTGCTTGCGGATCCAAACAGTCCGACCCAACGCGTTGGTGGTGAAGTCGCCGATGGATTTACGCAGGTCAAGCACCGCGTGCCCATGATGTCCGTGGACAACACGTATTCCGTTGCCGATTTGCGCGCCTGGTGGGAACGATGCGAACGTGCCCTCGGTCGGCCGTTTGCTGCAGTTGCTGACCCCAAAGTCGACGGCGTAGCCATCAGTTTGCGCTACGAACACGGTCAGCTCACCGAGGCGGCCACGCGCGGTGATGGTACGACCGGTGATGTGGTGACGCACAACGTTCGTGCCATTGCATCGGTGCCGCTGGTGCTGCAGCCGCCTGCGGGCACGCCCATGCCGCCAGTGCTCGAAGTTCGCGGTGAGATATTCATGCCCGTCGCGAGCTTCGAACGCGTCAATGAAGAACGCCGCAACGCTGGCGAGCCGGAGTTCATGAATGCGCGCAATTCAACCGCGGGCACGTTGAAAAGCTTGGATCCAGGCGTGGTACGTGCGCGTGGACTGAGCTTTCTTGCGCATGGTGTTGGTCACGTGGAGGACATCGCACTCCGTGGTCACGCCGTTGATACGTATCACAACTTCCTACTGGCGCTGCGCGCGTTCGGCGTACCGATTTCTGGCCTCGCAGTCCGCTGCGAATCAGCGGAGCAGTGCATCGCAGAGATCGAACGATTTGCAAACGCGCGTGCCGAACTTCCCTATGCCGTCGACGGAATGGTGGTGAAGATTGACGCCTTTGCGGATCAACGCGAGTTGGGGGTCACCGCCAAAGCACCACGGTGGGCGGTTGCATTTAAGTATCCCGCTGAGAAGAAGCCCACGGTTCTCACTCGTATCGACTGGCAAGTAGGGAAGGGCGGAACACTTACCCCGCGCGCATCAATGGAGCCGGTGGTGATCGCTGGAAGTAAGGTGCAACACGCATCGCTGCACAACATTGATGAAATCCATCGCAAAGACATTCGCATCGGCGACACCGTCATTGTTGAGAAGGCCGGTGAAATCATTCCGCAAGTTGTAGAGGTAGATCTCTCCAAGCGACCACCGCACGCCACCCCCGTCGATCCACCAACCGTGTGTCCAAGTTGTGGCGAAGCGGTCACCAAGGAAGGCCCCAAGCTCTATTGCACGAATGCAGCCTGTCCCGCTCAGTTCAGTGAGCGCTTGAAGTGGTTTGTCGCTCGTGGCCAAATGGATATCGATGGTCTCGGTGACAAGATCGTGGATGCACTCATCAAGGACGGACTGATCAAGAGCTTTGCGGATGTATTCACGCTTGACGCCGCGAAAGTTGCTGCGCTGACTTCCGAATCAACCAACAAGGCTGGCAAAGTGGTGGTTCGCAAGATTGGCGACAAGACCGCACAATCCATCAATGCCAGTGCCGCCGAAGCAAAGGGCAGGGGCCTAGCACGACTCTTGGACGCCTTGGGAATCTCCCACCTTGGCACCGGCAGTGCCAAAGCATTCGCACGTACCTATCCGGATCTTGACGCGATGCTCGCTGCAAGCATCGAAGACTTTCAGCAGATTCCCGATATCGGCGAGATCACCGCTGCCAGCATTCACGCGGAACTTCATTCGAGTGCTATGCAGCGCGCGTTTACTGAACTGCGCGCTGCCGGCGTGAGCACAGTGAGTCCCATGTATTCCGCTACTCGTGAGGTGCCCGCAGACTCGCCGTTTGCAGGCCAGACCGTGGTTCTCACCGGTGAACTTGTGCAGATGGATCGACGCGCGGCGATGGAAAAACTGGAGTCATTGGGGGCCAAAGTGTCTGGCAGCGTGAGCAAGAAGACCAACTTGGTAATCGCTGGTCCAGGCGCGGGCAGCAAGCTTGCCAAGGCTCAGGAATTGGGCGTGCCTGTGTGGGATGAAGCCCAGTTCATGGCGGCAATCAAAGACCTTTGAGCGGCCGTGCGGCCCGACCTGGCTCTGCGGAACTCGCAGTACCGCGCGCCCCCGGCCGGCCGCGCTTCATGAACTTCGCTTCATGAACTTCGCTCCGTCACCTCATCTACTTGATGAACGTAACCGCGCCCGTAGCGCTCACTTCGCAACTGCTAGCGCGCCCATCGCGCTGCGTGAAGCGCACCTTCAGCGGTCCGCCGCCTTCAAGAGGCAGTACTTCGGCCCACGTCCAGGCATCAGCCTCACGATCGGACTGCGGCACCAATAGCACGCTTGCACTGGCATCAGTGGCATCCATTTGTCGCAGGCAGAATGTTGGAGCCTTGCCTTCTTCGCGACTGACGCTTAGGAAATAAGCATGACCGCCAAGAGTAACGGCCGGAAAGTCCACGCGAGGGGTCACGCGAAAGAGCGTTCCGCCAAAGAATTTGGCTGCGAAGAACGCGAGCACCAAAAACAGGACGAAGCCAATGGCAAGACTGCGAAGAAAGAGCAGAAGTTGATTCACGGTGTGATTGTAAGCCCGAATTGCCAAGCCACTACTAGCACAATCCCAGCAACCAGCAGCCGCCACCATCCAAAGAGTGCCAGGGTGTGTCGGCCGAGGTAGCGCACCAAGAAGTCGATCGCCAGCGCCGCGCTCGCCCATGCGACGAGGAGCCCGCACACCAATGGCAGCCAACCACCGATTTGTTCCAGGAATTCACTGGTGTGTCCCGCCTTGACGATCTTCATGGCGCTGTACCCGCTCGCCGCCGTCAGCGTCAGTAACCCAAGCAGGAAACTGAATTCAGCGGCAGCGACGCCGCCAAGACTAACCAAGAGCCCGGCAAGAATCGTCACGAACGATCGGCTTGTTCCCGGCCACAGTGCTAAGCATTGAAAGAGTCCGATGAAGAGCGCTTGCATCGCGTTCATGCGCGCCAAGGCAGCGCCTGTAAAGTCCGTGCTGCCGCCAGTGACCGAAGCAGTCGTCGCGGCGCGCAATGATGAGTCGCGCTCGGTTGCTAGCTTGCGTGCTTGCCACGGCGCGATCGCCAACATCACCACGCCGCCCACTGCCAACGCGCCGATGACCGAAGCGGGGTTGAACAAATTGGCTTTGACCACATCCTTTGCCAAGAACCCAATGATCGCTGCGGGCATGAATGCAATCACAACATTGCGGGCAATGGTGTATCCCGCCGTCATGCGGTCCGCCGACCCCAACCCTTGCACGCCCACCTTGGAGGCGATACCCCGCAACATCTGCGCAATGCGCGCGCGGTACAGCCCCACAACCGCAAGAATCGCACCGCCCTGAATGATGATCTCAAAGTCAGCCACCGCATCGCGTTGCGCCGCGGTCTTATCAAGGCCAAGAAGCCATGAAGTGATGATCAGGTGTCCAGTACTTGAAACCGGAAGGTATTCAGTGATCCCCTCCACCATGCCGAGAATCCAAGCGTCGAATGGTGTCATGGCTGCTTACGTTTCCCTTGTTCGTTGGTCGCTGAATGGCTGTGCCACGCCGCCGGTTGTCTCTGCGGCAAGCCACGGCATCAAGGCGCGCACGTCAGCGCTTGACTGTTCCATTTGATGCACGCTCGCCATGGCTCGCTGCGCCCGGAACCACGGAGCGCCGGCATCGTGATCCGCTTGCATAGCGCGGCTAAAGGTGCCGTCCTTGATTTCTTTCAGCAGTGTTCGCATGGCCGTCTTAGTTGCATCATCGACCATGCGCGGCGCGGCGCTGTATGCGCCAAACTCCGCCGTGTTGCTGATGGCTGCTCGCATACCAGCCGGGCCGCGCGCGTACAGCAAATCAGCCACTTGTTTGATCTCATGAACACACTCCATGTACGCCAAGAGCGGTGGATACCCTGCTTCAACCAGTGTTTCATATGCAGCTTGTGCTAAGCCCATCATGCCGCCGCACAGAACGGCTTGCTCACCAAAGAGATCGGTCTCCGCTTCGTCACCAAAGGTTGTTCGCACAACGCCCGCTCGCGCGCAGCCAAGGCCAGCGGCCCATGCGCGTGCCAGTTCATGTGACGTTGGTCCGCCGGATCCTGGTGCGCGCTCTTGCGCAACAGCTAGTAGGGCTGGAATGCCTTGACCCTGCGTGTATCGCTCACGCAGCGTGGTTCCGGGTCCCTTGGGGGCCACCAGCACCGCGCCAATTCCGTCTGGAATCCGCACCTGGCCGAAGTGGACGCTTGATCCATGGATAAATCCGATGGTTTGTCCGGGATTCACGTGCGGCGCCACGGCGGACGCCCAGACATCAGCATGCACTTCGTCAGGAAGTGCCATGATGACCAAGTCGGCTCCCACCACGGCGTGAGCAGTATCGGCGGTCTGAAATCCGTCCATCTGCGCCCGCGCTCGTGCATTCGAACCGGTTCGACCCGTCACCGTCACCTGAATTCCAGAATCGCGCAGGTTGAGGGCGTGGGCTCGTCCTTGGTTGCCGTAGCCCACCAGAACCACCCTTCGGCCAAGCAGGGCTTCGGACGTACATGCTTGTTCCATAAGGGTTTGCGTGTTGGGCATAAGGGATTTCCGAGTGCCGGGTGGGCGTTCCGTGTGGCCTATTTGGTGTTACTGAGCCGAGGACGGCACCTGTATAGGAACGACATTCTG
>CAMDUB010000115.1 GCA_945878575.1 Phycisphaera mikurensis NBRC 102666 | reverse complement strand
TGGTGGAATTGATCGGCTTTGATCGGAGCTATGTTCGCGGCGAGGGTCAGTACCTCTGGGACGCTCAGGGGCATCGTGTGCTTGATTGCTTAGCGGGATACGGGGCGCTGGCGCTCGGTCGGGCGCATCCAGTGGTGACTGACGCGCTGGTGCAATGTTTGACACTGGCTCCACCGGCCTGGGTGCGTTGGGAGTTGAATCCACTGGCTGCTGAAGCTGCTCGGCGCCTTACATTGCAGTGTCGCGTGGGCGCTGACCGCGTGTTCTTCACCAACTCGGGCACCGAAGCGATCGAGGCGGCCATCAAGTTTGCGCGTCAACACACCGGTAGACCCGGATTGTTGGCGTGGTCAGACTCATTCCATGGCCTCACGTGCGGTGCCCTGTCCATTAATGGCAACGAAGATCTCCGGCGCGGATTTGGTCCGCTGCTGCCCGGCGCCGCGATTGTTGAGTTTGGAGATCTTGAAGCACTCGAACGCGCTTTGAGCGGTCGTGCGGTTGCGGCGCTGGTGGTGGAGCCGGTGCAGGGCAAGACGCTTCGGTCACTGGCGCCGGGAGTATTGCGAGAAGCGCACGCCCTGTGCAAGCGCTACGGGACGCTGCTCATCGCTGATGAAATTCAAACTGGCGCTGGGCGTACCGGCGCATTCTTGGCGGTGCACCATGATGGTGTTGAACCAGACATGGTGGTGCTGGCAAAGGCACTATCGGGCGGATTCGTGCCAGTTGGCGCGGTATTGGTGCGGAGCGATATCTGGGATTCCACATACTCATCGATGGATCGATCAGTCGTTCACAGTTCCACGTTCCATGAAGGGCCGCTCGCGATGGTGGCATTGCTTGCCACGTTGGAGGTCATTGAGCAGGACCACTTGGCTGCGCGGGCTGCCGAGTTAGGAGAATTGCTGATTCGTCAACTTCGCGCGGCGTGTGCGGATATCGCCTGCGTGCGGGAGATTCGCGGCAAGGGATTGATGGTCGGAGTTGACCTGGATACAAGTAGAATTCCAAGCTTTGCCAATATCCCAATGCTGGGGCGCATCACTGAGCCGATGATCGGTCAAGCGGCCATCATGCAGTTGCTCGAAGTGCATTCGATCTTGGCGCAGACGACGGGTGCGCGTCGACCGCTACTGAAGTTCGTTCCGCCGCTGATTGTGAATGAAGGAGATGTGCAAGCGATCGTGGCTGCGACGGCGGCGTCATGTCGAGCGCTTACAACAGGCCGCTTCTACGGTGCCATGGGGTCCGTAGCAAGCAACATGTTGCGCACCGGGTTGCGTCTCAGCCGCGTCTGAATGCGTAGCGATTACTTCGCTGCTGGCGTGGCAATCTCAATGACAAGGCTATCGCGGTCCTTCAGCGCTTTTTCCAATTGCTTCTCAAGCACTGCAACGCGGTCATTCTTCTCAGTCTTGGCTTGCTCGAGCGTGATAGTGCCGCTCTTGTACGCCGGGTTTGACTCCGGGTTAATGCGCCGCGCAATGGTGAGTTGATTGGTGTTGATGGAGACCAGCGTTCGGTATAGCGTGATCTTTGCTTGTGAATTTGCACTCTGTAACTTCTCTCGGGTGGTCACTGCTTGCACTTCATAGGCGGCAATTTTGTCAGTGATCCGGCCGTAGTCGGAGGTTGCGCATCCACCCACGATGATGATGGCGATCAATACAGAAGCGATGAAACTAGAATTCTTCATGACGGAATGATATGCGCGGGCTCTTTCGTGCAGTGGCAGGGCGCTGCCTGCGGCGGGTTCCGGTATGGTGCAACCGCTGTGGAATTCCCAACACTGCCCCAACGGTCAACGGAGCAAGAGAGCATGGACGATGCTTCTCCCAGCCGCTTGGTGCTCAATGATGAATATCGATTTTTACGGCACTTGAATCGGGCGACTGCTGCTGCGGATGCCATCGTCGATGCGGTTGCGGACCGGATTCCCGGGGCAGGATCGCGGCCAATCTCGCTGGTTGACTTCGGATGCGGTGGGGCTGACATTCCGGAGCGATTTCTGATTTTATCTCGGGCACGGGGTTGGGATTGCACCTTTCTCTGCACTGATCGAAACGCGGACGCCATCGAGATGGGGCGGTCACGAGTGCTGGATCGTTCGCAGTCTGGCTCGCGCACGGATGCAGGCGCGGTGGGTGGCGCGGGCATGGAATTTCGCGTGGTGGACCTACTGGCCGCGGAGCGTGTTCTTGGTGCGCGGAGTTTCGATGTTGCACATGCATCATTAGTGATGCATCACCTTGACGATGAATCTGCGGTGGCCGGTCTCCGCGCGATGGCTGCGGTGGCCCGCGAACTGGTGGTGTGGAACGACTTGGTCCGTGACTCACTCGGTATCTGGGGAGCGCAGCTTTCTACTATCACCGCCAGCAAAGAGTTGCGGCACGATGCAGTGGTAAGCGTTCGCCGCAGTTTCACCATGCGCGAGGCGCGCGCCGTGGCCGAAGCCGCGGGGCTCATCGATATCCGGGTACGTCGCGTGCGGGGCGCTCGCTTCGTTCTCACCGGGGTGCCAGGGCCGTTACAGCCGCCGTCGGCGGGGCGGCCGTTGGCGCGTGCAGAAGGAATCGGGTTTTCATACGGCAAGCGATCGGTGCTCAATGACGTCAACTTTGTTGCTCGCTCTGGGGAACTTGTTCATATCACCGGAGCCAACGGTTCCGGAAAGAGCACGCTGCTGGCCTGCATGGTGGGCGCGCTCAAGCCCTCGGCAGGGCGGGCGTGGATTGATCAGACCGCGCTTCTTCCTGGGTACCACCCGCAGGAAGGGGGCCTGTTTTCAGCGCTGAGCGTCGTTGCCAACCTCGAAACTGCGGCGCGCCTGGCACGCGTGCCGGCAATCGATCGATCGAGCGCGGTGGCTCGTTGCCTAGTGGACTTTGGTCTTGCAGAGCACGCCCAGTATCGGGTTGATCGTCTGTCCGGCGGCTTGAAGCGGCGAACCGCGCTCGCTTGCGCAGTGATTCATTCGCCCATCGTCGTGGTGTTGGATGAGCCAGACGCCGGACTTGATGCGCTTGGTCGCGATGCGTTGGTGCGCACCGTTGAGGCAGTGTTGCAGAGGCGTGGCGTGGTGATCCTTGCATCACATGCCTCATCGTGGCTGCAGGGATTGTCACCGACGACGCCGCGCGTTGAGGTGTGTCTATGACGCTTGCCGCCTATCACCCCGCGCGGATGCTGATTGATCAGATGTACTTTGGCACCATCCAGGCCTTGCCGATCCTGGCACCAGTCATGGGTCGGGCGGTCGCAATCGGCGGGATGGCTGCGGTCCCGTTCTGGCGCCGGACGCTGCGCGAAAATGCCCGATTGGCACTTGGTCCGCAAGCTGCTGAAGCAGACGTGCGTGCGGTGGCAACGGAAATGCTCCTGAATATGCAGCGTTCCATTGCGGAAATCTTGCTGTCAGAGGGAGTGACCGTTGATGCACTTGCGGCGCGAGTGACGCGATTTTCCGGGCAAGAGCAATACCACGCCGCTCATGATCGCGGACGTGGATTGGTAGTAGCCAGCGCGCATATGGGTGCCTTTGAACCATCCATTGCGCTGCTACGAAAGTTTGAGCCACGTATTCATGTGCTGTTCCATCCGGATCCGCTGCCGCGCTTTGAGCGGGCGCGCAGTGCGTTGCGACAGTCGCTCGGCATCATCGAACATGCAGTCAGCGATGGAGTGTCTGCGTGGGCGGCCCTGCAGGACGCGCTGCGCGCCAATGAGGTGGTGGTATTGCACGCCGACCGCGTGATGCCCATGCAGCAGGGTTCGCGAATTCCATTCTTAGGCGCGCACGACACCGTGCTTCCCACCGGTGCCGCACGATTGGCGCTGACGTGTGGTGCACCGATTGTTCCGACCTTCTGCTATCGACATGGGCACGATTTGGAAGTGGAAATGATGGCGCCCATCTATTGTGAAGTTGAATCGCTCCGATCATCGGAGGTTGCATCGCACCCGGCGCAGTTGGCATTAGTGGCTGCGCTGGAGATTGCCATTCGCAAGCATCCATCGCAATGGATGGCATTTATGCAAGTGCGGGAGGCGCGGCCATGATGACCTTGGCATTAGCCATGTTGCGATCATTTGTCGCCGATCGCGTCGCGGCGCTCTTGACACTGTTGGCGCCGCTGGCGTTCTTTACGTTGATCGCTTTGTTCTACCGGCACTTGGAGGCTACCGATGGATTCCGATTTGAGATTGCCGTAGTTGATGAGTCTGGTTCCGCTGACGCGCGGCTCTTTGCGGAAGCGATGCAGTCATGCGGTATGCAACGCGTGCATGTTTCCGAAGTTCGTGAGTCGGGACTAAGTACCCATGGCGTACTCGCAACGGTGCACATTCCCAATGGATTTAGTCGTTCCGATCCACGCGTGCTGGTGGAGGCTGCCTCGCCGCTCCCAGGTGCTTCGGATGCCGCGTTGCAACTGGTGAATGCAGCCAACGCACGCGCCTTTGCAATTGACCTTCCGGCGGTCACGGCGCAAGTCACATCGCTGAACGGCATGTTGGTTCGCGGCAGCGCTGCAGGTATCGCCCTGATCTTCATCATGTTCTCATCCGCGTCCATTGCATCGCGAAGCCTCGGCGACGATGCATCGGGTTTGCAGGATCGATTGCGGTCGCTGGGTGTCAGTGCTGCCGCTTCCACGGCGGCTCGCATCGTTGCGATTTCCATCATCGCTTGGTGTCAGTTGGCATTGACACTTGCCTGGGCAGCACTGGCATTCCAATTGGTTCCGAGCTCCGTCATTGCCTTGATATGCGCGAGCTTCATTGCTGCGGTTACCAGTGCGGCATTCTTCGTTGCTCTTGCTGCGCTGTGCGGGTCTCGGGCTCGATTTGTTGCGATAGCTCCAGTGATTACCTTGGTACTGAGCGCGCTTTCGGGAAGCATGATTCCGCGCATTCTGCTTCCGACATCAATCGCCTCCGTTGGTGGATGGCTGTTCCCAGCATGGGCGATCGACGCTTGCAGCGCAGCCATTGACGGCCGATTTGATGGTCGATCGATTGGTATGTTGGCGGCGATGTCGGTCGCGTCGACGTTAGTGGCTTTGTTCTGCGCTCGGAGGAGTGCGCG
>CAMDUB010000114.1 GCA_945878575.1 Phycisphaera mikurensis NBRC 102666 | reverse complement strand
TTCCTACCGACTCACCTCGCACGCGCAACCAACAGGACACCCCATGCTGGAATTTCGATCCGCGAATGTTCGTTCGGTGAATCCAAAGCGCGCGGTGCTTGAGGCGCTCGAGTTGGCATTTGGCACCACCACGCCAGTCTGTGACCTCGTACTAGTGAACGTCGGCATGGGGCATGATATGGCGGTGCTTTCGCACGCCATCAGCGAGCAATGCCCAAAGGCGCGCGTGTTGGCAGCCTCGTGCGCCGGGGTTGTTGGACGTGAAGGTCCGGGTGAGTCGATCCACGACATTGCCATCATGGGCATTACTGGCGAGGGCTTCACAATCTCACATGTGGACGGTCTCTACGGAAACTCATCGTTTGCAAAGGGTGCGGAACTTGCACGGGGTCTCCAAGCGGCGCCGAAGCCTGTGCGGATGATCTACCTGCTCGCATCGGGAATCGATATCGCTAACGACCAAGTCATTGCTGGGATTGAATCCGTCCTCGGACCAGACGTGGTCATCTTCGGCGCAACCAGCTCCGACCAAATGCAAGGCATTGCAACATTCCAATCGATTGACGGTCATAAGCACCAACATGGTGCGTTTGCTGTTGGCATTTGGGATCCAACGCTTGAA
This sequence comes from Phycisphaera mikurensis NBRC 102666, assembly GCA_945878575.1. Lineage (GTDB taxonomy): Bacteria > Planctomycetota > Phycisphaerae > Phycisphaerales > SM1A02 > UBA966. The sequence goes on along the minus strand of CAMDUB010000114.1, from coordinate 4,473 downwards.
GTTGAGACACAGGCAACGCACGGTTTCGTTGCCTCCGGCGAACCACTCGCCGTCACGCGCGCTGAAGGAAACCGCATCGCTGAACTCAACGGTCGACCAGCGTGGCCGGAGTTCCTACGCCAACTCGGTCTTGCCGAAGGCGCCAGTGAGGCTGACACGATCCCGATCGGCGCGCTCGCCGAGCGCCTGACGCCAGAACTGGCGAAGGAATACGGCAACGACCACATCCTGCGCGCCGTCACCCACCACACTGCTGAGGGCGAACTGGTGTACGCCACTGACGGCGTGCCCGGCACCGACCTCTGGCTCACCGTGCGTGATGAAGAACGCATCTTCGATGACATGGATCGCATGTTGAAAGTCATGCTCGCGCGCCGACCAGGTCAGCAACCGATCGCCGTGTTCCAAGCAGATTGCCTCGCGCGCGGTCGGCGACTCTTCAACCGCGTCATGAAAGAGGAGCTCGTGCACCGCATGCAGCAGCCCTTCGCCACCGATGGTTTGGTTCCGCCGTGGTTCGGCATGTACGGCTTCGGCGAGTATGCACATCTCGGCGGTCGTAACACTTACCACAACTACACAACGGCACTCGCGGCGATCTACCGCAAGGCCGGCCAAGGCGGCGCATGAGCAACGGGCAGACGCCCAACAACCCGAATCCGGGGTCGACCCCCGAGCCGCCCCCCGGCGCTGCCTCACGCAACTTGCTGCAGCAGGAGTTGATCACGGTCAAGGCGCGCCTCGATCGTCAGGTGTCGCAACTCATCCGCATCAATGAATTCTCCAATCACCTGCTCGGCGAGTTACAAGAACGCGCCATGGCACAAACGTTCGCTGAGGCGATCGTAGATGTGTTGGACATCGCAGTCGGCGCGGTGTGGGTGCTGCCGCCGAATGACAAACTCATGGATCCGTCGTTTGCCGCTTTCGGGGTGCATGTGCCACATGCGCATTGGGAGCACGCAGGATCCGCGATCGCGGAGAAGATCGGTACGAGCACCAAAGTGCGTGCGGTGCGGCTCGACGTAAACGTCAGTGACATTCTTCCGGGCGTGCCGCTCATCACTCCAATTGCGTGCCGATGCGTGAGCCGCGATGGTCTGACGACGGCCATCGTGCTTGCAGCAGACACCCCTGCCATCGCCGGAATGTCGGAGCCCGTATCCGATGAAACTCTGGCGATGCTCGCAGTGCTCGCCGAGAAGTGCGCTGCTCACATCGATCACTGGATCGATCGCCGTCTTATTGACCACCAACTTGCGGAGCTCAGCCAATCGCAAGAGCAGCTTGAACTTGTCATGAAAGGTGCGAATGACGGCTGGTGGGACTGGGATATGCGCGACAATCGCTGCTTCCTATCCGGGCGCTGGCTGCAATTGATGGGCGAGTCCGATCATGCAGCGCGAACGCAGGACGGCTTCTGGACTGGCCATGTCCATCCACAGGACGCTCCGGGGTTTGCACTGCTCCTAGAACACACCTTTAGTGGTGAAAGCACCGGAGTTGACGCTGAAGTCCGCCTTCGGCGCGCCGACGGCAGTTGGATCCCCGTGCTTGTGCGCGGCACAGTGCTGCGCGATGCGGATGGCCAGGCCATGCGATTTGCTGGATCAGTGCAAGACCTCACGGAACGACGACGCTACGAGGCGGACATCCACCAGCTGGCGTACTTCGACCCACTGACTGACCTTCCCAACCGTCGTCTCTTGCTTGATCGACTGCAGCAATCGCTACATATTCGCGAGCGCACTGGCCAAATGACCGCGGTGCTCATGCTGGACGTCGACCGCTTCAAGCGCCTGAACGACACCCACGGCCACGCCGCAGGCGATCAACTGCTCCGTGCCATCAGCAAGCGGCTGCGCGATTTGGTTCGGCCTTATGACACGGTCTCGCGCCTTGGCGGTGATGAGTTCGTTGTGCTGCTCGAGCAACTCGGAAGTGACCCAGACAACGCCATCGCAACGGCTGAACGCACGGCCACTAAATTGCTGGTGGCGCTCGATGAGCCCTACGCCATCGATGTTGGCGTTACTCACCACAGCGTGAGTATTGGCGTGGCCGCCAGCATCAATCCGACTGATACGGCAGACACGCTCCTCAAGGCGGCGGACGTCGCGCTCTATGCCGCCAAGGATGCCGGAAGAAATATCGTGCGCGTCTTCCGTCCGGAGATGCAGCACAAAGTGGATCGGCGCTCCGCACTTGAATCACGCCTGCGCGAAGCGTTTGCGCGCTCGGAAGTGCGCATGCACTACCAAGCACAGGTCGACCGCGATGGGCGGCTGATGAGTGCCGAGGCGCTCATGCGTTGGGAATCACCCGAGGCAGGATGTGGACCAAGTGAATTCATCCCGGTCGCCGAGGAGTCCGGATTCATTCATGAGATGGGCCGCTGGAGTCTTGAGTCCGTGTGCCTACAGATCCACAAGTGGCGAGGCCGCCTCCCGCAGGGATTCCGTGTGGCGGTGAATCTCAGTTCTGCTGAGTTCATGCATCCGGATTTCCCCGCTCGCGTGCTTGACACACTGCAGCGCACCGGTACGGACGGGCGCAGCATTCGCCTTGAGATCACTGAAGCCACCGTTGTCACTGAGCTGGAATTCGCCGCCGAGCGAATGCATCAACTGCGCGACCACCACATTGAGTTCTCGCTGGATGACTTCGGCGCTGGTCACAGTTCACTGACGTACCTACGCAGGCTTCCAGTAAGCGAAGTGAAGATCGACCAGAGTTACGTACAGCGCATACTGACCGACCGGCACGACGCGGCGATTGTGCGCGCGATCATCACGATGTGCGAATCGCTCAACCTGCGCGTGATCGCTGAAGGCATTGAGACTCGCGATGTCTGGGAACGCCTTGTTGAACACGGCTGCCGCTATTTCCAGGGGTACTACTTCGGTCGCCCCCGACCAGCATCAGACAATCCTGACGATCTGACAACCGTGTCCAGGCCGTGATTGCGCCGTTCCTGCGTAGACGCGCGTCCATGACGAACGCGCCCGATACCATCACGCTCCATGCAGGACTACCAACGCAGTTTCATTGATTTCATGCTTGATGTCGGCGTTTTGACGTTCGGCGACTTCACCACCAAGAGCGGGCGAAAGACCCCGTACTTTGTGAACACTGGAAAGTATCGATCCGGCTCGCAGTTGGCAACACTCGGCCGCGCCTACGCCGACGCCATTGAACGATCGTTCCCAGAAGGGTTCGACTGTCTGTTTGGCCCGGCATACAAAGGCATCCCACTGGTAGTGGCCGTGTCCATGGCGTTTGCCGAACGTGGCCGCAACGTGGAGTTCTGCTTCAACCGCAAGGAAGCGAAAGACCACGGCGAAGGCGGCGTACTCATTGGCAGGCCGCTGAAAGATGGTGACCGCGTACTCATCGTGGAAGATGTGACCACCGCAGGAACATCCATTCGCGAGACGGTCCCTGTTCTCCGCGCGGCAGCGAACATCACGCTTGCAGGCCTAGTTGTTTCGGTGGACCGCCAAGAGCGCGCCAACGATTCATCAACGCGCACCGCGCTCGCTGATGTGGGCGCGGAGTTCAATATGCCAACCGCTGCGATCGTCACCATTGATGAGGTTATTGAGCACCTCGGCAACCGCCTGACAGACGCGGACCGCGCGCGAATTGCGGAGTACCGGGCGAAGTTTGGCGGAAGGTGATTCAGCCCCCCGCTGCCACTTGACACTTACTCAACTTGTGGCAAAATAAGTGAATGAACGCATTCCGGAACTTTGCAGCCGTCTTGTGCGCAGTCTGTGCGGCCAACAGCGCATCCGCCACTGACATCTACACCAGCAACTTTAATGACTACGGGCAAGGCACGCTTTCGGGGCAGCTCGCGTGGCTTGGTGTTGGCGGATCGTGGGCCGTCAGCGGATCCATGAACTCACCGCAGATTGCAGCGAACCTGATTGGCCCGGGAGTGAACCCTGGAGTCTCTCCAATCGGCGGCACCGGATTGATGGTGCGCATCTGCACCGAGAAGTTCAACGCAGGACGAACCAAAGCATGGCTTGACCTTTCCAACAGTGGTAAATGGGCCACTGCAAGCGCGGGTGGCAAAGATGTCCTTGAAACATCCGTCAAGATGTTCGTGCCAAGCGGGCAAGCAGTCACATCAACGTTTGGCATCATGATTGCCAGAAATTCATTCGAGACTGGCGGAGGATTTGTTGTCAGCGCGCAGACGGGCGCCATTTCACTCTTGAGCGGCGGATATGCAGTCAGCAATCGAACCGCTACCGGCGTGACCGTTGCCTTTAACACATGGAATGACTTTTCATATCGATGGAATGTTGTCACCGGCCGCGGCGAACTATTCGTCAACGGCGTCTCAGTGGCAACGCACCAGACCAGCCTCTATGGCTCCGTCTACGCATCGAATCTCTTCTCCACGACCGATGCGGCACCTGGCACAGGGAATGCCTTTGCGTTCTTTGAAGACCTCGCATT
>CAMDUB010000113.1 GCA_945878575.1 Phycisphaera mikurensis NBRC 102666 | reverse complement strand
GGCATGCCTGCAGAGGCGATGTCCTTGGCATCATCTTCCATACCCTTTCGGAACCCGAACGGATCGCCGGTCGGCATGAACACCAGGGCGCGTTCCATCTCGTCGACGCCCGTCTTCGAAATCGGTCCGAGTTTCGCAGCTTCCTGCACAGCAGCGCTGGTTTCACGCCAAATACTGTGCGCGAGTGCCGAACGTGGCAATGACGGATCCATGGCAAGTAGGGCGCCAACGCGGTATGCGGTTACTGCAGCGGCAACGATGGCTTCGGGCCGCTTATCCTCGCGCGCTCTGCGCAATCCATCGGCGAGCGCCATCCGCGTAGCACCGCGAATTCCACCCAGAAGCATCACATCAAGCGTGGGCGCACGGTGGCGGAGCGCGGCGAAATCACATCGCTTGCAAGTAATCGCCTCGGCGAGCGGCTTCATGACATTGCGGTCGGCGCGCGTCAGAATGTCCATCGCGCGTTCGGTACGGACGGCGTCAAGCGCGTCGGGCGCCACGCGAAGCAGTTCCAGCGATTCCTGCACTTCGTCCGGGACGCTCCGCGCACCAGCACTTGCACGGGAAAGAAAGAGCGCAGCGTTCATGACGTCTTCGCGCTTCTCTTTGCCATCGGCAATCACTTGCAAGCGCGCAAAGAGCAGCGCCAAGTCTTGGTCGGCCGTCAATTTCCGCTGATAGATGCTGGCAAACTCGGGGAGCACCAACTTTGCAAGCGGTCCAAATCGCCCGCCCTCTGCATATTGTGAAAGCCGTCGCAGTGCGTCGATCGCCGCATTTGGATCGGGGCTTGAGAATGCCAACGCGGCGCGGTCGTAGACGGTCCGCAATGACTCCGCGGAATTTCGCGCGTTTTCAAGGGTTATTTCTGAACCTTTCCCACCACCGTCGACCTGGGTGATCATCGCCTGGATGTCTTTGTCAGACTTGGCACCACGCACACTGTTGTTCAGTAGTTCCCATTCACCCTTGATGGCATCGCCATATCGAAACGGATCCGAACCCTTGAGTGGCCCAAGTGCTTCAAGCAATTGTTGCGCGGCCTTCTGATCAACGGCACCAGCATCAATTGCCTCATTGGTTGTGTCTGCCAACATGGTCCCGAGCGATGAACCAACCATGGAACTAATGGCAATTCGATCCTGCCCAGACTGTGCGCCCATAATTCCAAGCGCAGCCAGACTCACTAGCGCGTCCACGGTATTGCTGTCATCCAGTTCAGCAATCACTTGAACACGCATCAGGCGCGCGGCGCTGCGCATATTGGGAAGGTGCTCCAGTGTGAGCGCAAATCCCTTGCTGCGGTCAAGATCCCAGTCAGAACGCTTCACTCGCGCGGCAGCATCAAACTGCTGACGTACTGCAGCGGTTCGCTGCAGCAAGACGTCAAGTTGTGCACGTTCTTCTTGGGTCAGCGGATAGTGGAGATTTCCAAGAAATGCCTCCTCGTCGGTACTGATGATCGGCGCGGTGGTTCCGTACCCGGCTGCCTGAAACGCGGTGCGCCACAGCGGCGCGGCATTGTCTTGCGCAGTCGCTCGTGACACCAGCGTTCCGGCGGCGCACACGCACAGCGCAACCAGCATGCGCTGCAGAATCACAGGTGGCAGCAGGAATGGCATGCGCATGCCCACAGGGTATCGGGTTGTGCAGCAGGGCTGAACCGTGTGCGGGATGGCGTGCTGTTCGCACCGGCCGATTAGGGGCTCGACCAGCGCGTGAAGTTTCCACGCGGCGCGAACCAAACCCAGTCAGTGGTTGGTCCGTTCTGCGGAGCATTCCACGGAACCCGAACGTCAGGGTTAGTGGAAGCTGATTCCCCAGGATGTTCGCCCAGCACGGCGGGGATACAGATCGTGAGGTCGCCGCGGTCATCAACACCATCGCGGCCGACGGACCATAGTGATCACTTGCTCAACCCCTGCCAGGAGCCCCCGTGGTTCGCACGGTAGAACGTCCCGGTAGCGATTGATCGTAACGAGCGGGTTTCACTGGCGCGTGCGGAGTGAATCAGCGGTCACGGTGTGAATTGTTCGTGGTTTACGGACTTTGCCTGCAATCCGCGGCTTGCGCGGCTTGGTAATCCGTGAATTGGGACTATGTTGGCAGGTATATGCAGCCCTTCCCAACCACTGCCGCCATGCGGAGTCGAATGTACGCAAGCCGGGTTGTTGGGCTGGCAGTATTGGCCGCGGTGTCAGTCATCGCCCCGGCGCATGCTCAGCAGTTCGTTCAGCAGACGAGCACGCGATTCCCCGTGCAGGCTGAGTACACCAACCAAAGCACCGTGGTGGACATAGATAACGATGGCGACCTCGACATCGTGTGGGCGAATGGGCAGGGCTATTCAACGCAGGGCGCGGCACTTGCAGTGCGGGTCTACGTGAATAACGGTGCTGGCGTGTTTGCCGATGAAACATCGACGCGTGCCACCGGGATCACTGGTTGGTATCGCGGCGTTGAGGCTGGTGATGTTGATCGTGATGGCGATTGGGATTTGATTCTGGCGAATGACTTCAACAAGCGCCCGCAGATTCTTATCAACAATGGGTCTGGCGTATTCGCCGACCAAACAACCACTCGCTTGCCAGTCACCACCATGTCGAGCGCGCGTGCGCAGTTTGGCGATGTTGATAACGACGGCGATCTTGACTTGGTCTTCTGCAACAACGGGACCACGCGATTTGGATCCGGGCAGCCGCAGCTTTATCTGAATAACGGAGCCGGCGTGTTCACAGCAACGTCGGGCTATTTGCCAGTCGGCAATGTTGGCGAACAGATGGACATCTTATTCCTTGATATCGACAACGACCTTGATCTGGACATCATGCTTGGAACACGGGCAAGCTCACCAAACCAGAGCCGATTGTGGAAGAATGACGGCACGGGGCGCTACACCAATATTGCCACATTTCCCTCTGATTTCTCGTCATACAGTTATGACGCGGGTGACATCGATGGCGATGGCGACCTTGATCTGATCGGCATCAATGCCGGATCATCAAGCACGGAGCTGCTCTTGCGGAACAACGGCACGGGCACGGCGTGGACCAATATTTCCACAAGCATTACGCCCAATCCGGCGATCGATGACAACGACAGTCGCTTCTTTGATATTGACATGGACGGCGACCTCGACATGGTGATTGGAAGTCTGGGCGCGCGCGACCGCATCTATCTGAATAGCGGCCTTGGGGTGTTCACGGAAAGCACCACGCTGATGGCTGCGGTCAGTGATGCGACCATTGATGTCAAGGTTGCAGACTTTGACAACGACAAGCGCTTCGACATCATTACGGCGCAGGGCGAGAGCGGCGCGTTCCAGAACAAGATTTACATGAACACCACGGGGCCGATCGACAACCGTGCACCGCGCGTGGTGGCGATGGAGCAAGTGGCGCCCGCTACCCCGGCAGCAGCACAATCAGTGCGCGCAAACATCGCAGATGACATGACTAGCGACCGCGGCTTCCACGACAAGGGCGTGACGCTCAACTACACCGTGAATGGCGGGGCAACACAGACAGCACCAATGCCGTGGAGCGGCAACAACCAGTGGCGCGGGGTGGTTCCCGTGCAGGCGATCGGCGCGGTGGTGGTGTACTGGGTGACCGCCACGGATTGGGCGGGGAATCTTGGTACTGGCGCAAGCAAGACCTACACGGTGCCCACACCGTTTGACCCCGCAGATCTCGATCGAAACGGCGTCGTCAACGGCGCAGATCTCGGGCTCTTGCTCGGCGCGTGGGGCCCGGGAAGTGGCCCAGCCGACCTTGACCGCAACGGCGAAGTCAACGGCGCCGACCTTGGCCTGATGCTCGGCTCGTGGAGTGTGTGAGTTGCGGGCTATCGCTACATTTCCCGCATGCGCCCGGAAGACCTTGCAGCAGTAAACGCCCGCGTCCGCGCGGTAGCCGATCGCATCCAGCCCTTGCTAGCGCCACACGAGGGGCTCGCCAAACGCAACGCCCACGCCCACGTCTGGCTTGGCCTTAAAGTCATCTTCGGCGACGACTGGCGCGAGCGCACAACACCGGAGAGTGCGCAGGCATTCCTCCACTGGATGGATGCAAATCCAAACGCAGACTATGAGGAGTATACCGGCCCGCGTGAGGAGCTCACGGCGGAGGGGCGTGGGGAGTTGTTCTGAGGGATGTTCACCCCGCCCGCGACGGATCATGCTCCGCGCGATGTCCGCGGTTTGCTCGATACCACTCGATGGTCCGCTTCATCCCGTCTTCAAACCCCACCTGCGCGCGCCAGCCGAGCAGCTTTGCGGCGCGTTCGGTGTCGAGGCAGCGGCGTGGCTGACCGTCGGGCTTGCTGGAATCCCAGCGAATTTCGCCAGTGAATCCGCTCAGGCGGGCTACAAGAGTCACCAGATCGCGGATGGTGATTTCCATACCAGTGCCAAGGTTGATCGGCACCGGGTCGTCCATCGTTTCGGCGGCGCGCACCAACGCCTCGGCGGCGTCTTCCACATAAAGGAACTCACGGCTGGCGCTGCCGGTGCCCCAGCAGGTCATGTGATCGGCGCCGGACTCTTGGGCCTCCACGCACTTGCGGATCAGCGCGGGAATCACATGCGAAGTGGACAGGTCAAAGTTATCCCACGGTCCATAGAGGTTCACGGGCAGCAGGTACGAAGATGCCAAGCCGTATTGACGGCGATAGCCATCAAGCATGACCATCGCGGCCTTCTTAGCAACACCGTACGGCGCGTTGGTTTCCTCGGGGTAACCGTTCCAGAGATTGTCTTCATGAAACGGTACAGGCGTGAACTTGGGATACGCGCAAATGGTGCCGGCCTGCACAAACTTCTTGATGCCAGCAATTCGACCGCGTTCAATGAGATGAAGCGCCATGGCCATGTTGGCAAAGAAGTAACGCCCGGGGTTTGCCTGATTGGCGCCGATGCCGCCGACTTCCGCGGCTAGGTGAATCACTACGTCGGGCCGCGCGTCGCGGTACACGCGCTCCACGTCGGCCTCGTGGGTCAAGTCATAGTCGCGGCGCCGAGGGATAAAGATGTCCGTCACCCCACGCGCGCGCAGGCGTTCCACAACGGCACGACCAAGAAAGCCGGCCCCGCCGGTGAGGAGAATGCGGGAGGTGGGGAGGTTCATACTCATTTCATTGTC
>CAMDUB010000112.1 GCA_945878575.1 Phycisphaera mikurensis NBRC 102666 | reverse complement strand
CGCGACGCGCCGCCGTCAGCTTCGTCACGCGCTTCATGCCGCACCTCATCCCCCGCATCTTCCGCCGCTGGATCCATGATGGCATGCAGCCGTTCAATAGCGACTGCCGCCTTGCCAAGATCTGCCAGCATGCGTCCAAGGTGCCGAATCGGCCAGATATACATATTGGTGGCAAACAGGAAGAAGAAGAACTCACCGGCGCCAAGCGAACCGCCAGAAACCAGCGTGAGTCCAACTACCAATACCACCAGAATCTGCGCCAAACACGTCACATCGCTCAACGCCCAGAACTGCGAAAGTCCGTCAAACAAGCGAATATCAGCATCGCGATGCGCCGCGTTCCGTTCGCGGAATTCCTCGCGTTCAAACGATTGCCGCCCAAACGCGCGCACCACACGAATACCTGCAATGTTCTCCTGCGCCTTTGCCGTCAGTCGTCCCTCGGCTTCATCCTTCGTCCGGAATCGATCACTCACGGTACGAAAGTACAAGCCAGCAAACGCGACCACTGGAATCGCTAACACCGTTGATGCAATAGCCATACGCCAATCAATGGCAAACATCAGCGGTATAGCAATCAGCAACAGCAGTATCGCTCGCCCCATTTCCGCAATCTGATTGGCAAGCACATTCTGCACAGTGTCCACATCGCTGGTGGCGCGCTGCAGTAGGTCGCCACTTTCATTTGCATCAAAGAAGGGCACCGGTAGACGCACAAGCCGCGCATGAACACGCTCGCGCAGCCGCCGGACGCTGCGTTGCGCGGCGCGCGCCGTCATCCATCCGCGCAACACATTCAAGAGTCCCGCGGCCACCGCCGCCACGGCAATCACCACACCAGGTTTCCAGAGATCGGCGCGCACTACATCCGCGCCGCCCAACATCACCATGATGCGCGTACTCATGGCACCCATCGGCGTTCCTGGCGCCGAAAACACGCCATCAATCACTGCCTGTGGAACCAGCGGCACCACGTAGGAGAAAGTCGCCGCCAGCGCCTGCACGGCAATCGCGCCTGCATAGAGCGGGCGATCAGTTCCTAAGACAATCCACAGATCGCCCAAGCGCCCAAGAGCAAAGGAAGGCGTGCGCGCGGGGGTTACCGTCATGAAACATCACTCATAAACGCTGCTCCCGCGTCCACGATCACGCAACCAACCGTCATCTCACGGCGCCGCGATTCCGAACACCGCACACTCGCCCAAGTCCTCAGCGATACGCAGCAATTGGTTGTACTTCGCAGTGCGATCGGTTCGCGCCGGCGCACCCGTCTTGATCTGCCCGCAGTTAGTAGCCACCGCGAGGTCAGCAATCGTGGTGTCCTCCGTCTCGCCCGAGCGATGCGACATGATCACGCGGTAGCCGTTACGCGTTGCCATATTCACTGCGTCAAATGTTTCCGTCAGCGTTCCAATCTGGTTTACCTTCACCAGAATCGCATTGGCGCAACCTTCCTTGATGCCGCGCGCCAAGAACTCCGGATTGGTGACAAACAAATCGTCACCAACCAGCTGCACCGTGCTACCAAGGGTCTGCGTCAAACTCTTCCAGCCCTTCCAATCATCCTCAGCGAGGCCGTCTTCCAGCGAACGAATCGGCCACTTCTTGCACCACTTCTCCCACATGGCAATCATGTCGTCACTGGAAGCAACGCGCTTCGGGTCACTCTTGAAGAAGCGATAGCCCTTCTTTTTCACAGCCTTCGCCTCATTGGCAAGCTCACTCATAGCGGGGTCAAGGCAGATCGCAATTTGCCGACCCAAGTCATAACCAGCCTTTTTCACTGCTTCCGCAATCACTTCGCAAGCCGCCTCGTTTGACGGCAGATTTGGCGCAAATCCGCCCTCGTCGCCAACGGCAGTGGAAAGCCCCTTGTCATGCAGCACCTTGCGCAGCGTGTGATAGCACTCAACTCCGGCGCGCATGGCGTCTTGGAAGTTACTGAAACCAAACGGCTGAATCATGAACTCTTGGAAGTCGATGCTGTTGTCCGCATGCTTGCCGCCGTTAATTATGTTGAGCATCGGAGCTGGCAGTCGACGCGCACCCGCGCCGCCCAAGTAGCGCCACAGCGGCATGCGACACGCGGCCGCCGCAGCGTGCGCCGTTGCCATACTGATTCCAAGAATCGCATTGGCGCCCAGCTTTGACTTGGTAGATGTTCCGTCAAACTCAATCATCGAATGGTCAATCGCGGCCTGATCGCGTGCATCCATCCCAAGTACCAGCGGCGCAATGCGGGTGTTGACATTGGAGACGGCCTTCAGAACACCTTTGCCCATCCAGTTCTTCTTGTCACCATCGCGCAGTTCCACGGCCTCATGCTCGCCGGTGGATGCGCCACTCGGAACCAAGGCGCGTCCGAACGATCCGCCTTCCAAGGTCACTTCGCACTCAAGCGTTGGGTTTCCGCGGGAATCAAGGACCTGACGGGCGTGGATGGAATTGATTTCAAACATGGTGTTGCTCCTCAGTGCGGTGTGGCTCGGAAGTGTACGAAACGCGCCACGGAAATGCGGCGTTCGCGCTACGGTGTTGCCAGTATTGACAGTTCGCGCGCCAATCCCGTGTTAGGGTGCGATCGCGTCCCACACGTCACGCACCACCCAGCTCATCGCTTCCATCGCAGCGTCGGTTCTGCTGGCCAGGTGCGGCGCGAGGTAGGCATTGGGAACTCCAAGCAGGGGATTGGCCGCGTCAATCGGCTCCGGCTCATGAACATCCAAGATCGCCTGCGCACCGGGACATCCCCGCAAGTGCGCCGCGAGCGCCACGTGGTCCACCACAAATCCGCGGCTGGTATTGATGAACAACCCATCCGGCTTCATCGCATTGATCAGCGCCGCATTCACAAACCCCCGGTTCGAAGCGCGTCCATCAATATGCACCGTCACTACATCGCTCGTCGCAAACAATTCAGCCGCGCTCACCGATCGCGCCCCGCGACGTTCAGATTCAGGCACATTCAGCACATCATGAAACACCACGTCAAACCCGATCGCCCGCGCAACATCGGCCACCCGTCGACCCACGCGCCCGAATCCAAGGATCCCCATGCGCAGTTCGTTCATCTGCCGATGCGCCACGACTTCTTCACGAATCTCATTCCAACGCGCCTTGCTGACCGGCGCATCAAGGAACAACCGTGGCCGCAGCCCGTCGCACACCAAGCAGGTGACATACTCAACCACGGCCTGCGTGTTGGCATCCGGCGTGTTGAACACACGAACGCCTCGTCGCGTGCATGCGTCAAGATCAATGTTGTCCAGTCCAACCCCCGCGCGCCCAACCGCGCGCAGTGCCGGAAGCCGGGCGAGCAGGGCGTCGTTCACCTGCGTATAGGTTCGAACCACCAACGCCACAGCCCGTGGGGCGGCCGCCGCGAAGGCCGCCGATTCTGCATCGCCTACCACTACCTCAGCCCGCTCCGCGAGCCACGTGGCGGCCGTCGGGGACAGGTGTTCGGTCTGGATGATGGTCATGCGGGCGCTCATGGCGGGAAGGATAGGACAAACACCCCGATAAGCCCGAGAACTTGCAAACTTTGCGAACTTTCCAGTTGCCCCGTGTCGTAGTGAGAAGCAATACTTGTCCTATAGCCTCGAGCCGTTCACCGTCGCGGCCACCGAACCTCACTTTGGATTCGAAACAGCCACACATGCGAATCTCCACCAGCGCCATCGCCTTCCTGACCGCCGTAACGGTGGTACTCCCAACAGCCGCGTGGGCCGACGAAGTTGGCCGCGATGACTTGGTTGCTCGATTGGGAGCGTCTGCTCCCACGGGCGCTAATGTTGGCATCGGCCAAGTGGAGGCTTCGGAGTCTGTTGGTAACTTCGGCCCCAATCGCCTCCTCGCGGAATTCGTCGGCAAGACCTTCACTGATATGAGCGGCGCATCCGGCAACAGTGGTCACGCCACCTTCGTTGGCCAGAATGCCTACGGATCAACCACCAGTATCGCTCCCGGAATCAATCGCATCTGGTTGTACGAAGCCGGGTCATTTGCGCAGGGTGCGAACCTTAGTTTCGGCAATGCCTCCACGCTGCCACTGGTTGCGCCTGGCTCACTTCGCATCTTCAATCACAGTTGGATCGGTTCGTTTGGAAATGTCACCGCCGACAATGAAGTGTTGCGTCGCGCCGACTATTCCATGAATCGCGATGACACGCTCTTCGTCTGCGGTGAAAACAACGGCGCTGGTAGCCCGATGAGTTCACTGATGTCTTGCGGTTACAACGGCATCGCCGTCGGCCTGACCTCGGGCGGGCACAGTGCTGGCGATATCGCAACCGGCGTAGACGGCGCCGGGCGCATGAAGCCGGCACTAGTGGCGCCCGGGCAATTCACCAGTTTTTCCACACCAGTCGTCAGCGCGGCCGCCGCACTGATGTACGAGACAACCAACACGCTTCCCTTTAGTAGCAACACCAATCGTCGCAAGGGCGTCACCATCAAGAGCGCACTCCTGTGTGGCGCCACGCACAGCGCAACGTGGCAGAATCAAACGCCCACCTCCGGACCGAGCCGCGGAATCACCGTGAAGCCGATCGATCCGATCTACGGCGCCGGCACCGTCAATGTTGATCGTTCGCATCGCATTCTCACCGGACTGGAAGCGACTGCATCAAGTACTGCCGCCAGCGCCGCGGTTGCCAATGCACAGCCGCTGGTGAGTTGGGATTATGAAATGTATTCGCCCGGCACGCAGCGCCACTACCGCATTGACCTGAGCGCCGCCGCGGATGTTTCGGTCCTTCTTGCTTGGAATCGCGTGCCCGGCACACAATGGACATCCGGCACCGCGCCTGGTGTTCTGAACCTGCGTCTTGAACTCAAGAAGATCATCGCGGGCGTCCCAACATCCATCACCGGCGATGCGGGCATCGGACTCTTTGCAAGCGGCAACGTGGTAAGCGCAAGTGCGGTTGACAACGTTGAGCACCTGTACATCAAGGCACTTTCCGCCGGTAGCTATGTCCTGAGCGTCACCCGTGATGACGTGCTTTCCATCTCCGCAGGGTCGGCGGTCTCGTGGTTCGTTGACCTTCCGGTGATCTTTGGTGACATTGATGGCAGCGGTGCGGTCAACGGTGCTGATCTGGGACTGTTGCTGGGTGGATGGGGTGTGCCAGGCCCTGGCGACCTGAACAATGACGGCAATGTGAATGGCGCTGATCTCGGATTGCTTCTCGGTTCATGGACGTGAGCGCACTCCGTCCCTGACTCCACACAACTAGACTCCGTGCGGAATGCGGACCTCATGGCGTCAAACCTTTCTCTTGGTTGCAATCGTTGCGGTCCTTGGCGTTGGGCTTATCTATCCAATACTGCTCACCGTCGGC
>CAMDUB010000111.1 GCA_945878575.1 Phycisphaera mikurensis NBRC 102666 | reverse complement strand
ACCTACTTTCGATCCCGTCCGCACCCGTGGCATGGATTGCCCGTCGGTCCAGACGCACCCCACGTAGTCAACGCGTTCATTGAACTCACGCCGTTCGATGTAGTGAAGTACGAAATCGAGAAGTCATCGGGCTACCTGCGAGTGGACCGACCGCAACGTTTTTCCAGCACTCCCCCCACGCTCTACGGATTCGTACCACGCACGCTCTGTGGAGCAGATGTAGCCAATCTCTTTGGTGCGCATGACTCACGCGCTGCGGATCGCGTTCGCGCCATTCGTGCAACGGGACATCAATTTGAGGCGGACGGAGACGCGCTCGATATCTGCGTCTTCAGCGAACGCCCCGTAGACCGCAGTGAAATCAGTGCTGAAGCGGTCGTTGTTGGCGGCCTCACCATGCTCGACGGCGGCACCGCTGATGACAAGATCGTGGCCGTCCTGAAGGATGACGCAGTGTGGGGCAGTGCGCGTGCGATCGAAGATCTTCCGGCGGCACTTGTAGAGCGATTGGTGCACTACTTCTCAACCTACAAGATGCGCCCTGGCCATCCATCCGCCGCCGAGGTGCTTGGAACATACGGCGTTGCGCACGCACACGCGGTCATTGCTGCATCAATCCGCGACTACGACCGCGCGGTCGCCAACGTCACCGTGCAGTAATCACGCACACGCGTCCATCACAAGTTAATGATTCCCTTACGATCAGGGGTGCGCTCGCGCAGATCGGTGCCGTGCTCTAACACGCTCTTGAGATTAGTCAGGTAGAAGGCCCAACCCTCGCGACATCCGATATACGCCTGCTCTAGTTGGCGAAAGTCACTGCTCGGATGCATGCGCTGCTCCAGTTCAATGGTGATGCGGCCGTCCGCCAAGTGTGGACTCACGCGGAATTCCACCCATCCCTTTCCGCTGTACCAACCAAGCCGGATGCGGTGTGGAGCCTCGGTGCGCAGCACGTCGTTGTCTTCGCTTTGCTCTTCCGTGGAAAAAACTCCACGCTCATCACAGGCGCCAACACACATCCACGTCATCCGCAGCTTCGCGCCGTGCTCGAGGGAAACATCACGCGGCCACTGCCGACCATCATGGGTCCACGCATCTGCTTTACCAAGAAACCAACGCTCCAATCCATCGCAGGTCGCCAGCATGCGCCACGCTGTGACGGCGTCGGCGCGAATATGTATCGCCTGCGTGAATCCCAACCAATCGCGGCTCGAGCCCGTACCGAACAAGCTCATGCGCCACGCTTGCACTTCGCAAGTGAACACCGCAGCTGCAACTGCTGGGTCTTCGCGCATGCGCTCTTCCGCCTGCGCAGCACTGTCGTGCGGGAACATCACCACGCCCAACGCGCCGTCTTCTGAAGGTCCTGCCATCACCACATGACCAGCCGACACTAACCCCTGCAAGTAAGCCAAGTGCTGTCCCAGGGCCCCGAGTTCATCAAGCGTTGGATCACGATGGAAGTTGGGACGGACTGGTCGAAGAAACGCGATCGCTGCCATGCATGCAAGGTACGGGGAGCTCCGGGCGCCCCCCTCCAGTGGTGCGGCCACGGCCACCGCTGATCAGGCCCGATCCTTGGGGCTGTGGTCATTTAGAATTCCAGGAATTTTTTGATTTAATACCTTCCCCTGAATCCCGGAAAATTATATCCTTAGTTCTGTAATAGTTCGCTCGGGGATCGAGGCCAATCAGCGGTACACATTCAAATTCAACGACGAAAGGTCTGAAATCATGTACGGAAAGCAAACCGAGCGCGCCATTGGTGCCATGAGCCGGCTGGCGGAAGTCTGGGACGAGGGCAAGACCCGTCTGTCCGCCTTTGAAATCGCCGATGAACGCGGCCTTCCAAGACCCATGGTGGCCAAGATTCTTACTGCGCTTTCGCAGGCCAATCTCGTCAACGGCTCCCCTGGTCCGGGCGGTGGATACGCCCTGGCGCGCGCACCCTCCGAGATCACCCTTCGGCAGGTCTATGACCTCTTCGAACGCCAGGATCGCAGCAATCTGTGCCCATTCGGTGGCGGCATCTGTGGTGTCGGTCAGCCCTGTGCACTGCACGACCAATTGGTCGCAACGCAGCGGAATATTAATGAATTTCTGAGCGGTACTACGTTTGATAATTTCCGTATCGCGTTCCAAGAAAATGGCCTCAAGCCAGCGAGCAAGGATGCAGTCCCTGAACAACCGCGCGAGAGTTACCGCGCCGCCGAACGCCGTCGCCACACGTGATGCGGTAGCGGGATGATGCGGTCAAGTCATGCGTTGAGATGAACGCGTACTCTCCGTGACGTTCCGGGGGAGCCTGCACCGTCCCTATGAGTCCGCACTCTCAGCAAAAGCGCACGATCGCCATCATCGCTACCACGCTCGCGAGCGTGGTAGCGCGACTATCGGCATTGGTGTCGCAGGTGATCGTCGGTTGGTACCTCACTGAAGAGCAAGTGGGTACATTCGCCGTGGCGATTGGAATCATGGGAGTGACGGCGCTGTTTCGGGCGGGCGGTACTGCGCTGGTCATGCCTAGCATTCGCCCCGCCGACTATGACAACGCCGCCGGGCGCATGTTTTGGTGGGGAACCGCCTTCCTGGTGCTGAGCGCCATTGCAACCGCGGGCACGATCGGCTTGTTGCCAACGCTTGAGAGCCATTTCGCGGCGGCCGCTCTGCCAGGCCTCCCGGCCGTACTGTGGTTGATGGCTGGTCGGCAGGTGTTCTTCGCCATGACGACCGTCAGCCGAATGCGCATGTCGGTTGACCTGCGCTTCAGCGAACTTGCCAAAGTTGATGTTGCCTCTGCCTTCATGCGAATCGCCCTGACATGGTGGATGGCATCCACGGGCATGGGTGCCGTGGCGCTCGCCCTTCCGCAGGTGATCACCCCGGTGGTGGAATTTGTGTACTTCGCGTTCTGCGGCGCCTGCAAGCGCTCCGACTTTCGATGGCAAGGCATGGCATTCCGCGAGATGGCCCGCTTCATGAAGTGGCCAATGATCGCGGCGGTGATCAACACGATCCAAGGGCAGCTCAACTTCCTGGTCCTGGGCATCGCCATCCCCGCGTCCACTCTTGGTCTCTTCTACTTCGCCTTCCAACTTGCCAACCAGCCCACCATGCTCCTCACCAGTGCGCTGCAAAATGTGCTGGCGCCCTTCCTGGCACGCGACCGCGGCAATCGCATCGCTGAGCAAGCTGGCATGGAACGCGTCTTCGCGGGAGCCATGCTGTTTGTGCCCATTACCACGGTGGCTACCGCCTCCTTCTTTCCAACCCTTGAACTCATGGTGTGGGGCGGTAAGTGGTCTGCCATCAATCATGGGCTGTATTTCCTGTGCATCGGCGCCACGTACGCAACGATCGCAGGCATCCTCACTGGGCCGCTCTTGGGACTACAGCGCTTCAAAGCCGTTGCTGGATTTGAAGTTGGCAAGATGGTGGGAACAATCGGCGGCGCTGTCCTTGGCGCTTTGCTGGTTTGGCTGGATTCAACCAACAGCACTCCTCGGTACGAACCGATCACGGTCGTCTGTGTAACTACTGGAGCAGCGATGACCATCGCGTCGCTCGCGCAATTGGTGTGGATCATGCGGCAGTACCAAGTATCGCCGCGCGACATGGTTCAACACCTCACCTTTGGACCGGCACTCGCACTCCTCACCGCACTCGCCGCGCAATCAATCGGTCACAGCATCCAAGAATCAATGGCGCTTTCTGAGGGGCGGCTCGGCGCCGGATTGGAATTCCTCTCCGTCGCCACGATCTATTGCACGCTGATCATCTTGGGCGTTCGATTCACAGCTGAAGAAACCCTGCGCACCACCGTGAATGTGCTGCCTGCGCCCGCGCGGCGCTTCTTGCACCGCGTGCTCGTGTTGGATTAACCGCGCACGTCCGCCGGTGTAGCCCACTGCATCATCAACACCCAACGGCTATGGCTCATCGAGCTGGCGCCGGTTGCTTCGAAGTTGGTTCGTACACGCGCAGGTCTTCGCGCAGTGAATTCTGTAGGTCAGGCGAGTCCGCCAAACTGAGAGCGCGACGCGCTGTTTCCACCGCTTCGGTGCGTCGCCCGGATAGCCACAGGACGCGCGCAAGAATGGCTCCGACCATCGGATCACGACCTTTGAGCGCGCGGTCTGATGATTGCGCCGCCTTCAGTGCAAACGCCAGCGCATCCGTGTCGCCCGGAATCACGTTGACGATCGTCCACGCGATGCCCGCCGCTTGTTTTTCGTTTGCAGGCGCACGGATGATTTCCGCGCCAACCGTCAACGCCTCAGGAATGCGGCGCGCCGAAATCAACAGTGAAAACTTGCGCCCCGTACAAAGCGCGGCCTGTGCGGGCATTGCACTCGCGCAGGAACCATCGAGGGCTGCCAACGCTTCATCAAATCGCGCGGCTTTGGCAAGCGCGTCTACTTTCGACATCTGCTCGTCCCACAATCGCTGCTGCTCGGCCGCGCGTTGCGCCGCCGCGATATCCCAGTGCTCAGTCACCACCGCCGAGACAATGGGGTCCAGATCAAGTGGAACACCGCGCCACTGCACGACGCCGCCACGAACGACAAATGCCACGGGAAGCGTCGGCCAACTGCCCTGCCCATAGACCGTTTGCAGTGAGTTCCGCGTCGGGTCTGCGGCCACCACGAATCCAAGTTTGGGCGCCCATTCCGGAGTTCCTGCGAACTCCCGCACCACGGATACAGGCTCATCACTGATAGCCACAATCGTTAGCTTCTTCCCAAATCGCTGCGCCAATGTGTCAAGCACGGGAAGTGACTGCCGGCTCACCGCATCCGATGAATTGAAGAACACCACTACATAGGTGACTCCAACCTCTCGAAACGATGGCATGCGTTCGCGCACGGCGGTTGCCAAGAGCGGAGCAGGCATGGCGTCGCCAATGGCGGGACCAGTGCCGCGAAGAACCGTCGGCATGGCCATGGCAGCCACACACGTGCCCATGATGTTCACGGAAAGAACAGCACTCAGTATTGACTGGACTAGCATGCGGACGAGTCTATCGGAGTGATCGCTGTGACTTGCAGTTAGCCGCAGCTTCCCCAGTTGCCCAGCAGGATTCCCAGGTCGCTTCCGTTGGTGTTACCGTCGCCGTCAAGGTCGCCGGTTCCCGGTAAACCCCAATTACCGAGCAGCGCACCCAAATCGGCGCCGTCGACGACGCCCGAACAATTCAAATCTGCGGGGCAAGGAACCAGCGTGGCGGGAGAAATCCACCGGAAACTCGCCAATGGCGTGATCTGGTTAACGATCGTCCGAAGTTGACTCGTCACCGGGTTGAACGCTTGCACTTGCGTACCGCCGGAGAACAGCACTTCCCCATTTCCAAGCGGATGAACGCCACGACC
>CAMDUB010000110.1 GCA_945878575.1 Phycisphaera mikurensis NBRC 102666 | reverse complement strand
AGAAAGCACTGGGCTGGAAGCCCACGGTGGATGTCAAGGCCCTCGCCATCATGATGGTGGAAAACGACCTCGAACTCGCCCGTCGAGAGAAGACGCTCCGCGATGCGGGGCATGATGTTCCGGACGCTTCGGGGCATGATCAGTGACGGCAGCCGACCACGCGCAGCGCTAACTCCACGCGCCGAGCAGCAAGCCGAGATCCGCGCCATTCACGATGCCATCGTGATTGATATCGCCTACGCCCGGCCCATTGAAGTTTCCGAGTAGCAAACCAAGATCTGCTCCGTCAACTCTCCCGTTACCGTCGATGTCAGCGGGCCCAATTGATGGGCAACTGTCAAGCAGTCCATTGTTGTCTGCATCGAGGTTCGGATTGACAGCAATCTGCAACTGATCAGGCACGCCGTTCGCATCGCAGTCGGTGGTAACACGCCACACCACGATGGCACTGCGCGTTGCGAAACCTGCGTCCGGACCAGCGAGCGAATCGACCCACGTCCCGTCAGGGGCGTCTGTTCCTCCAAGGCAAATCGCAGAATCAAGCATGATCGCTTGCGCCGGGCGACTTGGCGCCCAAGCAAACGGTACGAACGCCGCGCCCGTGGTCCACTGCCAACCATTCCCGGCAAAATGGAAACCACCAACCCACGGCCCTGCACAGTCGTATGCACCACTGCCGGTCGCTAGCCCCATCGCAAACCCGAGCGCATTGCTGTCTGGAGTTGCAGCAAGACTTGCGCCAAGACTAGTAGCGTTCGCAAGCGCCTCGCGCCATGACCACGGCTCCGATGCGATGACGATGGCGTAGGTACGACCATCGGCACCTGGTCCGGCGGTCCAGCGTTGCACTCGATAGTCCACAATGGTGCTAGCAGCAACGTCGTTGCTAGTAGCGAGAATCGCCGAGGCTAGTGAAACATGGAGCAGATACTGTCTCATTCCTCGTTAAAGATAGCCTGAAGTGCAGTAATACAAGAAGAAATCTTTGCGAATGGGGCATTCGGGCTTAGACTCGGCAGAATGATCGGGCGGCGCTCATTTCTTCAATTGACCGGCGGTGCGTTGGCCGCAGGTTCTGCGATCGGCAGCATGCTTGGGCGCGCTGTCGCCGCTGATTGTGTCGGCGCAACAATCACGGATGGGTCACTTGCGCGATTTCGTTCGCAGATCGCGGGATCAGTCATATTGCCGAACGATGTCAGTTATTCATCGGCACGGAGGCTGTACAACCAGCGTTTTGATTCGTACCCCGTATTCATTGTGCGTGCGGTGAATGAATCTGACATAGCAAGAAGTATTGAATTTGCCCGTGTGAACGGAGTGCGGCTCGCTATTCGCTCGGGTGGTCATTCGTACATCGGCGCTTCTGGCGGGACAGGCATCGTTCTTGACCTCTCCTTCATGAGCTCCGTCACCACGATCGGCCCCGGCATGTTTCGAATTGGAACAGGGGCCCGCCTTCAGCAGGTCTACGAAGAACTCTCGTGCAATGGCAATTGGACAGTCCCATGTGGATCATGCAACACGGTTGGATTCGGTGGAATCGCTCAAGGTGGCGGATTTGGGTACTTGCAGCGTGCATATGGATTGACGTGCGACAGAATTCGTTCGATGCGAGTTGTGCTTGCCGACGGTACGGCTGTGAATGCTTCGCCCGATGGCGATGCCGATCTCTTCTGGGCTCTCCGTGGTAGTGGTGGAGGAAGTTTGGGTGTCGTGACGCATTTCGATGTCGAAGCAGTCCCGCAGTCACAACTGCATAATTTCACTTGGTTTTGGCCGCTTGCCATCGCGGATCAAGCCATTTCACTGATGTCATCGCTGCAGCAATCTGGTGCGATACCAAATTTCGCGACGCCGTCCCTGAGTTTCAGCACGGGTACAGCAACGATGAGCCCACAGCCGCAGTGTCAGGCGACATTGCTCTCCATCGGCACTCTCGCCGAGACGGCCGCCATCAAACAATTATTCGTTGGAGCCGGTGGTATTCCGGAAACGCCCGGCTTGGGTTACCAATACGAGCAGCCATTTCCTATGTGCCACGCCGCCGTCAATCCCGAATTTGGTTGGTACCGCTCGAAGTCGGCAATGGTGTACGGAACTCCCGCCTCGGACACCGGAGCATTCATCACGGAATGGATCAATAGACGTCTGGCTGATCCAGCACTTGGGGCATCCAACGTTGGTTCCGTCAGTCTTCTCGGAATGCGAGGCGTCATCGGAAGTGTCGCGGCTAACGAAATGGCGTTCCCACACCGTGATGCACTCTTTGATGTGCAGATTTACGGGGGACTTTCACAAGTCACACCCGCATCTAGCCGGGCGAATGACGCATGGCTCCGAGGCATTTACGCTGATGTGTTCCCGCGATTGTCGACGACTGGCTCTGGCTGCTATGTGAACTACTGCGATGCAGATCTTCTGGAAACCGAATGGCCGTCGCTGTACTGGGGCGCCAACTATCCGCGTCTACAAGCAACCAAGCGGCGTGTGGATCCCGGTGATTTCTTCCATGGTAAGCAGACAATTCGAATCTGAGTGGTGAAAGACCCCGTCGGTCTACGGCTACACGCACTCACTTCAAAGTCCCCAAGTACTCCACCACATCCCGTACTTCCCGTGGAGTGAGCACAGTTCCCATGGCCGGCATGGCGCTGATCGGCCCAAACCCCTGCGCCACCTGCACGTTTGGATCGACCAAACTGTTGAGCAATCCCTTGCGGTCATACCGGTTAGCAACGCCCGCAAGGCTCGGGGCAGCGTGACCGCCAGTGCCTTCCACCATGTGGCAACGGAGACACGCTGCTGCACTGTTGAAATTCACCACTTGTCGGCCGCGTTCCACATCGCCACCTTCAAGGGTTAACAGCCACGCACCAAGCTTGTCATTGGTGGTCAGGTTGGTCGCCCACGCCGCAGCCTGATCCTTGAGCTGCTGCCGCGTCGCCACCGCATCAATCACGTCAATGGCCAGCGCCGGAGGCAATGTGCCAGCTGTCATTGAAGCCACCAATCGAGCGAGCGCCGCATCAGCCGCCGCTCCTTCAGTAGCGCCAATAGCCGCAATAGCAGCTTGTTTCTCAAGGGTCGTGCCACCAGAGTTTGCCGCATCCAGCATCTCCTGGCCACGCGCTGGATCATTACGAACAACAATGGTGCGCGCCTGCGCACGCAAGCGTGGCTCGTCAGAAATTAACGCAGCATCCAACGCCTGACCAAGTTTGGCATCGCGGTCTTGCGCTAGCTGCATCAAGCAGGCCACTCGTTCTTGCACGGGCTTGGTGCGGTCGAGTACGGCCGCAAGCGCAGCTCCGCTATCCATCGGCACGCCGTATTTTGCGGCAAGCTCGCGCGCGATCGTTCGAACCGCACTCGGGCCATTGGCAGCCAAACTAGGAATGCGCTGCTTCAGCACCGCCACATATGCATCCTTCGAGCGCGCACTCACGTCCACCGGGCGCCAGTGCCCATTGACGCGGTCGCGCGGGTTCGGCGCGAGGAAGTCTGCGAGCGCATCCATGGCTTCGACCCGCGCAGCTGGCGCGATGGCTGGATTTGCAGCGATCGCAGCAATCGCCGCTGCATTGGCCGGCGTGCCCTCGCGCACATTCTCATTGATCACGCGACGCAACAGCGGCATGGAACTGGTGTCGCCCATAAACGAACCAATCGGCTGCTCCTTCTTGCCATCGGGATGCACAACACCAACAGCCAAATGATTGCCGCCTCCGCCTTGGAATGCGCGAGCTTCAATGTACGCCTCATCACCGGCATCCAAGTGCACGGTAGAAAATTGCCCCGGCTGTGTTTCCCAATCGCCCGGGTTCACGTAGTTGTCTACCTTGGCCACTTGCTTCGCAGCAGCGGGATCACCCTTTGCAGAAATGAGCAACACGCTGTCATCATCGCTTGCGACACTAAAGATGTAGTCGCCGGTGGCAGGCACCTTGAATGTGCCACGCACGCGCTGCACATAGTCATTGCCAGCCTTGGCAAATCCGCTGCATTCATCAAGGAATTCAGACTTATCTGCCTTGGTAGACCAGATCGGATCGCTGGAAAGTTGCGCAGCGTTGAAGCCCTTGCGGTCCTTCCACATTTGGCGTTCCCATGTTGACGCGCTCTTCGCCGCATCGGCTGCGGTGGCGAGTGCGCGGTCATCCGGCGCGAACTTTGCAGCAAGTGCCGCAAGCGCTGGCTCTGCTTCTGGAATCGGCAGATCATTGATCGCGCGCGCGGCTTCGGTAGAAACGCGCAGGTCTTGGTCATGCAGCAACCGCGCAAGCTGCGGATCGCGCGTCATGCGCATGGCAAGCACCGCAGTGAGCCGCGTTTGTGGGAACGGGTCTGCAGCAAGCGCATGGATCTTGTCTGGCTGCTCCATGCTCACCAAACCCATGACCGCCGCATGGCGCAAGAATGGATCTTGATTCTCGTTCTCCCATGCCATGGCAGCGATGTTCTGCATTGCAGAAATGTGCTTGATCTTGCCAAGTGCAATGGCAGCCTGAGCGCGCACGCGTAAGTCTTCATCAGTGAGGAGCGCAACCAGCGCCTCGCCCGCACTGGCGATCCGCGCATCGCCAGCCAATCGCGCTGCAAGCCTACGAATCTCGACATTTTCATCAGCAAGCCGCGCAACAACCGCTGCATCGGCCTTCGCCATGCGTTGCCCGGCGTCGGCACCATGGCGCGCCTGCACCCCGAGCGCCCAGAGCGCATGGAACCGCGGCTCGAACGCCTGGCCAGCATCCGCAGCAACATTCATCAATGAGTCGGTGGCCTTGCCACCGCGACGCGCTAACTCCAAGTGCGCGCGCTGGCGAATGCGAATATCCGGATGCGCCAAGCACTGCAGAAGAAGCGATTCCGCTTGCTTACCAAATCCCTCGCGCACTAGATTTTGCGCAGTGCGAATGTTCACGTCTTCAATGCGAGTGGGATCCCACACCGTGAACATTTGACCAGTGTGATCGCTGTACCAACCGTTCGACCAATCACTGATGTACATCTTCCCGTCCCAACCGAAATCAACATCGGTTGGCAGGACTTCCTTCACAAACTCATGTGAATCAGTGACCGTGTAGCCAGCGCCTTGCGGCTCCACCGCAAAGGAGAGAATCTGGCTGTACTCATCACCACCAAGAAAGTCGCACAGGAAGAAGTGATTCTGGTATCGCGTGGGTAGACCAAGTCCTGGATAGAACGCAAGACCAGCGGGGCCATCCGAAAGATGTTCAATCGGAGGAAGCGTCCATGCTGGTCGCACTGGATCAGCCGCGTCCCACTTCCACCAGGTGTGCTCTTGACTCCACGGCCCGCGTTGATTCGCACCCTCAAGCGTCTGGTAGTTCATGTCCCAACCAGTCTCGCCACCTTCCATGATGTAAACGATGCGCGCGCGATC
>CAMDUB010000109.1 GCA_945878575.1 Phycisphaera mikurensis NBRC 102666 | reverse complement strand
GGACGCTGGTCGCGCGATTCTTGAGACCGAGCAATTTGATCACGTGGTGTTCACCGGATCCACCGCCGTTGGTAAGCAGATCGCCGAGGTCTGTGCGCGAACGCTTACTCCAAGCACGTTGGAACTCTCTGGCCGCGATAGCGCGCTGGTGCTTGCGGATGCAAATATGGTGATCGCTGCCCAGTCCATTTGGCATGCAGTGACCATGAATGCTGGACAGACGTGTATGGCCCCGCGTCGCGTCTTGGTTGAACGTGCGGCGTACGGACCGTTCATTGCTGCCATGCGGCCGTTGGTGGCGGCGTCGCGTCCGATGAAACTTGCCGATGCCGCCATGGCTGATCGCTGCGTGCAATTGGTGCAGGCGGCCATTCTGCAGGGCGGATGCAGTCTTGGTGGAGTGGTGGAGGTTGCGAATCGCGGCGTCATGCGCCCGATGTGCGTGGCTGGCTGTGAACGCGACGCAGCATTGGTGCAGGGCGACCACTTTGGACCGGTGCTTGCGGTGCTTGCAGTGGATGGTCTTGAAGACGCCATCGCCGTGCATCGCGCGGCGGGGCAGCACCTGGCGACGAGCATCTACACCGGTCGTCCCGATCAACTGCTCGCTGATGCAAGCTTCATTGCCGCACTCGGCTCAAACGTGGTGACGATCAACGACACGGTGATGCCAACAGCGCATCCAGCAACGTCCATCGAGGGCCGCGGAGCGAGCGGGTGGGGTGCCAGTCGCGGCGAAGCAGGACTGCGCGCGTTGAGCCGCGAGGTGACCTGCTCCACGACATCGGTTCGCGTTCGGACTCCGCTTGATGAGCCGAGCGCCTCCGTCAAGGGCTGGCTGCGAAAGTTGGCGTTTGGCGGGCGACGAGGTGCGACCACGAAAGTCTCGCAAGGAGTAGGCGAGCACGAACTGGGCAGCGCGGGTGTTCACCCGAGCGCCAGTCAATCGGAACACGGAGTAACAAACACATGACACAAACAGCGATCGTTATTGGCGGTGGCCTGGCTGGGCTTGCCGCGGCTACAGAACTTGCTGGACGCGGAGTGCGCGTCACGTTGGTGGAGCGCAACCAGCACTTAGGTGGAAAGATGAATGTGCTGGCGGAGAAGGGCTTCACCTTCGACATGGGGCCAACCATTCTCACTATCCCCAACGTCCTGCGCGGAATCATTCAGCGCACCGGGCGCACTGTTTCTGACTACATCGATTTGGTGCGCCTGGATCCACAGTGGCGCTGCATGTACGAAGACGGCACGGTGATTGATCTCTTGGAGAAGCCAGAGGCAATGGCCGCTGCAATGGATAAGCAATTTCCAGGCACCGGAGCTGGGCGCGGCTGGGTGGACTTTGTTGAATACAGTCGGCGCATGTTCCGCCTGAGTGGCAAGGTCTTCTTCTTCAAGGACCTTGGCGGCGTGATGGATCTGATGCGCGTGCCGCCTTCGAACGAGCCGGGACTCCTCAAGGAAGTTTTTGCGATGCGCATGCATTCCACCGTGGGTGCAACCATTGAGAAGCACATTCGTGAGCCACACCTGCAGCAATTGGCTGAACACTTCCTGCAGTACGTGGGATCGAGTCCATTTCTTTCGCCCGCGATTCTTTCACTGATCGCCGCTGCGCAGGTGGATGACGGATGCTGGTACGCGATGGGTGGAACGCGCAATGTGGCGCGATCGCTGGAGCGAATCTTGCGCGAAGAACGCGCGGAGATCATTACCGGTACGGGGGTGAAGCGGCTGATCACGGACGGTAAGACTGTCCGCGGCGTTGAATTGGACGACGGCCGCTCGTTGACTGCCGACGTAGTGATTTCGAACTGTGATGTGCAGCGAACGTATCGTGATTTGGACGGTTCGCAGGCGGGCATTTCTGAGCAGCGCCGCATCGGTGGGGCGTACACGCCAGCGTGCAGCGGAGTAGTGCTGTACCTGGGTCTTGACCGCCAGTATCAGCATTTGTTGCACCATGATTTCTTGTTCTCCAGGGATGCCCATCTGGAGTTTGATGACATCTATCGGCAGGGCATTCCGGCCCGCGATCCAACCGTGTACATCTGCGTTCCAAGCCGTACAGATCCGACCCAGGCGCCCGCCGGTTGTGAGGCCTTGTACGCGCTGATTCACACGCCGTTCTTGCGTCCCGGGCAGGTGTGGGAAGGTCCGGGCGGAATGATGGAGCAGTATCGCCCGGTGATCATTGAGAAATTGAAGCGCATGGGCATGCCCGATCTTGAGAAGCACATTGTGGTTGAGCGTCATCTCACCCCGCAAAGTATTGAGCGTTGGTACAACGCTGAAGGCGGGGCGATCTATGGGCTGGCAAGTCACGGTAAGTTGAAGGGTGGCTTCAAGCCGCGTAATCGCAGTCGCGTGTATTCCAATCTGTACCTGGCGGGCGGCAGCGCCAACCCGGGGCCTGGTGTGCCGATGGTGTTGATGAGCGGCGTGACCGCAGCGGACGCGGTGTGCGAGGATCTTGGTGTGGGGCGTACTTCGCACGGCACTGCGGGCTTCGGCATTGATCATGGTTCACGGCTGATCGCCGGCACCGGTAGTCATGTGCTGGAAGGGCAAGCGTGCCAGACGGTGTGAGTGAACTGCTGCCGGCCACTGAACGTGCGTGGTTTCGGAAGTTCTTTGGTGTTTGGCTTCGTCGCCAATTACCGAAGCATTTCCACGCGGTGCGTTTGGTGCGCGGCTCTGCAGAGGTGCTGGAGACGATGTCGCGGCATGCGGGACCAGTCATTCTGCTGAGTAACCATCATTCGTGGTGGGATCCATTAGTGGCATTCATCGTTCACGAACGATGGTTTGCGGGCAGGCCCGCACTCACTCCAATGGATGTGACGCAACTTCGCAAGTTCAAGTTCTTCCGCAAACTCGGCGCGTTTGGCGTGGATCCCGATCATGCGGCAGGGCTCCGTAGCTTTGTGCGGTACGTGGGCGAGCGCTTTACTGCCGCGCCGCGTTCAGTATTGATGATCACACCGCAAGGTCAATTTGTGGATCCGCGTTTGCCGGTGTCGATTCGTCCTGGTGTGGCGATGTTGGCGGCGCGTCACCCCGAGGCACGCGTTCTGGCAATGTCCGTTGAATACGTGTTCTGGAATGATCAACGACCCGAAGTGTTTCTGCGCGCCGTGCCGGTTGCGCCGCCGAGCGATCCGACCGACGCTCGTGCGTGGCATACGGAGTGTGAGCGCGCCATGAATGACAATGCTGCCGAGCTGGCACGTTGTGTGCAGACGCGCGATGCGGCAGCATTTACAGTCCTGACCGGCGGCGGTGCTGCGCAGATACACCCGCTCTATGACTTGATATTGCGCGCCACTGGGCGGGCGACGGCCATCGAGACGGGACATCGCCAAGGCGGTGAAAAGTGACCGTTGTAACTGGAATACTCACATGGCTGCCGGTGTTCAGCGCATTGGTCAGTTCGATTGCGTTGGTGATGACGATCATTAATGTTCGGATTTACGCTCGCGCGCGTGGTGCTTCTTCTTTGCCGAGCGGCAATGGTGGCGATGTGCGTGGGTTCCGCGAAGCGAGTAGCGAGTCGCCATCCGCTGTGGCGGGGCGCGTGCGTGCAGCCTCGGCGTCTGATTCGCCGCTCGTGAGTGTGTGCGTTCCAGCGCGTAACGAAGAGCGGAACATTGCGGCGGTGGTGCGCGGTGCGCTTGCCAACCAAGGTGTTTCGCTTGAGGTGCTTGTTCATGATGATCAAAGCACCGATCAGACGCCAGCGATTCTTGCGGCGTTGTGTGCGGAAGACGCGCGCGTACGGGCCGTGCCAGTGCAGCCGCTCCCTGCAGGGTGGAACGGCAAGCAGTGGGGCTGCGAGCGGATGGGTCAGGAAGCTCGCGGCGAGTGGTTGCTGTTTACGGATGCAGACGTTCGCATCACGCCTGATTGCTTGGAGCGCGCGGTGGCGGAGGCCAAGCGATTGAACGCGGCGCTGTTGAGCACGGTTCCGCAGCAGGAAACCGGCACATTCCTTGAGCGATTGGTGGTTCCGCTCATTCACTGGATGCTCTTCAGTTGGCTACCAATGCCGCGCATGCGAACTACGAATGACCCAGCAACAAGCGCTGGATGCGGTCAATTTCTCTTAGTGCAGCGTGCGGCGTGGATGGCGGCCGGTGGGCACGCGGCATTCCGTGACAGCATGCATGACGGCATCAAACTGCCGCGAAATATTCGTCGGGCTGGGTTTCACACTGATTTGTATGACGGCAGCGATAGCGTTTCGTGCCGCATGTACCGATCGGCTGCGGAGACATGGCGCGGCTTCACTAAGAATGCCTACGAAGGTCTTGGATCACCGCTTGTGCTGATGGTGTTCACCATGCTTGAGGTGCTTGGCATACTGCTGCCGTGGATCTGGCTGCCGGTGATGATGGTGCGCGGCGATATGCCGCTGGGACCAACCATATTGGCAGCGTTTGCTGTCGCCGCTCAGTTGCTGCAGCGCATCATCTTGGCGCGGCGCTTTGGACAATCATTCGAATGCATAGTGCTGCATCCGATCACCATCATGTTGCTGGTAGCCATTCAGTGGCGCAGTTGGTGGCTGCATCTCACGAAGCAGCGGGCGTGGCGTGGCCGGACGACCGGCTGACGGCGCCGCTATGCGAATGCGGTGCGCCTGAGCCGGGCGTGCCAGGAACGGTGGGCATGGCGGGCGGCGCAGTCTGCACCAACACCATTTGCTGATAAATCCCGCTCGATTCCATCAATTCTGCGTGCGTGCCCATCTCAGTGATGCGCCCGTCTTTCAGCACCACAATGCGGTCTGCATGCATGATGGTGGAGAGGCGATGCGCAATGACAAAGCTGGTGCGGCCGCGCATGAGTGCTTGCAGCGCCTCTTGAATCGCGCGTTCGCTTTCGGTGTCAAGATTGGACGTTGCTTCGTCAAGGATCAGGATGCGCGGATCGGCAAGAAGTGCTCGTGCGATGGCGATGCGTTGCCGTTGACCACCGGATAGTCGAACTCCACGTTCGCCGATGGCGGTCTCATAGCCCTCGGGCATGGCTTCGATGAAGCCGTTCGCATTAGCGGCGTTGGCAGCCCAGAGCACCCGTTCCATTGGCGCGCCGGGATCGGCGTAGCGAATGTTGTCGGCAACGGTGCCGTCAAAGAGGAAGACGTCCTGTTCAACGATGCCCAGGATCTTTCGGAATGACGACAGTTCGATATCACTCAGATCGCGGCCATCAAGAGTGATGGTTCCGGAGGTTGGCTCAAAGAAGCGCGCGATCAGGTTGCATAGGGTGGTCTTGCCGGCACCGCTGGCGCCGACAAAGGCAGTCATCTCGCCAGGGCGCGTGGTGAAGGTGATGTCAGCCAGTACATCTGTCTCGCGGTTGGGGTAGCGGTATCCGACCCCGCGCAACGTCACGGCGCCGGCAACATGGGCGCGGTCCAG